>MEKI01000148.1:34640-81385 GCA_001766905.1 Acidobacteria bacterium RBG_13_68_16
ATCAGGTCCGCCAGGGAGACGACACCTCGCAGCCGCCGCTCGGCGTCCACGACCACCACCGAGTACCCGCGGACGAACTCGTCGGGCCCGGTTCGCAGCTGCTCCCACACCTGCGCGATCGTCGTGCTTGGCGCCACGGTGAAGACCTCCGGGTTCATCACCGAACCGGCGGAATCCGGTTCATGGCTCAGGAGGTCAGTGACCGTGGCCTTGTCGGCCGCAGGCAGGGCGTTCACCAGGCGCTCCCTCAGGCGCTCTGGCATTTCCTCGAGGACGTCGGCAGCCTCGTCGGGTGCCATCGTGCTCAGCAACACGCTGGCACGTCGGACGTCGAGCGCTTCGAGGAGGAGCCGCTGGAGCTCGGGCGAGAGCTCGGCGAGCGTCTGGGCGGCTTTTGGAACATCCAGGGCTTCCAGGATCGCCGGTCTTTCGAAACGGTCCAGCTCCTCCATGATCTCGGCCAGCTCCGCGGGGTGGAGCTGCGCCAACTGGTGCTGGGCAACGTTGAGCCGGAGGTCCTGGGACAACGAGCCTGACCGCAGAGGGACGACATATCGCCACGAGAGGAGCCGCTCCTCGGCGAAGCCCCTCGCACGCAGGCCAACGGGCTTCAGGATCCTGTCCAACGGCCGTTCCCAGCCGAGGCGGCGGACGATCCCGGGGAAGCCGATGTCCACGTGTACAACCCGAACCTCGCTGCCGCGGGCGCGGAGCAGGTGCACGTCGTTGACCCGCACCACGCGAGCCCCATCGGTGTCGACGATCTGCTTGTCCAGGATCTCCCTGCGGAGGAGGATCTCCTCGGGGTGCCGCCGGGGGGATGCCTGCAGCCCGTCGGTCGGCACCGCAAGCCGTAGGGTCTCGCTTGGCACGTCCGTGAACGCGGGGGCCGGCACCGCCAGCGTCACCGGCGCCAGGAGGCCCGGGCGCACGTAGTACGTCAGGACGCGCGGAAACACCTCATTCGCTGCGCAGCCAAGATCGATGAGGCGGCCGACCCGCTCGCCGTCCCGCGACACGACCCGCCGCGAAAGCAGCTGGGAGAGGTAGAAAAACTCCTCGCTGGGGCGCGCAACTTCGGCCATCGGAACCCCCGTCGCCGCGCCGACCGTCGGCGTTCACCGCTCTGCTTCCACAGGCTCCCCGCATGACCGCAGCTTACAGTAGGGAAGCGTTTCCCGCTATCCCCGGCGCCGCCCATGTCCAGACCCCCCATGACTCCGTCAAGACCGGGCCCACGACGTTTCGTGGCCAGGAAAAGACGGTAGAATCCAGAAAGAGATGTCTCTCCAGCGCGTCATAGTTACCGGGGCCTCCGGGTTCGTGGGTCGCCACCTCCTCGACGAGATCAAGGAGACGCATCAGATCTTCGGCCTCGGCCGCCGGTCACAGCACGATTGCGGCGCACCCATCCACCCCAACATCTCGTGGACCCAGATCGACATCGGTGACCGTGAGCCGCTCCTCAAGGTGTTCGAGGAAATCAAGGCCAGCGGTGGCGTCGATGTCCTTCTCCACCTCGCGGCGCACTACGACTTCACCGGCGAGGAGCACCCGGAGTACTGGCGCACCAACGTCGAGGGTTTGCGCAACGTGCTGGAGCTCTCGAAGGGGCTGGGGCTGCGGAGATTCATCTTTGCCAGCTCCGTGGCCGCGAGCCGGTTCCCCCCGCCGGGCGGCGCACTTACCGAGACGAGCGCACCGGACGGCGATCACATCTACGCGGTCACCAAACGCCTCGGCGAGGAGATGCTGAGCGAGTACTCGGCGCACTTCCCCACCTGCATCGTCCGGTTTGCGGCACTGTTCTCTGACTGGTGCGAGTACCCGCCGCTCTACGTGTTCCTGGAAACCTGGCTGTCCCGCCGCTGGAATGCGCGCCTCCTGGGCGGGCGAGGCGAGTCGGCGGTCCCGTACCTGCACGTGCGCGACGCGATCCTGGCGCTGCGCGCGCTGCTGGCGCAGCCCGAGCTTCCGTCGGAGAGGGAGGTCTTTGCCGTCAGCCCCGACCGGGTCATTTCGCACCGCGAGCTGTTTGCATCGGCCACGATGGCCGCCCTCGGGCAGCCCGTGCGGCCGATAGGCATGCCGAGGATGTTGTGCCGGCCCGGAATGTGGGGGCGGGACCTGCTGGGGCGCCTCCTCGGCGAACGGCCGTTCGAGCGTCCGTGGATGGCAAGGTACATCGACCTCAAGATGACCGTGAACGCGTCGCGGACGCGCCAGCGCCTCCAGTGGGCGCCTCGCCCGCGCCTCGAGATCCTCCGACGTCTGCCGTTCCTGCTCGAGAACCGGAAGACGCGGCCTTCCGAGTGGAGCTGCGTGAACCTCGCGGCGATGAAGATCGTGCACGTCCACCCCAATCTCCAGATCCACCGCCTCCTGGAGGCTCGCGAGGACGAAATATGCAGCGCCATGACCGAGCAGCTGCTGGCCCCACAGCACCTCAGAAGGTCTGAGCGATATGAACAGATCCCAAAGCACGAGCACGACTGGTACAACCGGCTGTTGCTGCACAGCCTGATGAGCTCGATCCGGACACGGGAGAAGGCCCTCTTCAGGTCTTACTGCCGTGACCTCGCTGACCGGCGCCGCACTCAGGGCTTCACCGCCGAGGAGGTTTGCCACGCGCTTAACCTTTTCAATGAGGTCTGCCTCAAGACCCTTGCGACTGAGCCCGGGCCGGTGACCTTTGCAGAGCTCGACGATTACATCACGGCCGCGATCCAGTTTGGCATCGACGAGGTTGAGGACGTCTTCGAGCACGGTGGAGGAAAAGACTAGTCAGAGCCCTCGGAGGTCCTCCCGAAGTCGGAGAGACATGAAATAGCAGTGCGCCGGTTCTGGTAGCATGCGTCAAAACTGGAGTACGGAATGGGCACAGGCCGAAAGCTGATGATGATTGACGATGACGTTAACCTGGTCAATGTTTTCAGGCTCGTGTGCACGGCCAAGGGCTACGAGTTCTTTGCGGCCCACTCCGCCGCCGAGGCACTGCGCTCCATCCCGGAGGTCGAGCCCGATCTCATCATCCTCGACGTCATCATGGAGGACTTCGTGGCCGGCTTTCGCGTCGTCAGCGAGCTCCGGGCCGGCGGGCCAACGTCCCCTTTCGCCAAGTACTCCAAGATCCCCATCATCATGCTGACGAGCGTGACCAGCAAGACGCACCTCGACTTCTCGGACCGGGTCGGGACCGCACTCCTCCCGGTCGACGATTTCATCGAGAAGCCGGTCAAGCCCGCCGAAATCCTGGCGAAGATCGAGGCGCTCCTGGCAAGGGCGCAAGAACAGCGCCCCTTTGAAGGCCACGCCTCCTAGGTTGGCCGGGCACTGTCCGATTGGGCCGGCGGCGTGACCGGAAGCGTGAAGACGAAGTCGGCCCACTGACCGGGTTCGGACTCGGCCCAGATGCGCCCCCCGTGCTTCTCGATGATCTGCTTCGAGACGAACAACCCGAGCCCGGTTCCCGACTTGGTGTCGTCGCCACCGAACGTCAAGCGAGAGAACTTTTGGAAGAGCTTTCCGCCGGCCCCACTGTCGAACCCCTCCCCCTCGTTCCAAACGCTGAAGCGAAGGTTGCCGATCTCGGGAGAATCCTGGACTCGCACGCGGATCGCGCCACCCTTCCGACCGTACTTGATCGCGTTGGAGAGCAGGTTCTGCAAGACGGAGCCCACCAAGTCCGGGTCGCACACCCCGCTCAACCCGTCGGGCACATCGCACACCACCCGCATGCCCCTGTCCGCAGCCAGTTCGGTGACGCGGTCGAGCAGCGGCCCAACGATGTCTCGGCGGAAGCGGACCTCCGACAGGTGCAGCTTGAGCTCCCCCTCCTCAATCCGGCTCAGGTTGAGGTAGTTAGCAATCGTGTCGCGGAGGTAGTCCGCGCTGATCGAGGCCGCCTTCAGGAGAGCTTCCTGATCGGCGTTCAGCGGCCCGAGGATGTGGTCACGCAAGGAACCGATTGCGAACACGATTGATGCCAGAGGCGACTTGAGCTCGTGGGTGACGAAGCCGAGCATCTCGAGGTAGGCGCGATTCTTCTCAGCCGCCTCATCGTACGCGGTTTTCACTGCCTCGGATACCTCCCTGAGCTCCCTGGTGTGCGTCTCCATGGCGCCGGCCATGGCGTTAAACGCCTGCCCTAATTCCGTGACTTCCCGGCTCGCATGGGTGATCTCGACCCGAGTCTGGAGGCTTCCCCCGGACAGTTCGCGCGTTGCTCGTACCAGGCGCATGATCGGTCTGCGAAGACCGCTTGAAAGGTAGAGCGCGACCGCCGCCGCGAGCAGCAGGGACAGGAA
Organism: Acidobacteria bacterium RBG_13_68_16; assembly: GCA_001766905.1. GTDB lineage: Bacteria > Acidobacteriota > Thermoanaerobaculia > Thermoanaerobaculales > Thermoanaerobaculaceae > RBG-13-68-16. Next base: position 38,948 of record MEKI01000148.1, read on the forward strand.
CGTGATGCCAAAATACTGCAACGCTAGGCTCGACTTGTAGCCGAGATATTTCTTTTCGAGCAACCCGACGTAGATGATGCCGATGGTCTTACCCGACGGGTCCCTGATCGGGTCATACGCCGAAAGGTACCAGTCGTTGACGACGAATGCCCGAGCGGCGAATCGGTCACCGTGACGGAGGACCGTGTGATACACCTCCCGCGAGACCTGCGTCCCCAGGGCGCGGGTTCCTGCCTCGAGCATCACGTTGGTCGCGATTCGCACGTCCCCGAGAAAGAGCGTCACCGTGCCGACGGGCTTTCCCATGTATTCCTTCTCCCCGAACACGGTGTCCCGTATCCGGTCGACGAGGGAGAACTTCCGGTTCAGCAGCAGGCCCCCGTACACGACCCCCAGCACGTGGTCCATCGAGTCGAGCACCGGGATCGCCGCCTCCAGGACCATCCCCCTGTCCTCGACCGCCCTGTCGGTGGGGATGGCACGCTCCGTGTAAACGAGGGGGATGTAGGCCCTCTCGGCCAGCGCCTCTCCTTCGAGCTGGAGCGCTTGGCGGGACAGCACTATCGTCCCGCTGCTCGCCGTCCCCTGCAGGGCGGATTCGATGAGCACACTGGGCAAGACCTTGTCCCCGGCCGCGAACGGCTGGCGAGATCGCGCCACAGCGTTCCCGTTCCGGTCGACCAAGGTGACGAAATCGATGTCGTACTTCCGCCGGAAAGCATCCAGCTCCCCAGTGATCCCCCCTGTGGCATTAGCTGAGCGCAACGCAGTCCGGAGGAGCTCGTTCTGGGAGGCCATGCTGACCACGATCTGCAACCGCGAGCGCTCCGCCTCGTACGCGGACCAGGCCGTACCGAGGTCCATCTCAACCCGGACCATCGCCTCCTTCATGACCGTCTGTGAGATGAACGACATGCCCGCCCAGGTGCTGACGATTGCCACGATCCCCACCACCACGGTGAACCCCAGGAGCAACCTCGTCCTGAACGCGAGCGTCCTCACTGGCGCCCTCCGGAGGGTGGCTCGAGCAGGGGCACTTCCCTACCTCCTCTGTACCAGACAGCTCCAGATAGTGCTTTCGAGCAGCTCGCGCGCCGACGGCTGCTCCGCCGCTGCGGACTCCACGGGCTCCTCGAGTGCGGCCGCTCCTCCCTCCAGAAACCGCTCGTACTGGCCCCGGACCTCCTCCATGCCCAGCTCGATCGGCACGGTGATTCGATCGTAGGTCTCCTGACCAAGCCTCTTGAGCTCGTCCCTGCGCGTGAGGGCTCCAACGACCGTCTCGTCCATGTGCTTTAGGAACAGGCAAACCTCATCCGCCGTGAACCCGGCCTTGAAGCGACTGGCCCCGGTGACCTCCAGGTAGTTCACCAGCAACATCCTGTTGCTCGTCTGCACCGAGGTGAGAAGCAGCCGGTAAAGCAACCTGACAAGCCAGGAAAGCTCGTTCTGGTCCATCGCCGCGAAGGCTGGTAGGAGGCCACGAGTCGCTGCCGCGTCGACCCTCTCGACGAGAGCATCCACCACCTGATTCTCCTCCGTCACGAGCGCCTTGAAGATCGCGAGGTCGGGTCGTGCGATATCCCTTCTCATGACCGCCGCGTTTCGCGCATGCCACTCAACCTGCTCGCTCTTCATGCGCTCGATCACGAAGGGGAGTCTCCTCTCAATCTGGTACCTCGCGCTCGGCGACCAGCCGAGCCTGGCGCGGGTGTGCGAGCCGTCCACCTCCATCTTCCGGTCGATGTACCGGTACATCCAGAGGCGTTCGAACGGCATGTGGCCGGTGACCCGCCCCAGGGCGCTCATCGTCACCATCCCGGCTCCACAGAGGGGCGCGGGGACGAGCACGGGCTGCTTCGCGGCACCCAGAAACGAGCGCGTGGCCAACTCAAAGAGCCTGCGGTGGGAGGTGCACCCCGGCGTGCAAGCAACGAGGATCTCTCCTGGCCGGATGCTCTCATGCCCGGCGAGAAAGTGCCTAAAGAACGTCACCACGTCCCTGATGTGGATGTAGGGAATGGCGCTTTCGCCCCTCCCGGCGAGGATCCGCCCTTTCCAGGACCTTCCCAGCCACGTGCTGAGGAAGATGTAGAGGGGGGGATACTCGCACCAGTCGCTGTAAACCGCGCCGAAGCGCACGATGCAGCTCTGCACGGAGGGAAACTCCTCCCGCACCATGCGCTCACCCTCGCGCTTGCTCCAAGCATAGATGTGGCCGCCGTCGGGTGGGGTCGCCTCCGTGATCGGCCCCTCTCGCCGCGGGAAAGCACATGCCGCCACCGAGCTTGCAAAAACGAACCGGGAGAGATCGAGCTGCTTCGATAGCTCGAGGACGTTACGCGTGCCATCGATATTGGTCCGCCTGTACTCCGGCCGGTTCTCCAACGCGTAGTCGTAGTAGCCCGCCAGGTGAAAGAGGAACTTGGCCCCGCCCGCCGACGCGATCTCGCGAAACGTCCGTGAGAGGCCCTCGACGTCGCCAATGTCCACCTGCATCCAGGCGATGTTTGAGTGCACTGGGGCGCCGCAGTCGCGCTGAGACCGGCGGGCAATGGCAAAGATGCGGTAATCGTCCTTCAGCTCTTCGAGAAGGTGGCGTCCCACAAAACCGGAGGCGCCGGTGATAATCAGCGCCGGACGGGGCATGCCTCACGCACCCTCGGGACCCTGAGAGAACCGTTAGCCATCACGGATTCCCCTTCGACCTCGGGCAAGAATAGCACCACGGATAGACGAGCCCAACTGATCGTGCGCTCGTGTCAGCACCGTTGCCGCGGGATCAGAGATACCCGCGCAAACCTACAAGGTGGCCGTGGAGGTGGCACCCGCTGCCGCGCGGTTGACCTCGAGGTGGGCCACCAGCACCGTCAGGCCCATCAGCCCGTCAACGACGCCGGCGAACGTCACGAACCAGGGGACCGTGGCCAGCAGCGTCGCGGCAAGCAGGAAGACGGCCCCACACGCCTTGGCCATCAGCAAGAGCCAGACGGAGCGCAGCCGCAGGTACTCCGCGAGGTACCCGGTGCCCAGGACCAGGTGAAAAACGCCCGCCTGGCGCGGGAAGAAGAGCGGAGGGATGGTCTCCCACCCCCCGACCCGAAGCGACCACTCGGGGAGCGCGAGCAACGCCACGCCGATGCCATACGTGTGGAGCGCGATCAGCACCACGAGCCACGGTTCCAGTCTGCGGACGAGAAGCTCACGGTTGACCATTGCCATCACCCTCCCGTCCGGCCCGCCATCGCCGAGTCTCCCGTCACGGACGTTCCCACCAGAGATCGGGGGGGCCTGGGACTGCACGGGCAATCGGCTCGACCCCGAGTCGCGCCAGCTCTCTGACCACCTCGCCGACGGCCGGACGGACGGCCGCCCGAACCGCCGCGCTCAGCCCGACCCCCGTCCTCACCTCCCCTGGTATGACGCCGACAAGCAGCATCTCGCTCGGACCACTGCCCGAGAACTCCACGGTAAGAAGCGCCTCCTTCAGACCGGGGTCGTGAGGTGAGAGCCGCGGCTGCGGCGGGTGCTTCAAAATCTCGTCTCGCCGGTACAGCCGCACCTCACCTGGAGCGCCGTTCGCCCGCACAGTGTCCACGACGATCACCGCCGCGACGCCCGCCAGGTAGGGGGTGAGGTCGAGGCCGGGGGTCCCGAGGTCCTGCACCGAGACCCCTCTCGGAAACTCGTACTCCGCCTCGAGAACCTTGATAACGGTCGGGCCCAGGGCATCGTCCCCAATGAGGACGTTGCCCAGGCCCAGTACCGCTACGTTGGCTTCCGGAGGCTTTTCCGCTCTCGCCTCCTCGCCAACCCGAATCACAGCGTTCTCACCCGCGAGATCTCGTTGCCCTCCACGTCCACCGTGTGAATTGCGCAAGCCAGGCAGGGGTCGAAGGAGTGCACCGTGCGCAGGACCTCGAGCGGCTTCTCCGCGTCGGCGATGGGGTTCCCCACCAGTGCGGCCTCGTAGGGGCCCTTCTGCCCCTTCTCGTCACGCGGGCCGGCGTTCCAGGTTGAAGGTACGACCGCCTGATAGTTGGCGATCTTGCCGTCGCGGATGACGACCCAGTGCGAGAGTGTGCCGCGCGGCGCCTCGTGGAAGCCGAAACCGCGCTGCTCCCCGGCCGGAAAGGTCGGCGGCACGAACGTCGCGACGTCGCCCTTGCCGATGTTCTCGATCAACAGGCCTAGGTGCTTGAGCGCCAGGTCACCCATGACGGCCGTCCGGATGGCCCGTGCCGCATGCCGGCCGAGGGTGGAGTGCAGTACGGCGGGACCGAGCTTGGTTTTGGCAATCGCGCCTGCAGTCGCGAGAACCTGGTCGGCGTACTTCTTGATCAGCTCGTGGCCGGACGCATAACCGACCAGCACCTGGGCGAGCGGGCCCACCTGCATCGGGTGCCCCTGGAATCGGGGGGCCTTGACCCAGGAGTACTTCTTCTCCGGGTCGAAGTCCGTGTAGTTCGGGACCGTGTCCTCGTCGAACGGGTGCCTGTCCCAGTCGCCCTGGTACCACGCGTGCGCGATCGACTCGCTCACGTTGTCCCGGAAGTATGGGTCCTGAAAGCTGTTGATCGTCTTCACCCCGGCCAGGTCCCCGTCGAAGATCGTGCCACCCGGAAGGTCGAACTTGGTTCCCTTGGTGTCGAGCGGCAGGTCGGGAACTGCCAGGTAGTTGGTCACCCCGGCGCCATACCCGAGCCACGGCGCGTACATCGCTCCGATGGCCGCAACGTCGGGCACGTAGACCTGCTGCACGAAGTCCCGGACCTCCTCGAGGAGGCCCTTCATCATGAACAGCTTCTCCATGTTGATCGCGGACTGGTTGTCGAGGTTGATTGGGTTGGCCACCCCGCCCACCGCGAGGTTCTGGATGTTGGGGGTCTTGCTGCCCAGGATCGCCACCACCTTGTTGGCCTTCTGCTGGTACTCGAGCGCCTGCAGGTAGTGCGCAACCGCCAGCAGGTTTACCTCCGGCGGCAGCTTCATCGCCGGGTGGCCCCAGTAGCCGTTCGTGAAGATCCCGAGCTGGCCACCAGCGACGAAACCCTTCAGCCGCGCTTTGACCGCCTCCATGTCCTTCTGTCCGTTGCGCGGCCACGGCGAGAGGCTTTCGGCGAGTGCCGCGGTCTTCGCCGGATCTGCGTCGAGCGCCGACACCACGTCCACCCAATCGAGCGCCGACAGGTGGTAGAAGTGCACGATGTGGTCGTGCAGGCAGTGGGCGGCGACGATGACGTTGCGGATGTACTGGGCGTTGATCGGGATCTCGAGGCCCAGAGCATTCTCCACCGCTCGCACCGAGGCGATCGCGTGAACCGTCGTGCACACGCCGCAGAACCGCTGGGTGAAAAGCCACGCGTCGCGCGGATCCCGTCCCTTGAGGATCTCCTCGATGCCGCGGAACATCTGCCCTGAAGACCAGGAATTCTTTACGGAACCGCCATCCACCTCGACATCGATACGCAGGTGGCCCTCGATGCGGGTGATCGGATCGATAGTGATTCGCTTGCCCATGGTCTCTCCCCCTTATGACGACGCCTTCGCGGGCACGCGGCCCTGAAGGATCGGAAACGTCTTGACGACTGCAACGTAGATCGCAACCTCGGCCGCGAAGATGCCGAAGGTGATGAGCAGCTCGGGGACGGCCGGGAAGTAGGAGTAGTTCGAACCCGGGTTGAAGGCGACGAGGTAGGTATTAACGCGGTGCAAAGCGGCGCCCACAAGCAGAATGATCGCTGCGCGCACCTGCCAGACAGCCTGATTCCTCCGGCTCTCGGACAGCAGGATCGCCGCGCCCACGACCAGCAGGCCGACCTCACCGATGAACGCGATCCCGTACCCGCTCGCGAGGTAGCCGAGCTTGCCTGCGATAGCGACCTCTGCAACCCGGAACACGGACCAGCCGAGAGCGACCCACGCAGCCACGTGCGAGAGCGATGAAAGCATGGTGGTCTCCCGCGGGCGCCGAAAAGCCACTGCGGAGAACGTCGCCTCGAGCGTCACGACCGCGAACCCCATGATGATGCAGTTGACCAGGAACAGCAGCGGCAACCACGAGGTGAACCAGAGCGGGTGCATCCTCGGGCCCGGCAGCAGCATCATCGTTCCGAGCGAGGACTGGTGCATCGTCGGGAGCAGGAGACCGAGCGCGAGGACCCAGATAAAGCTCTTCTCGATGAAGGTGAGCCCGCTCTGGGCGAGCTTCCGCAGGCCGCTCGACGCGCTCGCGCGCAGCTTCTCGAACAGTGCGGGGGAGAGCTCGATCATCAGCACGAGGGCGTACGCCGCCACGCAGAGCGCCACCTCGAGCTGCGGCGAGTGGGACCACCGCCATACGAAGATCGGGACCTTCCAGAGGCTCCAGAACCTGCCGAGGTCGATGACGACCGCGATCACGGCAAGACCGTAGCCGAGCAGGCTGGTGAGGATTGCCGGCCGAACCAGCGGGTGGTACTTGCCGCGGTTCAGGATGTAGACGAGGAGGCCCACCGCGTACCCTCCGCAGCCGATCGCCGTCCCAATGACCACGTCGATGGTGATCCAGACACCCCACGGGTAGCCGTTGGAAAGGTTGCTCACGCTGCCGATTCCGAAGGCGAAGCGGTAGATCGCGACGAGAGCACCGATACCGGCAATCGCCAGGAGCACCATGAAGGGGCGGGTCATCAGCCGTCCGCCCACCGGCGTGTGAACGTCGGTGTGCGCGCTCATGACTTCGCCTCCTTCTCATCGGCGCCGACCGCTTCGGTCCGGCGGTTTCGGTAGGCGACGGCCGCGAGGACGGCGTACAGGCCAACTGGGACAAGGAAGGGAAGGTTGTAGTAGATCCCCTCCTGCACCGCGTATGCAGTTTGTGGTACTGGCTCGTTGCCGATCTTCGGCAGACCCAGCTTCTCGAACGGCACGTGCGCGAGGTACAACACCTGGGTGCCGCCCGCGTCGAACTCGCCGTAGATCCGATCCTCGAAGTACCTGCCGGGGAAAGCGGCGATTCTGCGTTTTCCCTCGGCGAGCAGCTCATCGCGCGTGCCGTAGATCACGGCATCGCGGGGGCAGACCTCGCAGCATGCCGGTCCCTGGCCCTTCGGATAGCGCGTGAACCCGTCCGCTCCCTTGACCGCCGCATCCTTCACGCGATGACGGCAAAGCTCGCACTTCACGATCTTCGGGACTGCCTTGCTGAACTCGAACTTGGGCACGTTGAACGGGCACGACATCTGGCAGTAGCGGCAGCCGACGCAGTACGCGGGATTGTAGGAAACGACGCCGGTCACCTCGTCCTTGTGCAGCGAGCGGAGCATGCAGGCGGCCGCGCACGCCGGGTCGACGCAATGCATGCACTGCTGCTTCACGTACGAGGTTTTCTCGCCCTCGCGGTAGAGCTTGATGATGTTCTTCGTCTTGCCGTCGAGATCGAGCGGCGCGTCGTAGAGGTTCGACTCCTTCCAGGGGCCCGGCTCCGTAGGCATGTCGTTGGCCTGCTTGCATGCGACGACACAGGTCTTGCACCCGATGCACTTGGTCGCGTCGTAGAGCATCCCCATCGCGCCAGGCGGTGCCACCTTCCGCACCCGCGCCACTGCCGGGACGGCGCCTGCGGTGGCCGCGACGCCCCCCAACGTCAGCGACTTGAGCAGCACGCGTCGGTCGAGCGCCATGTCAAGCCCCCTTGTCCGGGCCGGTGCCCTTTTCCTCGCTGCCTTCGCCTATCTTCTTGGCCGCCATCCACCCGGCGCCGGCAAGCGCCCCGCCGACCACACCCGCGAGGCCGGCCGCTACGGCGCTTATGTGCCCCTGCTCTGCCTTGATCGGCGGGTAGGTATCGGGCGGCATCGGCCGCTGAATCTCGACCGTGGCATGCATCGGCATGCTCCACAGGATGGATTGCTCCGTGCACCCCACACAGGGGTGCCCGGTGCCGATCGGCCAGGCGCCGTCGACCTCGCAGTAGTGCTTGAGCGAGCAGTTCGCGTGCGTCGCCGGCCCCTTGCACCCCATCTTGTACAGGCACCAGCCGTTGCGGTGACCCTCATCGCCGAACTGCTGCACGAAGCGACCCGCGTCAAAGTGCGGCCGCCGCGGGCAGTCGTCGTGAATGACACGCCCGTACGCGAAGCGCGGGCGGGCCTGGTCGTCGAGGGCGGGCAGCGTGCCAAACGTCGCATACTGCAGCACCGTTCCAAGCAGGTTGTACGGGTTGGCCGGGCACCCGGGGATCGTGACCACGGTCTTGCCGGGGAGAACCTGCGGTGCGCCCTTGGCGCCGGTCGGGTTGGGGTCGGCCGACGGGATGCCACCCCACGACGCGCACGAGCCGATCGCGATGATGGCCCCTGCCTTGTCGGCGACCTCGTTCAGCATCTCGAGTGCGGTGCGCCCGCCGATCTTGCAGTAGATGCCGTTGTCCTTGGTCGGGATAGCGCCCTCGACGATGCACACATACTTGCCGGCGTTTGCCTCCATCGCGCTCTTGAGCGCAGCCTCGGCCTGGTACCCGGCTGCCGCGAACAACGTCTCGCAGTAGTCGAGCGAGATGAGGTCGAGGACCAGCTCGGCGAGCCCCGGGTGCGAGGTTCGCAGCAGCGACTCGGTGCATCCGGTGCACTCCTGGAAGTGCAGCCAGATGACCGAGGGCTTCAGCCCCTTCGCCGCAGCGTCCGCCCACTTCACGCCGACCGAGGCCGGCAAGCCGACGGCCGCCGCGGCCAGCGTGCAGATGCGGATGAAGTCCCTGCGGTCCAGGCCGCGATCCTCAAAAAGCTTTGAACGTTCGTCGTTACGTTCCAAACTTTTCATCGTGACCCTCCGTTTGTCTGGTGTCCCCCCACGGGAAGACTGTTGTGGCGAAGTTATCCGCGTATACCAGAACTGTCAAATGGGAGAAATGTGCGTTATGTGAATAGTTCTTCTTGAATCTCAAGATTGAGCAGGACGCCCTCCCGAGCGGGCCGGGGTGTTCTTTCAACGGCAGGGCTTCCTGTGGAAAACTCTGGAGGTTTCGTGACGTTTTTCACAACCACCCCAAGCATCTCGTGACAGCTTTCACGAGTTGTGTAGAATCATCGGCCGGAAGGGGGGAGATCCCACATGGCCACAATTGAAAACCTCAAGGCGGCGTTTGCGGGTGAGAGTCAGGCGAACCGCAAGTACCTCGCGTTCGCGAAGAAGGCCGAGGCCGACGGTTTCAGGCAGATCGCCAAGCTGTTCCGCGCGGCCGCCGAAGCCGAGACCGTGCACGCCCATGCCCACCTTCGCGTGATGGGCGGTATCAAGGGCACAGCGGAGAACCTGCAGGCGTCCATCGACGGCGAGGGGTACGAGTTCAAGGAGATGTACCCCGCCTTCGTGAAGGAGGCCGAGGCAGAAGGCAACAAGGCGGCCGTGATGTCATTCAAGAACGCGATGGCGGTGGAGCAGATTCACCACGGGCTCTACACCCAGGCGCTCAAAGCTCAGAAGGCCGGAAAGGACCTCGAGCCCGGGCGCGTCTGGGTCTGCGCGGTATGCGGCCACACGCTGATCGGCGAGGAACCCCCGGATAAGTGCCCGACCTGCGGCGCCCCGAAGGAGAAGTTCTTCGACGTTAAGTAGCCGGACCATCCAAAAGGTCCAAACCGATCCGCCGCGTGGCGCTCACCCCCCTCGCGGAACGCCCCGCGGCCGCCGTCCGGCAAGGCCGGAATTTCGCCCGATGCCCGCGCGTTGTCCGATTTTGCGACGAGAGCGGCGAGGTTTGGACAGTGGCGACAGTGGCGTGCAGCCAACACAACGTTCAACAGGACTCCCCCCTGGGCCGAGGGTATCCGGGCGGCTGTAAGCAGGCCCCGGAGAAGGTGTGCGGCCCGCCCACAGCCCCATGATCTGCCCCCACTGCCAGACCCCGAACCCCGACGGCGCCGTGGCGTGTTTTTCCTGCTCGGGCGTCCTGAGCAGCGTAGGCGCCACGCTCTCCGGTTCCGACGCTACGCTCTCCCCCGCCCCCGCCCCGACGCTGCTCCCAAGGCCCGCGGACAGCCCTCGCACCGGTGCCAGCCAGTCACAGTTTGCCGGTCCGGGACCACAGGCCCTCCAGGAAGGGCAAGAGATCGGCCAACGCTACGAAGTGAAGAGGCTGCTCGGCCGCGGGGGGATGGGCGCCGTCTACCTGGTCCACGACCGGGCGCTCGACCGCGACGTCGCCCTCAAGGTCATCCGCCCCGACATCGCGGAGGATCCTGACACCCTCGAGCGCTTCAAGCGCGAGATCCAGCTCTCGAGCGTGGTCACCCACAAGAACGTCCTCCGTGTCTACGACCTCGGGGAGGGTGCGGGGATCAGGTTCGTCACGATGCAGTACGTGGACGGGGAGGATCTCACCGCGTTGATCAAGCGGGAAGGGAGGCTTCCCGTCCCGCAGATCGTCAACATCTTCCAGCAGACCTGCCAGGGGCTGGCGGCCGCTCACGAGCAAGACGTCGTGCACCGGGATCTGAAGCCTCAGAACATCATGCTGGACAAGGCAGGGAACGTTCTCCTGACCGATTTCGGCCTTGCGAAGTCCCTCGGCGCGAGCGGCATGACCGAGACCGGTGCGCTCCTCGGCACGCCGTTCTACATGTCCCCCGAGCAGGTCCGCGGCGAGCCGGCGGACCACCGGTCCGACATCTACTCGCTGGGCATCATCCTCTACGAGATGGCGACCGGGAAGGTGCCGTTTTCCACCGGAACGGCGTACCAGATCATGGTGCAGCGGCTGCAGCGCGCTCCCCATCCGGTGTCGGAGCTTAACCCCGACTTTCCGCCCTACCTGCGCAAGATCCTCGAGCGCTGCATGGCGACCGACCTGGTCGCCCGCTACCAGTCCGTCGCCGAAGTGCTGGCGGACCTGGACTCCGCCAGCTTCAGCACCTCGCTGCGCTATGAGGTGCGGAAACGCGGACGCCTCCTCGTAGGGCTGGGGGTCGCGGCCGCTCTCATCGCGCTGGGGGCCGTTGGGTGGCGAATGTACAGGAGCGGACCGCCGGCGAAAGGCGCCGAGCAGAGAGTCCAGTCGGTGTTGATTGCCGACTTCGAAAACCGCACCGGCGACCCCCTCTTCGCGAGCACGCTGGAGCCGGCGTTCACGACCGCTCTCGAGGGTGCCTCGTTCATCAACTCGTTCAGCCGCTCGCAGGCGCGCAAGCTGGCTGCTCAACTCCAGCCGGACGCGACCGGCCTTCCGGAGGCGCTGGCACGCCTGGTGGCCGTTCGCCAGGGCATCAGCGTCGTCGTTGGGGGGTCAATCGAGCACGACGGCACGGGGTACGACCTCTCCGTGAGAGCCGTTGACACCGTGACGGGGAAGCCGATCGTCACGGCCAGGGTCGACGCCTCTGCGAAGGAGGACGCGCTTCGTGCGGCTGCCAAGCTCGCGGCGCGCGTCCGGAAGGCGCTGGGCGACACGACACCGGAATCGGCGCAGCTCGCCGCGGCAGAGACGTTCACCGCCGGCAGTCTGGAAGCGGCCCACGAGTACGCCGTCGCCCAGGAGCTTCAATGGGCCGGAAACTGGGGCGAGGCGATCAGCCACTACTCGCGCGCCATCAACCTCGACCCGAGGCTGGGCCGCGCCTACGCGGGGCTCGCGGCCGCGTACGTGAACCTCGGCCGGCGCCAGGAATCAGAAACCTACTACAAGCTCGCCATGGCCAGGATCGATCGCATGAGCGAACGCGAACAGTACAGAACCGAGGGCGGTTACTTCCTGGTGGTTCGCGAGCCGCACAAGGCCATCGAGCAGTTCGACCGGCTCGTCAAGAAGTTCCCCGCCGACAGCGCGGGCTACGCCAATCTCGCACTGGCCCACTTCTACTCGCGAGACATGCAGCGTGCGCTCTCCGAAGGGCGCCGTGCCGTCGAGATCTCGCCGAAGAACGTCATTCAGCGAAACAACCTCGGGCTGTACGCGATGTATGCGGGCGACTTCGAGGCCGCACTCAAGGAGAGCCGCACCGTTCTGGATCTCAACCCCACGTTTGCCAAGGCACACCTCTGCACGGCGCTCTCGCAGCTCGGACAGGGTCAGACGGACCAGGCGGTCCAAACCTACCAGAGGCTGGCGGCCCTCGACGCGAGGGGGGCCTCGATCGCGGCGACCGGGCTGGCCGACCTCGCGCTGTACGAGGGCCGGGCCGGGGACGCCATCCCGGTGCTCCAGCAGGGGGTCGAGAGGGACCTTACCGGCAAAGACACGGAGTCGGCGGCCAGCAAGCTGGCGGTCCTCGCCGAGGCCCAGCTCCTGCAAGGCCAGCGGTCCCAGGCGGTAGCGACGGCGGACCGCGCCGTCGCGCTGTCCCGGGGCGATGTCATCTTGATCCCGGCGGCCCGTATCTACCTCGGCGCCGAGCTGGAGTCAAAGGCTCTCGCCCTCGCCGACGAGCTTGCGACCCGCCTCGGCCCGGACCCTCAGGCCTATGCGGCGCTTCTGCGCGGTGAAGTTCAGCTCAAGCGTGGGAGAACACGCGAGGCGATCACCACGCTGGAGGGCGCACAGCGGACCGCAAACACCTGGCTCGGGTGCCTCGACCTCGGCCGCGCCTACGTGGAAGCCGGGGCCTTCACCGAGGCGCACGCCCAGCTCGAGATGTGCCGCGAGCGCCGCGGCGAGGCAACGGCGGTGTTCCTCGACGACGTCCCGAGCTACCGCCTCTTTCCTCCCGTTCTGTACTACCTCGGCCGCGCGCACGAGGGTCTCAACAGCCCCGACGCGACCGTGTCCTACAAGGCGTTCCTCGCGATCAAGGAGAAAGGCGACGGGGATCCGCTGGTTGCGGATGCCCGCCGCCGCCTTACCGCCCGCTAGACGCGAGGGCCGCGCCCCGCAGCGTCCGGGGTGCACCCGCCGGTCCCCTTACTTCAGTTTCACGATTGTCGCCTTCGGAGCGCTCCCGTCCGCGAGTTGCAGGACCAGCGTGTAGCAACCCGGCGCGGTGCCTGACGAGGTGTCCCAGTTGAAGATGAACTGGTTGCTGCCCGAGCGGAACGTGCTGCCGCCCTTGGCGCCGGCGGTCGGAGAGTAGAGCAGAATCGTTTGCGCCCCCGGCGTCCCAGGGCAGCCGACGTTGAGCACCGCCTGCAATGACTGGGTTGTGCTGAGATCGTTGATGTAGTGGCCGTTGGCGTCCTTGAGCTGCCACTTGATCGGGACCCCTCGTGTCAGAGTGAACGAACCTGAGTAGGTCGGGCTCGAGTAGGTACCTGCGGTAGTCAGCGGCGTCTGGAAGCCGATGAAGGTGTACCCGGAGGAAACGTTTTGCGTCAGGGTGCTCGAAACACTCGGGAAGAAGTTGCTGTCCCCGGCGTAGCTCGCGGTGATCGAGTGACTCCCGGCTGAGAGCGCCGAAGTGGTGAAGGCTGCCTTGCCACTGGCGAGCGTCGCGGTGCCCAGCGTCGTGGACCCATCCTTGAACGTCACCGTGCCGGTCGGCGTGCCCGATCCCGGTGACACCGCGCTCACCGTTGCGGTGAACGTGACAGACTGCCCTGCAATGGATGGGTTCCCCGAGGAGGTCAGCAACGTGCTCGTGCTGGCTTTGCTGACAACCTGGCTCAAGGCGGACGAGGTCCCGGTCACGAAGTTGGAATCGCCGCCGTACGTCGCGGTGATCGAGTGGGTGCCGACCGACAGCGCCGACGTGGTGAAGGGGGCGCTGCCGCCGGCAAGTGTCGCCGTGCCGAGCGTTGTCGAGCCGACCTTGAAGGTCACGGTGCCGGTGGGTGTGCCCGAAGCGGGGCCCACCGCGCTCACGGTTGCCGTGAAGACAACCACCTGTCCAAAAACTGACGGGTTCGCCGACGAGCTCACCGACGTGGTCGTGCCGCCCTGGTTCACGGTGAGCGTGAGGTCCCTGGCGGCCGCCGAGCCGTCGGCGTCCGTAACCTGGACCGTGAAACTCGAGGTGCCCACCGTCGAGGGCGCACCCGTGATCTGACCGCTCGGGGAGAGGCTCAGACCACCGGGCAGCGACCCGGACGCCACACCCCACGCGTAGGGTGCGGTGCCCCCGATCACCTGTAGCGCCTGGCTATAGGCTCCGCCGTACGTCGCGTCGGGAAGGGCACTGATGCTGATGAAGAGCGGCGCTGCGTACGTCTGTCCCGCATGGGGGATAGTGACCGGTGCAACCTGTTGGGTGATCTGTCTCATCGTCGCCGGGTCCACGATGCCGCGCAGCGTCATCAGGACCGTCTCGCCCGGGCGCAGGTAGAACGTGGCGTTGGATGTCCTGGGGTCGGTGACGTTGGGGTCCGTCAGGTTCGAGGTGTCCTCGAACACGGGGTCGTTGATGTTCACCAGCACTTCGTTACGCTGTTCCTGCAGGAGTTGGCAGTTGATGCTGATCGGGTTCTGGTACGCCTTGGAAATGATCAGCTGCAGGTGGGCGTTGGCCGGCGCGTTGCCGACCAGCTTCACATGGTAGGACGCAGAGGTGTTTCCGACGTTCGTCACCTTGTACGTCGCGTCCGTGATGGAGAGATCCGTGATGTTCTGGTTCGAAATGTCCGGGTTGGAAACATCCGGGTTGGCGACGTTGGAGTTCGAGACGTCGGGGTTGGACACATCAGGGTTGGAAATGTCCGGGTTGGACACGTCCGGGTTGGAGACGTCCGGGTTGGACACGTCGGGGTTGGAGACATCCGGGTTCGAGACGTCCGGGTTGGACACGTTGGAGTTTGAGACATCGGGGTTTGACACGTCGGGGTTGTAGATCTCGATCGTGTTGATATCGGTGCCCGGCCCGGTGACGCCGTCCGGGTTGGCGAGAGACGGCACCGTCCCGTCCGGATTGAGAGTCACGAAGTTGGAGAGTCCGCCGGGAACGGGGTTCCCGAGTGAGTCGGATTCCTCAACGTTGACCGTGATGCTCGCCGCGGGGTTGCTGGAGGTCGCGAACACCGAACGCGCGATCCCCGAGTGGGCGGGGATGGTCACGTCGAGGGCCGTCAGGGGGTCAGGATCGGTCGGCTGCGGGTGCAAGAGGAACGCCGCCTTGCCGCCGATGGGTTGGCTCGCGATCGTCATCACGAAGTCTTTGTCGAACTTCGTTGCGTTGCGCACCAGGACGACGAACGCTCGCGTCAGGGTTGTGCTGAGCGGCTTCGAGGTCTGTGGGGAGGTCACCTGTAACCCCTGCGTGATCCTGGCGCTGTAGATGTTCTGGTTTCGCATCCCCTCCTGGCCGGTGACACATGGGGATGTGGTCTGGGTCGGATCGAAGATGCTGGTTCCCCCGCCCCCGACCGGCGTGTAGTTCTGCCAGTTGCCGTCGCGCGGGGGCCGTACGTCCTGGTTACTCGTCCACGTCGCGTAGAAGACAGGGGCCCTGCTCGGCGCGACGTTGTACGTCCAGGACCCACCGGCGGCCGGAGGCAAGAACGTCTGGCCGGCGATATCGATGTAGTCGCCGATGAACGCGACGGTCCCCTGCTTGAACAGCGGCAGGTTGGGTGGGTTGACCTGGAGCTGCTGCAGATACTGGATGGTCCCGGTCTCGTCCCCGCGCGTCCCGAACTTGTACTGGGAGACCCTCGCCGTTGTGAAGGCCGGCGAGGACGAAGCAGCGGCCTGCGCCACGCGCACGTCAAGCGTGTGTCGCTGCTGGGCGAGACCGAAGTCGTC
Organism: Acidobacteria bacterium RBG_13_68_16; assembly: GCA_001766905.1. Taxonomy (GTDB): domain Bacteria; phylum Acidobacteriota; class Thermoanaerobaculia; order Thermoanaerobaculales; family Thermoanaerobaculaceae; genus RBG-13-68-16. The sequence continues at coordinate 54,591 of MEKI01000148.1, forward strand.
CACGTACGGTGTGTAGACCTGTGACGGGCTCGTAAGCAGCTCCCCGCGGGGCAGCCGCTGCTCCTTGTAGAAGCGCCCAAAGGAGTCAGGCTGGAACGGGGAGTTGGGGTAGAAGAGCCCAAGCGTGTGGTCGAGACGCGTGTCGTAGTACAGGAGCATGAGCTGACCGGCGGCGAACGCGAGCTGCGGCATGAACTGGTGCCCGCGGGTGAAGGTCGCACCGTAGTCGTCCACCACGGGTCCGGTGTCCACCGACACAGGGTTGGACCAGCTCGTTCCGTTGAGTGAGGTGGTCAGGTAGATCCGCGCATCCGCCCCTGCGGATGGCCGGGCCGCCCACGCCAGATGCACCCGGCTGGTGTTGCCCGAGTCCACGGACGCCGCAATCGTGGGGAGCGATTCGGTGCGAAACGAGGTGGCCGTTGTTCCCTGATCGAACGGGATGATCGTCGCCACATCGGTGGCCTTCGTGAACGTCTTCCCGAAATCGGTGGACTTCGCAAGAACGATAGCGTCGCTCTGGCTACTGGTCGCAAAGCGCCGCCACGTGACGTGGACGGCACCCGAGAGCGGGTCGATGGCGATCGCTGTTCCCTGGTTGATCGAGCTGCTCTCGGAGAGCTTGATCGGGTTACTCCAGGTGGCCCCGCAGTCCAACGAGCGCGTGAACATGATCTTCGTGCTGGTGCTCCCCGTGAACTTCGCCCAGGTGAAGTACACGGTACCGGCGGGGAACGACTGCGTCGGGGACACGTTGATCGTGCACTGCCCCGCCCCGGCGCGGGGCACGTCGGCGGCGACCCACGGCTTGTCGAGGAACTGGCCCGAGGTTCCGGTGTCTACGACTTTCGTTCCAACGTACTTGATGGTGTCCAGGCCCTGCGTGGCGTCGCCGTTCTCCTTGTTGTTGAGGTCGATTAGCGACGTCACGAATACCGCTCCCAGATCGGTGTCGCGGTTGAAGGCGATTCCGCTGAAGTAGAAGAGCCCATTGGTCCCGGGGCGCATCACGGGATCCCCACCCGCCGAAAATCCCTTCAACGGCGAGGCCAGCCCCTGTGCCGACTGATCCTGGGGGTATCCCGGGAGCAGCGTGCTCTGCCACGTCTGGCCCCCGTCGAACGACTTGAACACTCCGAGCCAGGCGTCACCGGAGAGCTTGCCATCCGGTAGTCCCGGCACGTCCACGGTCCGGTAGTCGTTGGCCCCCGCGAGCAGGTGCAGCGGGTTCCTGGACGAGACCGCCAGCGACGGCTCGTTCTGGCGCTGCAGGAACGGGTCGCCCCCCGGCCACTGGGTCCCCGACACCATGTTCACGTTTTGGCCCACGATCTGGGCCTGACCCGGAGCGGCCGCAAGAAGGACCGCCAGCGCGCCGACGGCGCCCAAAACCATACCCCCCCGTGCTTCCTGACGAGACATCAGCTGCCTCCCCCGGGTCCCCCTGCCGGCAGCCACGGTCATGGCCGCGCAAGCCTGTGTCCTGAGAACCTTGCGGAGTCTAACAGGAATGAGACGGAGTCCTATTCCGCTGCTTGTCGTGTCGGACCAATGGTTTGGGCTGATCGTGACGCCGGGTTAGCCCGCGAGCTCGCCGAGGATCTCCAGCACGACCCGCTCCACCGCCGCCCCGACCTCGTCCGACAGGCCGGACACCAGGGAGAGGCGCCGAGCCACGATCCCCCAGAGGCGGTAGCGCACTGCAGCCATCTCAGGGTAGCTCAACGCGATCCAGCGCAACCCCTCGGGCAGGCTGAGGGCGTGAGCGGTGGCGTGTCGTTGGGGCACCGCCAGCACCTCGTCGTGGCCGAGGCGGACGATGGAGCCCGGCCCTCCACCGGCCGTGACGGCATCGACCAGCCACACGTCGGCCTCGCCCTGCCAAAGCCCGGGAAGCCGCAACGAGTCGGCGCCGCCGTCCTCCACCCGCACCCCGGCCGGAAGGTGTCCGGCGCTGAGGCGCCGCACCACCTCGGGCCCTGCCCCGTCATCCGCCATCAGGGGATTGCCGAAGCCGACAACGAGGACACGCGCGGACGTTTCGTCGCCTGTCACGTTCGGGATTCTAGGGTATCGCCCGCCCCGCCAGCGCCCGGTGCTGCAGCTCTGGGCACGTCGATCCAACCTGGGAGGGCGTCCCCTCTTGCCTCTTGCCTCTTGCCTGCCTCTTCTCACTCCCCTGCCAGGCGCGTGACGTGCACCGAGCAGGAGATGCACGGGTCGTACGCCCGCGCCACCATCTCCAGGTTGAGCTTGAGGCGCGCGTCCTCCATGGGCTCGCTGCTTGCGAGCAGGTTCTCCACGGCGGCCCGCATGTCGCGCTCGACGTTGGCGAGGTTCTGCGCCGTGGGGGTGATGACGTTCGCCGACAGCACGCGGCCGTCGCCGTCGAGCTCGTACTCGTGGAAGAGGGTGCCGCGTGGGACCTCGATGGCCCCGACCCCGCGCCCCGCCCGCACCTCGTACTCCACCATCTCCCGCGGCACCTCGGGCATGCCGAGCAGCTCGTCGCATACCTCGACGCCGTGCTCGACGCTGTGCACGAGCTCCACGAGCTGCGCCCAGTTGTTGAGGAGCACGTTGTCCACCACACCGCCGGGGAAGAGCCGGTCGAACGCCTCGCGCGCCCGCCCGCCCAGGTAGTGCCCCCAGAGCTTGAGGCGGGCCAGCGACCCCACCATGTAGGTCTCGCCCGAGGCCAGGGCGCTGTGTTTGGCGTGCGAGTGCTCGACGGTGAACTCGCGGATCACGTCCCGGTAGGAGGCGATGGGGAACTCCTCCCCGCGTGACGTGCAGATCGCCACCCCGCGGAAGCGGTACGCCTCCTCGTAGGGCCGCAGCGCCACGTAAACGGTCGGCTGCGCCGCCCAGGGGGGGACCGGAAGGCTGCCCACCAGATCGACGGTGCCCATGAGCGGATCCAGGGCAGCCGCAAGCTCGTCACGAAGCGCCTTCAGATCACGGTGCCGGGGGATCTTGCCGAACCCTCCCACCAGCGTGTTGATGGGGTGGATGGCCCGGCCGCCGACGAGCTCCTGGACCCGGTTCCCGAGCTGCTTGAGCTTCAGCGCGAAGGCCACCTCGCCCGGGTACTTGGAGGCCATGCTGATGACCGAGTCAAAGCCGAGAAAATCCGGTAGCGCCAGCGCGAACACGTGTAGTGCGTGGGACTCGATGGTGGCGCCCAGCAGCAGCAACCCGCGCAGAGTGTGGATGCGCTCCGACTGCGTGATGCCGAGGGCCCCTTCGAGGGCCGTGAGTGCGGCCACCGTGTGGTTGGCCGAGCAGATGGCGCACACCCTCGTGATGATCCCCTGCACATCGAGGAAGTGCTTCCCCTTGAGCAACGCCTCGTAGTAGCGGCTGCCCTCGAAGATGTCCATGTTCACCTCGTGGACGGTGTTTCCGACGATTTTGACGAAGATCCCGCCGTGCCCTTCCACGCGACCGAGGTGGGGGATGACGATGCTCCTAGCGCTTTGGCTCATGACGCATCTCCTGCTCCAGCCCCTGGGTCATCCAGACGGGGGCCGAAAAGTGGCTCATCTTGCGGGCGATCTCCACCCACGAAATGCCCCTGCCGGCGAACATCGTGATGTTGGCGTCGTAGTTCGGCTCCTCGATGGGGCCGCGGCAGCCGGCACACGCCACGCCGTGGGACGGACAACGCGCGCCACACCCCGCCCGGGTCATGGCCCCGCAGCACACTTCCTGGGCGTAGACGACGCGACACACGTTCTCCTTTGCCTTGCACTCCCAGCACACCGGCACTTTGGGCAGCTCCGGCTCGGTCCCCGCAAGAAGCGCGTTGACCGCAGCCAGGAACTCGCGGCGCTCGATCGGGCAGCCGGGGAGCTGCAGGTCGAAGTGCACGAAGTCTGTCGGCGGCAGCGCCTCGACGCTGTCGAGGAACGACACGCCGGGGCCGTAGACCTCCCGCTCGAGGACGTCGCGCGGGATGTCGTTCTTCATGGCGGGCAACCCGCCCCACACCGCGCACGTCCCCAGCGCCACAAGCGTCTTGGTCCGGGCGCGGATCTCCTTCAGCGACTGCAGATCGCGCTCGGTAGCCACGACCCCCTCGACGAACGCCAGGTCGAGACGGCACAGGTGGTTGTTGTCGCTGCGGGCCATCACCCAGTCAACGATGTCCAGGCGCTGCGCAAGGCGCACGAGCTCGTCCTCGCAGTTGAGGATCTGGAGCTGGTCACCCGCACAGCCAGTGAGGCCGAAAATGCCAACCTTGGGCTTACTCGCTTCCATGAGCGGCTCCTTCCGAAGGACAGGAGGTGAGGGGCTCGAACCGGGGGCCACTAATCATGTCGCTCCTCCTCACGTGTAGATCAGCTCGGGCAGGTTGATGGCGTCCCAGTAAGAGAACACCGGCCCGTGCAGGCACGTGAACGTGTACCCAACGGCGCAGTGCCCACACTTTCCGACCCCGCACTCCATGCGGCGCTCCAGGCTGAGGTAGATCCGATGGCGCCCGAAACCCCTTTCCACGAGCTTCTCCAGCATGAACTTGTAGAACACCGGCGGCCCGCAGGCCACGGCGTAGGTGCGCGAGACGTCGAGCTCCACCAGGTCGAGGAGCTCCGTGACCACACCAACCCTCCCGGTCCACGGTTTTCCCTGGGTGCCGTCCACCGAAAGCAGGATCTGGGCGTCGCCGCGGCGCGAGAGCGACTCCAGCTCTTCGCGGAAGAGCACCTGCTCGGGCGAACGCGTGCCGTAGAGCAGCATCACCTTTCCGAAGCGGTCACGCTGGTCGATCAGGTACTGCAGGAGGCCCCGCAACGGCACCATGCCGAGGCCGCCCGCCACCAGGAGCACGTCCTGCCCCTCGAACATCTCGACCGGGAATCCGTTGCCCAACGGTCCCCTGATCCCCACCTCGTCACCCTCGGTGATGTGGTCGAAGAGGTAGTTGGTGAGCGACCCGGTGCGCCGGATGCCGAGCTGGAAGACGCCACGCCTGGTCGGCGAGGAGGGCAGCGAGAACGGCCCCTCCCCGACTCCCAGCACTGAAAGCTCGACGAACTGCCCCGGTCGGAAGTTGAAGGAGTCGGCGAGGGTCGAGTCGGTGAACCGGAGATCGTAGAGCCGGATCTCCGTGGTCAGCTCGCGCACCCGCATGATGCGGGCCGGGGCGGGCACGAACGGGTTTGTGCCGGTCGCGAGCTTGCGCCGCGCGCTGCGGACCGGCGGGGCCTCAGGAATCGTGACGCTCATAGCTCACCTCGCACCGTCTTGAAGACCTCGACGACGTTGATTCCGGTCGGGCAGTTCTCGATGCAGCGTCCGCACCCCACGCACGACGGCTTGCCGAACTCGCGCACGAACGCCTCCTGCTTGTGGTAGTAGCGGTTCTTGACGCGGTCGGCCCGGGTCGCGCGGAAATTGTGTCCCCCAGCCACCAGGGCGTACTCCCGGTACAGGCAGGCATCCCAGGTGCGCATCCTGCGCGCCACTCCCTCCTCGGGGATCTCGTCGCGCACGTTGAAGCAGGCGCAGGTCGGGCAGACCATCGAGCACGACCCGCAGCAGAGGCACTTTTTGCCCAGCTCCTCCCAGACGGGGTCGTCCCTCTTGAGCTCGAGGACGTACGGAAGGTCGGTCACGTCCATCGACAGTGTGAAACTGCGCTCGCGCTCCTTCAGACGGGCCATGTACTCCTGCACATCGCTGCGCGTGGACGGTTCGAACAGGCTCTGATTGGCGCGTACGATGTCATCGCCACGCGCCGACGCGATGGTCACCAGGAAATGGTTCTTGAGGGGGGTGAGGAAGAGATCGAAACCGTCGTCGACGTTCGCCGTCCCCTGCGACCTGCAGAAGCACTTCTCGTCGGGGAAGCAGCCGTACCCCACGACGGTCAACTGCTCGCGGTTGCGCTTGTAGTACGGGTCCACGAAGTCCGACAAGTAGAGAAGGTCGAGGATCTTCAGCGCGTGGATGTCGCAGGCGTGGGCACCGAAGAAGACGACCGGCCCGGGGTCGTTGTCGCCGCTCTGCTGCGCGTTCTGGCCGTCGCGCCGCTCCAGCATGCAGAACGAGGGCTTGAGCAGGAGCTTCTTGAACGGGAGGACCGTGCGAACCGCGTCGGGGCGAGCGGTCGAGACCTCTTCGATGGGCTCCAGCGAAAACACCCCGGGAGAGCGTTCGACCGGCGCCATCAGCGTCCCGAGAGGTTTGAGCGCCTCGACGAAAGTGTTCAGGAGGCTCGAGTTCATACGCAGGGTCTGCATTACGGTTCCTCCAGAGATGTGAAGAAATTCACAACCCCCCTTGGCAAATCTAAACCATCCGCCCGGCAACCGCAAGGGGGGTGCGCTGCGCCACCCGTTGCGACGCCGGGGCGGCCAACGGACGGCACTGGCTCAGGGCTCCGCTGTCCCCCCGCCCTCACCGCGCCGATTCCAGGCTCCTGGGGCGACTCCCGATCCGCCGGGTTCTCGGGCCCGACCCTCTTGCCAATTCCCAATGAGCGGTCTAGAATCCTCTTTGGGATTGTGTGTTCTTTCACAAGCCGGGGTGGATCGCTAGATCCTGAGGGGATCACGACGTGCCCCTCACGGCCTTTGCCGAGGCGTCGGCCGCGATCGACGCCCGCGGCCCCGACGGGTTGGGAAAGTACTGCGGTGTGACCTCGGCGCGCGGGTGGCCCGCCCGCGCCCCGCTGGGGGCGGCTGGCCGTGGATAGCGTTCTCACCACATGTCCGTTCTGTGCCTGCGGCTGTTCCCTCTACGTTCAGGCCTCCAATGGCCGCCCGACGGGTGTGGCCCCGAGCGAGAACCACCCTGTCTCGCGCGGAAGGCTCTGCGCCCGGGGGTGGAACGCGCATGAGGCGCCCGCCTGGGGCGACCGGCTAACGAGGCCGTTGGTCCGGCGTGGCGGCAGGCTCGAGCCCACGAGTTGGGAGAACGCCCTCGAGCTCGCGCGTGCGTCACTTACCACGTTGATCGAGGCCGGCAAGGACGTGGGCGTGCTCGGCTCGGCCCGCGCCACCAACGAGGAGAACTACCTCGCGGTCCGGCTTGCGCGGGGCGCACTGCGGACCGGGAGCGTCGACTCCTTCCTGCGGGCCACGTACCAGCCTCTCGTGGACGGCATCGTCGCCGTCGCCAATGGGAGGGCTCCGGCGGGCACCCTTGCGGACGTTGAGGCCAGCGATTTCATCCTGGTGCTGGAGGGCGACCTCGCGAACACCCACCCCCAGGCCGCCCACGCGGTCATCAAGGCGGTCAAGGCCGGCGCAAGGCTCGTCACCGTCGGGTGTGCTCGCACGCAGCTCGCACGCCTCGCGGCGCTCCACCTCCCTGCCCTCCCTGGGGAGCGGGGGTTCCTGGTCGCGGGCTTGGTTGCGGCGGCGGTCGCTGAACCGGAGCCGGCTGGCTCACCCGAACGACCCCTGCCGGGCTTCGAGGCGCTCAGGGGAAGCGTCGCCGCACTCCCGGTGAGTGAACAGCTCCGCCAAGTCGCCAGGTGGCTCGCCCAGGCAACGCGTGCCGGCATTCTGGTGGGCCCCGATGGCGGCCCGCCCGAGCGCCTCGTGCGCGAGGGGACCGCTATCGCCACCCTCGCCGCGGTCACCGGCCACCTGGGGCGGCCGGGCTCGGCGCTCCTGCCCTTGCCGGCCCGCGGGAATCTGCGCGGCGCGTGCGAGATGGGGGTTATGCCGCACCTCCTCCCGGGGACGATCCCGCTCACCGAGGCGACGGCGGGCGCACGCCTGGCGCGGGTCTGGGGGCGCGCTCCGGCGTCCGCGCTCGGCCTCACCGCCGCGGGAATGCCCGGCCGCGTGGCCGGGCTGGTCGTCCACGCCGAGGACGTCCCTGCCGTGGCGCCGACAGGTCAGGACGTGCTGGAGGCGCTCGGCCAAACCGAGTGCCTGGTCGTCCTGGATGCCTTTCTCACGCCCACGGCCAGGGCCGCCCACGTGGTCCTGCCGGTCGCGAGCTTTGCCGAAGGCGAGGGGACAATAACGAGCCTGGAGGGACGGGTGCAGCGGGTGCGCCCCGCCGCGCGGCCCCCGGGCGAGGCGAGGCACGGCTGGCGGGCACTGTCGGAGCTGTCGGCCGCCCTGGGGCTTCCCTTCCCCTACCGTTCCGCCAACGACGTGCTTCGGGAGATCGGGGAGGTCGTTCCCGCGTACGCCGCGGTCGCCGACGGGACACGGGACGAGGCCTGGGGCACGTTCACCTCGCCCCCTTCCGACGACCGCGAGCCCACCTTGCGGCCTCTCGCCGCCGACCGCGTCGTTGCTGCGCTGCCCGCGGTGCTGGCGCTCGAGGGGGTGTTCGACTGGGGCAGCGATCCCCTGGTCAGTCTGTCCCCCACCCTGTGCAGGGACCACGTTTCCCGGCGCAAGCTGTACCCGCAAGGCCTCGTGCAGATGAGCAGGCGCGACGCGGACGGCCTCGGGGTGCGCCATGGGTGGTCCGTCCGCCTGGCGTCAGCCCACGGTGAGGTCGCGCTGCCGATCGTGTTATGCAACGAGCTTGAGCCCGGGGTCCTTCTGGTCCCCTACGCCTTCCGGGAGCGGGTCGCCGGGGTTCTGGGCGGACGAAGCGAGGTACCCGTGACGGCGGAGAAAGTGCAGTAGGAGACGCGGAGCATGGCGAACGAGGCACGCACGATCTCCAAGCGCGACGTGGCGGGCTGGCTTGCGGCGCTGATGCGGCGCGCGGAGGTCATCGCGCCCGTTGCGGCCCACGGCGGCGACGTGGCGTTCGCGGCGATCTCCTCGCCGGAACAGGTGGTGTTCGATTTCCAGAACTCCCTGCACCCACCCAAGCAGTTCGTGCTCCCGCAGACCGACCCGCTCGTCGTGATCCGGCGCAATGGCAACGGCATCGAGCTGGAGCCCGTGCGCGACGCCCACCCCCGGGTGATCTTCAACCTCCGCAGCTGCGACGCCAGGAGTCTCGCGTTCCTGTACCGCATGCACGCTTCGGACCTCCCGGACGGCGCCTACCTCGCGCGCGCCGAGAACGTCACGCTGGTCAGCCTCGCCTGCACAGTCCCCTGCGAGCTCGGGTTCTGCACCTGTTGCGATGCTGGGCCCTTTCTGAAGGAGGGGACCGACGTCCAGCTCACCGATCTCGGCGAGCACTTGCTGGCCGAGCCGGGCACCGACAAGGGGCTTGCCATGCTCTCCGAGGCGGGCGATCTGTTCCGGCCCGCGCGCCCAGACGAGGAGCGTCGCCGGCTCGAGCTGGAGGAGGCGGCGAAGAGAGCCTTCGGAGCGGAGACCTGCCACTTCGCCTCCGCGATGCGCCGCGTCTCCACCGGTCGGGTGCCGGAGGAGCTCTGGGGCACGATGAGCGACTGGTGCCTGGAGTGCGGGGGCTGCAACTTCGTCTGCCCGACCTGCTATTGCTTTTCGGTCAAAGACATGAAGCAGGACGGCTCGTGGGTGCGCTGCCGAACCTGGGACTCGTGCCAGTACCAGGCGTTCACCCTCGAGGCCTCCGGGCACAACCCGCGTGAGCGGCGCGCGGACCGCATCAAGCGGCGCTTCTTCCACAAGGTCTCGGCCCAGTACTACCTGCGCGACGGGACGGTAGGCTGCGTGGGCTGCGGCCGATGCGTGAGGGTGTGCCTGGGCACCACCGACATGCCGGCAGTGGTGGAGGCGATCCGGAAGGGGGCGTGGAATGGATAACCTCTTCCTCCCCCGGTTGGCGCGCATCGCTCTGGTGCGGGACGAAACCCCTGACACCAAGACGTTCGGGCTTCGCTTCCGCGACCCGGTCGATCAGCGTGACTTTCGCTTCCTCCCCGGCCAGTTCCTTGAGCTCTCGGTGTTCGGCTTCGGTGAGGCCCCGTTCTGCTTCGCGTCGAGCCCGACCCGTCCGGAGCTCGTCGAGGTCACGGTGCGGCGCACCGGGCAGCTCACCGATGCCCTTCACACCCTGGGGCCCGGGGACGAGGTCGGCCTCCGCGGCCCGTGCGGCAACGGCTTCGATCTGCCTTCGGCCCAGGGGAAGGACCTGTTGTTCATCGGCGGCGGGATCGGTCTGCCCCCGTTGCGGGGCTTGATCTGGAACGTCCTGGACGAGCGGGAGCGCTTCGGACGCGTGACCATCATGTACGGCGCCAAGACCCCGGCAGACCTGGTCTACAAGGACGAACTACAGGAGTGGGCCGCGCGCGGAGACGTCGAGCTGCTGGTGACCGTGGATCGTTCCAACAACGGCTGGACCGGCAACGTGGGTATGGTACCCACCCTGTTCGACAAGACCGAGTTGCGTCCGAAGACGACCCTGTCCTACGTGTGCGGTCCGCCCGTGATGATCAAGTTCGTGGTCCAGGACCTGTTGATGCGCGGCTTCGCGGACGACGCGATCATCTCCACCCTCGAGCGGATGATGCAGTGCGGGGTCGGAAAGTGTAACCACTGCGCGATCGGGCACCGCTACGTGTGCCGCGACGGGCCGGTTTTCACCTTCCGGCAGATCAAGGAGCTGGTCGAGTGACGCTCGCCGACGAGCTGGCCGCGCGGTTGTCGGGCAACGTCGTCGTGGTCGGGGTCGGCAACCCCCTCAGGGGCGACGATGCGGCCGGCTGCCTGGTCGCCCGCCGGCTGCACGGAACACCGGGCGTGCGCGTGATCGAGGCCGAGGAGGTGCCCGAAAGCTTCGTGGGCGACATCGCGGCCGCGGTCCCCGACGCGGTGGCGCTGGTGGATGCGGTTGACCTGGGACGCGAGCCGGGTGCCGTGGCGGTCCTGGAGAAGGAACAGGTGGCGAAATACGCACCTACCACCCACCGTATGCCGCTCTCGCTCGTGATGGAGGTCGCGCACCGCAGAACCGGCGCCGACGTCTTCCTGATCGCGGTTCAGCCGTCGCGCCTGGCTTTCGGCGCGGCGGTGAGCCCGGAAGTGTCGGAAAGCGTGGAACTGGTGGCGGCCCTGCTCTCACGGCTCATCCGGGCGCGAGAGGCTGCTGCGGCCCGCGACGGGTTCAGGGCGGCAGCTGAGGGGCCGCCATGACGGCGGTCCTCCTTCTTATGGTGATCGTACCCGCCCTCGGTGCGGTTCTCGCGGGCGTGCTCGGCAAACGCCGCGCCCCGGTGGTCGCGGTTGCGGCGGCTGCGGTGGTGGCGGTGCTCGCGGTGTGGAGCGTGGCTACGAGTTTCGGGACCTCCTACCGCGACGCCGTGGGGACGCTGCCGTGGCTAACCGGGGCGGTGGACAGCCCGGTGTTCGGTGTCCTCCTCGACCCGCTTGGGTCGGTGCTGCTGCTTGTGGCGACCCTGATCGGGTTCCTCACGGTGCTCTACTCCGCCGCCTACATGGGCGAGCGCAACCGGGACCACGCCGTGGTGCTCTCCCAGCAGGGGCCGTACTACTTCCGCCTCCTCCTTTTCCTGGCCAGCATGGTGGGTGTCGCCCTGGCACCCAACTTCCTACAGCTCTTCCTGTTCTGGGAGCTGACGACGGTCTGCTCGTGGTCCCTCATCGCGTTCTACGGGAACGAGAAGAGCCTGCGGGCAGGGTTCAAGGCGCTGCTGATCACCCACATCGGAGGCCTTTTCTTCCTGCTCGCGGTGCTGATCCTGTTCGTGCAGACGCGCTCGTTCGCGTTCGGCGCCCTCGCACAGCTTCCCGAGTCGCTCCGGCGCTGGGTGTTCCTGTTCCTGATGATCGCGGCGTGGGCGAAGGCTGCGCAGGTCCCGTTCCACACCTGGCTCCCCGACGCGATGGAGGCGCCGACACCGATCAGCGCGTACCTGCACGCCGCCGCGATGGTCAAGGCGGGCGTCTTCCTGATGGCGAGGGCCGTCAGCTCGGGGTGGGCGATGCCGCCCGGGCTCGGGATGCTCATGGGCGCGATGGCGCTCGTGACGATGTTCCTGGCGCTGTCGTACTACTTCGTCCAGGACGACCTCAAGCGCCTCCTCGCGTACTCCACGATCGCCCACCTCGGGTACGTGCTGCTCGGCGTCGCTCTTGGCGCCCTCGGCTCGATCACCGGGTTTCGTGGTGGTGTGTTGCACATCGCCTGCCACGGTTTCTCAAAGGCTACGCTCTTCCTGTGCGCCGGCGCGATCGTCTACGCCACCGGCACGCGCAGCATCTCCGCCCTCGGAGGGCTGGCGCGCAGCATGCCGCTCACCGCGGTGGCCTTCTTCGTGGGACTCCTGGCGGTGACGGGGGTCCCGCCGTTCGCATGCTTCTGGAGCAAGTTCATGTTGCTCGAGGGCGCCATGAAGCTCGGCGGCATCGTCGGGCCGGTGCTGGTGGGGCTCGTGCTGGTGGAGAGCCTGATCTCGTTCGGTTGGATGCTCCGCGTCGGCCAGAAGATCTTCCTGGGGCCGGTGACGCCCGTGGCCGCCGTCAACAGCGACCCGCCGTGGCCGATGAGCGTAACGCTGGTGGCCCTGATGATCGGGTGCCTCGTGATCCCGGCGGTGGCGATGCCGCTGGTGCAGCTGATCGGAAGGTGACGACTTGAGCACGGTTTCTCTGCTCGGTTTGAGCGCGGCGCTGCTGCTGGCGGGGGCGCTGGTGAGCCTCGTACTTGGCGGGAGGAGGAAGGCCAGCGGGTGGGCCAGCGTAGGCTTCGTGGGCGCGGCCGGCGTCGCGCTCTGGGCCGTCGTGGTGCGCACATTCTCGGCAGGACCCGACCCGGAGGTGACGCTGCTGTCGTTGCCCGCCATCGGTGCGGGCTTCGTCGTGAGCGTGGACTGCCTGAGCGCGATCTTCCTCGCGATCACGGGGACCATCGGGTTCCTCACCACGCTGTACTCGGTCGAGTACATGACGCGCTACCGCACCGACAGCGTCGCAAAGTACTACCCCTTGCTGCAGCTGCTGTTCGCCGGGATCGTCGGCGTCGTGGCGACCGGCGACTTTGTCTTCTTCCTGGTGTTCTGGGAGCTCATGACGTTCGCGTCGTTCTTCCTCGTGACGTTCGAGCGCGAGGTTCGAGCAAACCAGCGCGCCGGCTTCAAGTACTTCGTTGTCAACCAAGCGGCGACGTTTGGGATGATCGCCGCGGCGCTCATCCTGTGGACCAGATCAGGCTCCTTCCGCTTTTCCGCGATGCGCGACGCGCTGGGCGGGCTGGTGACGACCCAGCCGGCCCTCGCCCACCTCGTGCTGTTTCTCTTCTTCATGGGGTTTGCCACCAAGGCAGGGATCCTCCCCATGGGCGACTGGCTCCCCGATGCTTACCCGGCCGCGCCCAGCGGCGCGACTGCGGCTTTCGGCGGGACCATGACCAAGCTCGGGGTCTACGGCCTGCTGCGCGTGTTCCTCTACTTCCTGCCGCTCTCACCGGTTACACGGACCTGGGGGCTGGCGATCGCGCTGGCAGGCGCGGTCAGCTTGTTCGTTGGGACGCTCACCGCCCTCAAGCAGGACGACATCAAACGGCTGATGTCGTTCCACGTCATCGGCCAGGTCGGGTACATGTTCCTCGGTATCGGGCTGGGCCTGTTCTTCCTGCCCTCGAACCCGACCCTTGCCGCGCTGGGGCTGCTGGCCGGCACGTTCCACATGATCAACCACTCGCTTTACAAATCCTGCCTGTTCCTGGGAGCCGGGGCCGTTGCCTTCAGGACCGGCACCCGGAGTCTCTCCGCGCTCGGGGGGCTGCGGGCGTTCATGCCGGCCACCGCGATGTATGCGCTGACCGCCGCCCTCGCCATCGCCGGCGTCCCGCCGCTCAACGGGTTCGCCAGCAAGTGGCTGATGTACGCGACCGCGATCCTGGGTGGAAAGGCCTTCCCCCTCTTCGCGGTCCTCGGCATCGTCGCGATGTTCATCTCGCTGGTGACGCTCGCCTCATTCCTCAAGTACCTGGGCAGCGCGTTCCTGGGACCGCCCTCACCGCTGCGGGGAGTCCGCGAGGTGCCGGCGAGCATGCTCGTCCCCCAAGCGTTCCTGGCGCTGGCCTGCGTGGTGTTCGGCCTCGTCCCTGCCTGGCCGCTCGCGTTTGTGCACCGGGCGCTTACGGGGCTGGCGTCCGCCGCATCCTTGCCGAGGCTGGAGTCCCTGCTCGGCGACGGGCCCGGGCTCCAGGCGGGCTCGGACCTGGTCCGCGTGGCGTTCTGGGCGCCGCTGCCGATCGCGGCGGCCCTCGCGCTGCTCGGCCTCGCCGCGTACTTCCTGATCCAGCGCGCCGCGGGCGCCCCCGTCCGCAACGTCCCTGTCTGGACGTGCGGCGAGGAGGCGGGGCCGGAGCTGTCGCGGTACCCCGCTACCAGCCTCTACCTCCCGTTCAAGCGGGCGTTCCAGGGGATCTACCCGAGCATCCATTTGAGGGCGCCGGCGTTCCCTTCCTGGCTCCGGCGCGCCTTCGACCTCGATGCCTGGCTCTACCTGCCGGTCGCGCGCGCGGTCGAAGGCGGAGCGAGGGCGGTGAGCAGGACCCATGTCGGGATTCCGCAGGTCTACCTGTTGTGGATAGTGGTGGGGGCCATCGCGGTCGTCGGGATCGTGCTGGCGTTTCTCGGTTGAGGAGCAAATGGTGACGATCGCCCAAGCGGCTGCAAACAGGACCGTGGACCTCGTACGGGAGAGAGTCGGCGCAATGCTCGTCGCCGCGACCCAGCCGCATTCCGACACCCTGCGCCTCCAGGTGGACAAGCGGGTGGTGCGGGCCGCCGCCGGGGTGCTGGCCGATGAACTCGGGGCCCGTTTCATGATCACGACCGGTATCGACAGGCGTGAGCTGGGCGGCGGCTTCGGGATCGTCCACCTCTTCTCCCTCGACCGCGAGCACCTGTTCGTGCTGCTGGACTGCGCGGTCGCCGCGGACGACGAGCACATCGACTCCATTACCCCGGTCGTGCCCGGGGCGAACTGGGCGGAGCGGGAGTTCCGCGACTCGGTGGGCGTGCACCCGGACGGCCACCCCGACCCACGCCGCCTGTTGCTCGCCGACGACTGGCCGGACGGCGTATGGCCGCTGCGGCGCGACGTCGCCTACAACCTTCAGCCGCCCCCCGCGGACGACATGCGGCCGCCCCTGCGGGAGCCGCCTACCGGCGCGAGCGTCGTGACCATGGGGCCGTTTTTCCCGGTGCTCGAGGAGCCCTCCCAGTGGCGCCTCTTCGTCGAGGGGGAGACGATCGTGGGCTGCGACTACCGCGGCTTCTACAACCACCGCGGCATCGAGAAGCTCGGCGACAGCGTCCTCACGTACAACCAGATCCCTTACCTCGCGGAGAGAATCTGCGGGATCTGCGGTTTCATCCACTCCACCTGTTACTGCCAGGCGGTGGAGAAGGCGGCCGGCATCGAAGTGCCGCGCAGGGCCCGTTACATCCGGACCCTCATGCTCGAGCTCGAGAGGATCCACTCCCATCTGCTGTGGCTCGGCATCGCCGGTCACATCGTCGGGTTCGACACCCTGCTCATGCAGACCTGGCGCATCCGCGAGCCCGTGATGTGGCTCTCCGAGGAGATCAGCGGGAACCGCAAGACATACGGCATGAACACGATCGGCGGCCTGCGGCGTGACCTCTCGCCCGACCTCGGCAGGAAGGTGCTCGACGTGCTGGAGGAGGTCGAGAGGGAGTCGCTGGCGGTGCGCGACGCCATCGTCGGGGACGGCACGCTGATGGCGCGGACCAAAGACGTCGGGGTGCTGACCAATCAGACGGCGAGGAGCGTGTGCGTGGTCGGGCCACCGGCCCGCGCCTCGGGCGTGCCCATCGATGCCCGCGTGGACCACCCGTACGCGGCCTACGACGAGGTGCCGGTTCGGATCGCGGTCCACCAGGAGGGGGACACCTGGGCCCGCGTGCTGGTGCGGGTCGAGGAGCTGCTGGAGTCGATCCGGCTGGTCCGGGAGGCGCTGGCCGCCATGCCGGAAGGGCCGGTCCTTACCGAGGTCAAGGAGGAGATCCCGCCAGGGCGCGTCGGCGTCTCGGTCGTGGAGGCACCGCGCGGCGAGGCCGTGCACATGGTGGAGACTGGTGGGGACAACCGCCCCTACCGGTGGCGGGTGCGGGCCCCGACGTACCCGAACCTGCAGGCGATGCCCACGATGGTGGCCAACAACACCATAGCCGACGTGCCGATCGCCCTCGGGAGTCTGGATCCGTGCTTCTCCTGCACCGAGCGGGTGGAGGCGGTGGACGTGACCACCCGGCGCGTCACCGTCTATACGCGACAGGACCTGCTGCGCATCTCGAGGTCCGCGGCGGTGACGCCATGAACACGGGTCTTCTCTGGACCGTGGGTCTCGCCGTCCTGAGTGTCGCGCTCGCGCTGCTGCTGGCGCCGCTCTACGAGGGGCTGATGCGCAAGCTCAAGGCCGCGATCCACTCGCGCATCGGGCCGCCGATCACGCAACCGTACCTCGACCTCTTCAAGCTGCTCGGCAAGGAGGATCTGAGGACCGCAGGCGGGTTGCTGTACACGGCCGCGCCCGCCCTCAGCCTGGGATCCGTCCTGCTGCTGGCACTGCTGGTGCCGATGGGCGCGCGGCCCCCGTTCGCCTTCGCGGGCGACATCGTCGTGCTGCTGTACGTCTCCGCGATCAGCGCGGTGCTGCTCATGCTGACGGCGTTCGGCAGCGGGAGCCCCTACGCCTCCGTCGGCAGCTCGCGCGAGATGATGATGCTGCTCTCGGTGGAGCCCGTCATGGTGGTCGCGCTGGTGGTCGGCGCCCTGAAGGCCGGGACACTTGCCACGGGCGACATCATCGCCTGGCAGCTCGAGCATGGGCCAACCATCAGCATGGCGATCGCCGGCATCGCCTTCTTCCTCGCGCTGCAGGCGCAGGCCGGCAAGCTGCCGTTCGACATCCCAGAGGCGGACCAGGAGATCATGGGCGGTCCCCTGATCGAGCAGAGCGGCCCCCGCCTAGCGCTGTTCCGGTGGGCGGCGTGGTCGAAGCAGTTCGTCCTCGCGGTGCTGTTGGTGGAGGTCTTCCTCCCCTGGCCCGGGACCGGCGTCTTCGCCCTCGACCTCGTCCTCACGCTGGTGAAGGCGTTCGTGGTGCTGGTGGTGGTCGCCCTCGTGGATGTGGTCAACCCTAGGCTGCGCATCGACCAAGCCATGCAGTACTACCTGCGGGTCGCGTTCTCTTCGATCGCGGCGCTGGCTTTCGCCGTGATCGGGATGTAGGAGGTAACGGTGCTCCTGGCGAAGCTGCGCGAGGCGTGGATCTGCCTGAAGGCGGGGCGCGTCACGCTCCCCTACCCGTTCGCCCCCCACGACCCGGCAGAGGGCTTCCGAGGCAAGATCACCCTCGACCCCGACCTCTGCTTCGGCTGTGGCGGGTGCGCCAACGTCTGCCCCGCCGGCGTGATCGTGGTGAACGACACCGGCCAGCACACCAGGTTGCTCGAGTTCTTCTGGCGACGCTGCACGTACTGCGGTCGCTGCGAGGAGGTCTGCCCGGAGGGCGCGATCACGCTCTCACAGCAGTTCGAGACCGCGACGGACAAGCCCGAGGACATGTACATGCGCCTGGAGGTGTTCATGGGGCCGTGCCAGCGCTGCGGCAGGTGCTTCACCCCGCCGACGCCTCTGGAGCGCATGATGCTGACGGGCTTCCGGAACGGGAACGGGGGGCGAGCGTGAACACCCAGCCGCTCAACGCGCAGCTCATCGAGACCCTCAGCATGGTCATGGTGATCACCTCTGTGGCGGCGGTTGAGATCCGCCGGCTGCGCCTGGCGGCGGTGGCCTATTCGGCGCAGGCACTCTTGATCGTGGGGCTGTTGCTGAGCTTTGCCGCCGTGAACCCTTCCCTTTACTGGTGGGCAGGCACGGCGTTCCTCACCAAGGCGGTCCTTACGCCGTGGTTCCTGTTCCGGTTCATCGGCAAGACACAGGAGCGCGAGCTTCCACCCCTGATCGGCTTCGCTCCCTCGGTGATGGTGGCGGCGGCCCTGATGATCGGCTTCTACCGCCTCACCCACAGCCAGATCGCGCTGCTGGCGCCCACCGAGATGGCGCAGCAGGAGGTGTTCAGGACGAACCTCGCGGTGGCCTCCACGGTGTTCGCCCTCGGGCTCTACTGCGTGCTGACGCGGCGAGACGCGATCAAAACGGTGATCGGGCTGTGCCTGCTCGAGAACGGCGTGCACCTCTCCCTCGTGAGCCTCGCGCCGGAGCTCTCCGAGACGGCGCTCTTCGGAGTCGCTACAGAGGTGGTGGTGACCGTCTACCTATTGCTGTACGTCATCGCCGGTGTGAGGCAGGAGTTCGGCACAACGGACACGCTCGCGCTCAAGGAGTTGCAGTGGTAGGGCGGGCGCGCGGTTCGGGGAAGGCGTGATGAGCGAGCAGATCGTGACGGTGACGTCGAGCCTGCCGGCGGCGGCGTTCCTGGTCCCGCTGGCCGCGGGCGCGCTGGTCTTTCTCGGCAGAAAACTGCAGCGTGCCTTCTGGCAGGGGACCGCCTTGCTCGCCTCTGGCATCACGTTCCTCATCGGCCTGCGGATGTCGGGCCAGGTGCTGAGCGGGGCCGTCCTGACCACGTGGGGAAACGAGCTGCGGGTGGACGCCCTCTCCGCCCTGATGGTCGTTGTGATCGGCGGCGGCGGTTTCCTCGCCACGCTGTACTCGGTACGCTACGTGACGCGGCCCGGGCTGCTCACGAGGGCCGGGGCTGAGGCCACGGCCCGCCGGATGCCGACGTTCTACGGACTGGTCCTGTGGTTCCTCGCCACGATGGTCTGGGGCTGCGTCACCAATAACATCGTGATGCTGTACGTGGCCGTGGAGGCCACGACGCTCACATCGGGGCTGCTGGTGGCGTTCTACTGGGACCGGCGCGCGCTGGAGGCCGGCTACAAATACCTGATGCTCCTGACCATCGGCATCACGTTCGCGCTGTTGGGCTGCGTGCTCCTCTACGCGTCCGCGGCCGCGACCGGGCAGATCGACGGCGGCAAGGCGCTGCTCATCTCCGAGGTGAGGCACGTGGCGCACCTCATCCCGGCAGGGACCGCACTGCTGATCGTCGCGTTTCTGGTCATCGGTTTCGGCACCAAGGCGGGGATCGCGCCGTTCCACCCCTGGCTGCCCGACGCCCATGCCGAGGCCCCGACGCCCGTGTCGGTCCTGCTCTCGGGCGTGATGATCAAGATGGCGATGTACGCCCTTGCCCGCACCGTAAGTATCTTCTACCCCAACTGGCCGCAGCTGACCGTGTTCGCCGTGGCGCTGGGTACCTTCACCATGGTGCTCGGGATCGTTATCGCGCTCACCCAGGACGACCTCAAGCGCCTGCTCGCCTACTCCTCGGTGAGCCAGATGGGGTACGTGCTGGTGGGTCTTGGGCTCGGGACCTACCTTGGCTGTTACGGGGGCCTGTTTCACCTCCTCAACCACGCGATTTACAAGGCGCTCCTCTTTATGTGTGTGGGAGCCGTGATCTACGCCACCGGGATTCGGAAGGTGAGCGAGCTGGGCGGCCTTGCCAGGAGCATGCCGATCACGAGCGCGTGCTTCTTCCTCGGTGCGCTGGCGATTGCAGGATTCCCTCCCCTCAACGGGTTCATGAGCAAACTCACGGTCTACCTGGCTCTCGCCAAGGCCGGTCTATGGTGGGCGGTCGTGATCGCGCTCGCGGCCAGCGTCCTCACGATGGTCGTGCTGGTGCGGGCGGCGTACACCGTGTTCTGGGGCAGCCCGCAAGGCGCGGCGCTCGCCCAGCTCCAGGTTCGCGAGGTCCCTGTCGTCATGTGGGTCCCGATGGTGATCCTCGCCGGGGCGTGCGTGGTGCTCGGGATCTTCCCCCAGGCACCTTTCCCGCTGCTGGACAAGGCGGCGGCCGTTCTTGCGACGGTTGGGAGGTGACGCGGCGATGCTGAAGGGGCTGTGTCAGAAGTCATTCTGCAAGGCGCTGTGGGTCTACCACGCGAACACGGGCGCCTGCAACGGCTGCGACATCGAGGTGATCAACGTCCTCACTCCCTACTACGATGCGGAGCGCTTCGGTATCAAGCTGGTCGGCTCCCCGAGACACGCGGATGTGCTGCTGGTCTGCGGCCCGGTTACGCGTCAGGTCGCGCCGGCGCTGAAACGGCTCTACGACGCCGTCCCGGCGCCGAAGCTGGTTTTCGCCATCGGCTCGTGTGCAACCGGTGGCGGATGCTGGTTCGACAGCTACAACGTGCTCGGCGGCGCGGACAAGGTGGTCCCCGTGAACATCTACGTTCCCGGGTGCCCGCCGCGGCCGGAGGCGATCCTGCACGGCGTCGCAGTCGCCCTCGGGCTTGCTCCCAAGAAAGTGGCACCGGAGACGTTCAGGCAGGAAACTGTCGATGAGCTTGCGCAGGGCAGGTCGGCGCAGAACGGGGGGCGGCCATGAGCACGGCGAAGGTCCTCACCGTTGATGACGATCGTGACCTTGTCGAGACCCTCCGGATCGTGCTGGAGAGCGCAGGGTACGAGGTGATTGCGGCGCATGACGCCGAAGCGGGGCTCGAGAAGGTCCGCTCTGTGAGACCCGACCTGATCCTGCTGGATGTCATGATGCCGAGCGCCACCGAGGGTTTTCACTTCGTCTGGAAGCTGCGCAATCTCGAAGGCGAGTACTTCCGGGCGGTCCCGGTGATTCTGCTGACGGCGATCCACGAGAAGACCGAGCTGCGCTTCTACCCGGACTCCGGCGACGGCAGCTACAAAGCCGGCGAGTACCTGCCGGTGCAGGACCTCGTGGACAAGCCGGTGGATCCAAAGGACCTCCTGGCGCGGGTCGCAAGGGTGCTCTTCGCGTCGCGGAAGTCGTAAAGTTCAACTGACCCAAGCCGGCGCGGATTCGTGCGCCGGCGGCGGGAGTTGCGGAGGCGCCGTTGGCCAGGCCGAGCATACTTCCGGCCGCCGCCGAGCTGGCCGAGCGCATCGGCTGGCTGATACGGCTGCGCTGGATCGCCGTGATTGGCGTTGTGTGCACCCTCGAGGCCGCACACCGCATCCTCGGCATCCACTTACCCCTTGGGCCCCTCTACAGCGTGACGGCCAGCCTCGCGCTCTACAACCTAGTCCTGACCGTGGTGGCGACGCGGCTCCAGCGTGCGCAGCGTCTCGGGGCCGACCGACCCCCGGGCGCCGTCTCCCACGCCGTGCTCAGGGTCCTCTGGGGGATGCACCTGGACCGTGAGGCCCCGGAAGCGGCGGCGCTTGCCAACATCCAGATCTCCATTGACCTGTTCCTGCTGGCGGCGCTGCTGCACTTCTCCGGAGGAATCGAGAACCCGTTCATCATCTTCTTCATCTTCCACATCATCATCGCGAGCATCCTGCTCTCGCCGCGCGCCACCTACGTCCAGGCGACGCTGGGCTTTGCCCTCATCACCGCGGTCAGCTTCGCCGAGTGCTTCGGGTTCCTCGAGCACTACCCCCTCGCCGGGATGTGGACGGCGGAGGCATACCGAAATCCGATCGTGGTCGGGGTCGAGCTGCTCGTGCTCGGCGCCACGCTCTACCTGTCGGTCTACATGGGCACGACGATCGCCAGGCAGCTGCGACGGCGAGAGAGAGAGATCGCTCTCCTGTCCCGCGACCTCGCCGAGAAAGCTGGAAACCTCGAGGTCGCGTACCGGAAGGTGCGCCAGACCGAGCGCACCAAGTCGCAGTACATGCGGAAGGTGGCCCACGAGCTCCGCGGCCCGCTCGGAACGATCAAGACGGCGCTTCAGGTCGTCCTGGACGGCCTGGTAGGCGAGGTTCCGGAGCGCTCGCGCGACCTGATCTCCCGCGCCGAGCGGCGGGCCGGGGAGCTCGCGGAGCTGACCAAGGACCTGCTGGTCCTGTCCCGCGCCAGGGAGGGCAGGCTGGCGACCGAGATGGTTCCGGTCAAGCCGGACGAGCTCATCAGAACCGTCGTCGAGGAGTTGCGCCCGGCTGCCGTCCAGGCCGGCGTTGAGCTTTCCGTCAAGATCGCTGCAGATCTCGGCGAATTGCAGGGTGACCCGGCGGGTTTGCAGCAGCTGCTCGGCAACCTTGTAAGTAACGGTATCCGCTATACGCCACGCGGGGGCTCCGTCGAGGTCCGCGTGCGCCGCACCGCTCACTACCTGCGCATCGAGGTGGAGGACACCGGCGTCGGCATACCCGCGGAGGACATCCCACGGCTCTTCGAGGACTTCTTTCGCTCGACGTCCGCCCGCGAGCGGGTACCCGAGGGAACCGGACTTGGCCTTCCGATCGTCAAGGCCGTTGCGGAGCAGCACGGCGGCACGGTGTCGGTGGAAAGCGAGCCCGGCAGGGGCGCCCGCTTTGCGGTGGATCTACCGCTTCCCGACGCGACGAGCACCTAGCCCGAGAGACGAGTCGCGCCGCACCCCTGTCCCGCGGAGGTCTTGGGAAAGGCCAGGGACCGCCTGAGCTTTGCCCCAGCCGGGCCGACCCGTCGCGAAGTGCGTGCGAACGGAGCATCGGGGCGTTGCGTTCCGTGGTAGGATTCCGAGTTGGGGAAGATTGTGACTCTGTCTGAGTATCTTCGCGAGGGTACCGCGGACCTACACCGCGAGGCCGAGAGCTCTGCGTTCGTGTCGCGCTTCATGAACGGCGGGCTCGACCGCGACACCCACTCGCGTCACCTGCTCGCACTGCAGACCATCTACACCGCCCTCGAGGACGGCCTCGAGAGCCTCAAAGACGATCCCCGCCTCGCCGCGTTCCACCTCCCCGCCCTGTGGCGACGTGCGGCGCTCCAGGCCGACCTCGAGTACCTCCGCGGGCCCCGCTGGCACGATGAGGCGCCGGTCCCGGCGGCCCGGACCTACGCAGAGCACCTGCGCGCGCTCACGACCGACCGGCCCCTCCGACTCGTCTCCCATGCCTATGTCCGGTACATGGGGGACCTCTCCGGGGGTCAGGTCCTGAGGCGGATGGCCGCGCGGCAACTGGGCCTCTCCGGCGATGGTGTGCGTTTCTACGAGTTCCCCGAGATCAGCGATGTCGGGGCGTTCAAGTCCGACTTCCGCCGGCGCCTCGACGAGCTGCCGCTGGTCGACGGCGAGCGGGAGGCCCTTCTCAACGAGGCCAGAAGCGCCTTCCACCTCAACGCGGTGATGTTCGCCGAGCTGACCTAGCGTGACGCCCCGCCGGACTCTCTCGCAGTTGCACGGGGCGACGTCGTCGGTCGCGCGCCGGAACGCGGCGCAGCGCGTCACGACCGCGGCGACAGAGGGCCCGGCATGACCACGGTCGTGCGGCTCCTGACGGCGCTCGCGATGGGCCTCATCACCCGGCACGTCACCGTCCACGCCGGCCGGGCGCTGGCATCACGAACTCGGCTGCGCCTTCCCCCGCTGTGCGGCTACGCCCTTGCCGGGTGCACGGCGGGGCTGCTCAAGCTTGCACTGGCGAGCTGGACCGATCTGTCAGGCCTGGTCGTGTGGGCCGCGTTCGGTGCCACCTGGGGCGTCGTTGTCGGCCTGCTGCTGCCGCTCGGTCAGCGTCGAAAGCGAGAGGCCGCTGCGGGTCTCGACCCCTCGCCCGGCCGCACCGACCCTTCCTGACCGGCACCGACCTCGGCGCGGGGCTCTCCGTCGCGGCGTATGCCAGGGATGCGGGGCCGTGGGGCCGGGAAAGATCAAGGGCGGGGATTGCTCCCCGCCCTTTGTACTTGCGCTTCGTGCCGCGGATCAGCGTGGGGGTCCCGACCCCGGACCCCGGTCCCCTGCTTCTTTAGTACATGTCCCCCATGCCGCCACCAGGCATCGACGGGCCCGCGGGCTTCTCCTCCGGGATCTCGCACACGAGGGCCTCGGTGGTGAGCATCAGCCCCGCAATCGACGACGCATTCTGGAGGGCGTTCTTGGTGACCTTGGCCGGGTCGATGACACCGGAGGCCACCAGGTCCTCGATCTCCATCGTCTGGGCGTTGAAGCCCATGTTCCCACCCTTCTTGCGAATGTCGCGCACGATCACCGCCGCCTCGTCGAGGCCGGCGTTGTGAATGATCTGCCGGGTGGGCTCCTCGAGCGCCCGCACCACGATCTGGATCCCGGTGCGGATGTCGCCCTTGTGGTCCTTCAGAAGCTTCTCAACCTCTTCCTGAGCGCGAAGGAGTGCCACGCCGCCGCCGGGGACGATCCCCTCCTCAACGGCCGCCTTGGTCGCGTGCAGCGCGTCCTCGACGCGGGCCTTCTTCTCCTTCATCTCGGTCTCGGTGGCCGCGCCGATCTTGATCTGTGCAACACCGCCCACCAGCTTGGCCAGGCGTTCCTGCAGCTTCTCGCGGTCGTAGTCCGAGGTCGTGTCCTCGACCTGCTTACGGATCTGCTTCACCCTCCCCGCGATAGCTTCCTTCTTCTTGGGGTCCTCGTCGTCCACCACGATCGTGGTATCGTCCTTGTCCACCGTCACCTTACGAGCGGCGCCGAGGTCCTCCCACTTCACGTTTTCGAGCTTGATCCCGAGGTCCTCGGAAATCAGCTTGCCACCGGTGAGGATCGCGATGTCCTCGAGCATCGCCTTGCGGCGGTCGCCGAAACCAGGCGCCTTCACGCCCACAACCTGCAGCGTGCCACGCAGCTTGTTGACAACCAGGGTGGCCAGCGCCTCGCCCTCGACGTCCTCGGCCACGATCATCAGCGGCTTGCCCTGCTTGGCGACCTGCTCCAGGATCGGTAGCAGGTCCTTCATCGAGGAGATCTTCTTCTCATACAGCAGGACCTTGGCGTTCTCGTACACGCACTCCATGCGCTCGGCGTCGGTGACGAAGTAGGGCGAGAGGTAGCCGCGGTCGAACTGCATGCCCTCCACGATCTCGAGCTGGGTGTCCATCGTCTTGGACTCCTCGACCGTGATCACGCCGTCTTTGCCCACCTTGTCCATCGCCTCGGCGATGATCTTGCCGATCTCCTCGTCCGCGTTGGCGGAAATCGTGCCGACGTGGGCGATGGCCTTGCCCTCGACCGGCTTGGCAAGCTTGGTGATGGCCTCGACCGCCCTCTTGACCGCCAGGTCGATGCCGCGCTTCAGCTCCATGGGGTTGGCCCCGGCGGTGACGTTCTTAGTCCCTTCGCGGATGATCGCCTGAGCCAGAACCGTGGCGGTGGTGGTGCCGTCCCCGGCCACGTCCGAGGTCTTGGAGGCGACCTCGCGCAGCATCTGCGCGCCCATGTTCTCGAGCTTGTCCTTGAGCTCGACCTCCTTGGCCACCGTCACCCCGTCCTTGGTGATGACCGGCGAACCAAACTTCTTCTCCAGCACGACGTTGCGACCCTTGGGGCCGAGCGTGACCTTGACAGCGTCGGCCAGCTTGTTGACACCGCGCAGGACGGCCTGACGGGCGTCCTCCGAGTAGACGATCTGTTTTGCAGGCATTTTCGCTCCTCCCCCTTACTTCTTCTTCTCGATCACGCAGAGGATCTCGTCCTCACGCACGATGAGGAACTCTTCGTCATCCATCTTGATGTCGTTCCCGGAGTACTTGCCGATCAGCACGCGATCGCCCTTCTTGACGTCGATCGGCATGCGCTTGCCGTTGTCGTCGAGCTTGCCCGGGCCCACCGCGATGACCTCGGCCTCCTGCGGCTTCTCCTTGGCGGTGTCGGGGATGATGATCCCGCCTTTCACCACCTCGTCTTGCTCGAGGCGCCTGAGGAGAACTCTGTCGTGAAGCGGACGCACGTTCATGATTGCTAACCTCCTTTTCTAGTTGTATTTACGCCAACCCCCCGGGCGAGGATTGGCACTCGCCCGACGAGACTGCCAAAATCTAACGCCTTCGCCGGAACTTGTCAAGTGGTTATTGCACCAGGTCTCAGGCTCAAGCCCCCTTCATCCACAGTGCACAGAGGGTCAGGCCGACCCCCGGGGGCCTTGCCGGATGATGGCGAGCGCTTTTGCGTGCCCCCGGAGCAAGGCACACGCCGCCTCGCGCCCCCCCTCGCCCCGGCTCAGCGTCCGGTGCCGGAGTGCGCGGAGAAGCACGTAGCCCGTGTGCATGAAGGCGAGGTAGAGTCGGTACGCGAGGGGACGGAAGGGCCGCAGGCGAGTCGCCGCCATGTGCTCCAGGTAGAGCGGTGACCGGCCGCCCGACCCGGTCACGGCCCCCAACCGGTGGACCGCGACCATCGCCGGAACGAACAGCAACCGGAACCCGCGGCGGCGCAGGCGCAAACAGAGGTCCACGTCCTCGTTGTACAGGAAGTAGGCGGGGTCGAACCCGCCCACGGACCGCCAGGCATCCTGCGTGACCGCGAACGCGGCCCCGGGGACGAAGCCGACCGCCCTCTCGCGGCCGGCCTGGCGGCGGGACCGGCTCTGCCACACCGTCCCGGTCATGAAGTCCACCCCGCCGCCGGCGTACCACAGCGAGCCGCCCGGACGGTCGAGGTACAGGGGCCCGGTGGCCGCACCGACAGCGTCGCGGCGTAGGGCGTCGAGAGCCGCCCCGAGGTAGCCGCCCATCACCTCGATGTCGTTGTTGAGAATCACGAGGGCGTCCCAGGGTCCGAACCCGAGCAGCCCCACCCCGAGGTTTGCACCCCCGCCGAAACCAGCGTTGCGTCCGGTCCTCAGAACCTCGGCGCCTTGAAGGGCCCCAGGCGAAACGTTCCCGGCGTTGTCCACCACGACGATGCGCCGTTCGCAGGGCGAGGGGTCCTCGCGGAGGCTTCGAACGCACGCCGCGGTCGGCGTGAGGTCCCCGAAGTGGACCACCACGACGCCGACCCGCGGTGCGTGACCCGCACTCCCGCTCATACATTCTGCCGCTGGCGTGCCCCGAACGGGCCGCACCTCACCGCCTGGCCCCCACGAGCGTCACGCTCGCGGTGCGGAGCAGCGCGAGAAAGTACATGCCCAGGGAACGCTCGCGAATGAAGTAGAGGTCGTACTCCAGCTTCCGGCGGT
>MEKI01000148.1:81396-82059 GCA_001766905.1 Acidobacteria bacterium RBG_13_68_16
CTCCGGGCGTACGGCAGGTTGACCTGGGCCCAACCGGTCAGCCCGGGCGGCACCGCGAGCCGAAAGGTGTAGAAGGGAACGGTCTGGGCGAGCGCTGCCGCGAACTCCGGGCGCTCCGGGCGCGGGCCCACCAGAGACATGTCCCCCTTGAGGACGTTGAGCAGCTGCGGCAGCTCGTCGATCCGCAGACGCCGCAACAATCTCCCGACGCGGGTCACCCGCGGATCGCGCGGCGCCGCAAACGAAGGCCCGTCCGCCTCTGCGTCGGACCGCATCGTGCGCAGCTTGACGACCCGGAAGTGACGGCCGAACTGCCCAACCCTCGTCTGGAGGTAGAAGGCCGGTCTCCCATCGAAGAGCAAGACCGCGAGCGCCGCCAGTCCCACAAACGGTATCGCAAGCATCAGCAGAATGCCACCCAGTGCAACGTCCACCACGCGCGTGACGCGGTTGAATAGCTCCCAGTGGATCACGCCGAACCCCGGCTGATGGAGGAACACCGCCGGCGAGAGCTCGGCCACCGGCAGGCGACCGTCGAGCCACGCCCACACCTCGGAGGCCACCACCACAGGCACGCCGGAGAACAGGAGCGCCGCGAGGTCGACGCCCAGGCCGCCCGCCGCGGATTCGGGACCCACGAGCACCACCAGCTCGACGCCGCGG
>MEKI01000148.1:82068-84869 GCA_001766905.1 Acidobacteria bacterium RBG_13_68_16
TCCTCCGCGACGGCCGGCGCCGCCAGCCCGGAGCCGTCCACCGGTTCCCAGGGCGCCAAAGGGTGCTCCCGTAGTTTGCGGCAGACCTCGCCCGTAACGTCGGGCTGGCCAACGACGAGCGCCTGCGGCCGCGGCCTGCGACGGAACCAGACGGCCATGAGCGCGCGCACCGCCGCCGCGGCGGCGGCCCACGCCACGATCGTGATCAGCAGCAGCCCTCGGCCGAAGCGCCAGCTCGGGACGGCGTACGTCGCGACCACCATCGCGCCGCCCCACACAACCGCCACCACCGCGACCCTCGTCGCCACCTCGGGCCTTCGACGCAGCAGCAGGGGTTCATACAGCTCCGCCGCCACCGCCAGCGCCCACAACGCGACGAACGCCGTCACGAGCAGGCCCGGGTGCGCGAACAGCTGTGCCCACTTCGCCGGGCGCTCGGCCGCGACGAAGCGCACCATGTGGGCGAGCCAGATGGCGGCGGCCAGAAGCGCTGCGTCGCACAGCGCCAGAAGTGGTCGTAGCCGCGGCGTTCGGGGAAGAAACGAGGTCATGTGCTTTCAGGCACGATGGTGCGCGGGTTCGGGAATCCTGTCAATAACGGTAACCGACCTGTGCGTGGCGGGAATCAGCGCAAGCGAGCGCGAATTCACTTCGCGCGAGCGCGGGGGATTCGGGGGGCACTTCTGCGGCGGCGGGCAGAGGGAGCGCCGCAGAGCCCCCCGCTACAGATAGAAGTCCGCAATCCCGGCGACGACGCACGCCCGCTCGTCGGGTCTCAGCTCCGGGAAGATCGGCAGCGCGAGGACCTCGGCCTCGGCCCTCTCCGACTCCTGGAAAGCACCGCGCCGATAGCCCAGATCCGCAAAGCACTCCTGCTCGTGGAGCGAGATCGGGTAGTAGACTTCCGCGCCGATACCCAGCTTGGCGAGGTGCTCCCGCAGCGGGTCACGGCGCTCCGCCCGCACAACGAACTGGTGATAGGTGTGGCCGCGCCCGGAAAGCTCCTCGGGCAGGCGCACCTTTGCTTCAAGTCCCGCCCGCGCGATGAGGTCCCGGTAATGAGCGGCTCCGGCCTGCCGCTTCGCAATCCAGCCCGGGAGCCTCGGTAGCTTGGCTCGCAGGATCGCGGCCTGCAGCGCGTCGAGCCTGAAGTTCCCGCCCACGAAGTGGTGCACGTATTTGGGCCTCATACCGTGGACCCGCATGTCCACGAGTCTCTCCGCCAGCGCTTCGTCGTTCGTCGTGACCAGGCCGCCGTCGCCAAAGGCGCCCAGGTTCTTGGTGGGGAAGAACGAGAAGCACCCGAACGCGCCGATGCCGCCGACCGGCACGCCGTTGTACTCGGTGCCGATCGCCTGGCAGCAGTCCTCCACCAGCGGAACGCTTCCGGCGACTCCCCGGATCGCGTCCATGTCCGCCGCCTGCCCATACAGGTGGACAGGAATGATCGCCTTGGTGCGCGGCGAGACCGCGGCGGCAAGCTTGCGGGCGTCCAGGTTGAAGTCGCGCGGATCGATGTCCACGAACACCGGCCGCGCCCCCAGACGGTGGATCACGCCAGCGGTCGCGAAGAACGTGAACGGCGTCGTGATGACCTCGTCACCAGGCCCAACCTCAAGGGTCATGAGAGCGGCCAGCAGGGCATCCGTCCCCGAGGAAACGGCCACCGCCCGTTTGACCCTTAGGAAGGCGGCGCACTCCTTCTCGAGCGCGGCCACCTCCGGCCCGAGAATGAACTGCTGGGTTGCGAACACCCGTTCGAGCGCGGCGTGTACGTCCTCGCTCACCTCCAGCCACTGCCGGGTCAGGTCAAAGAACGGGATCGGTGGTTTCTGATCAGGCATCTCTCACCCCTCGAAGCTGGAGCTCCGAACCCTGGGGTGCACACGCCCGGTGCTCCTGAGCAGGAACGCCAGGCACGCCCCAGCGAGGAAACCCCCGATGTGCGCGAAGAAGGCAACGCCTCCTGTGCTGGCCTGCACCGTGGCGAGCGCCAGCGTCCCCGAGAAGAACTGCACGACAAACCACAGAACCAGGAACAGAGGTGCCGGCAACTCTGCCATCGTGAAGAAAATCCCCAGGAAAACCAACGTCTTCACTCGCGACCACGGGAACCAGACCAGGTAGGCGCCAAGAACCCCGGCGATCGCACCCGAGGCGCCGACCATCGGCACCTGTGAGTCGGGAGCGACGACAGCCTGGGCCAGGGCTGCCGCGCCCCCGCACCCCAGGTAGAAGAGGGTGTACCCGACGTGACCGAGGACGTCCTCGACGTTATCCCCGAACACCCAAAGGAACCACATGTTGCCGATCAGGTGCAGCCAGCCGCCGTGGAGGAACATCGAGAGCAGGACGCTCTTCACGTTGAACAGCAGATTCGCGTCGAAGGCCTCGGGATGGAAGAACCGCGCCGGGACGAAGGCAAGGTCGCGCAGGAAGCGCTCGAGGTTAGGCCCGAGGGAGAGCTCGAAGACGAACGCCACCGCGCACGCCGCTATCAGCAGCACGTTCACCACCGGAGGACGCGAGGACGGGATTGAATCCCGCAGCGGGAACATGTCGCCGGAGTATAGCTTGGAGGCCTGTCACCGATGAGACCCGTCCGAGCGGCCGGTTTCTTGTCTTTCACTGCGTGAGGCTCTTCTTGTTTTGCCGGTGCCACGGTGGCTAACTGCAGGCTTGGGCGCCCCCGCGCCCTGCGTCTGCAGGCTCCTCCGCCCGCGACCGGAGAGCGCGATCCGCGTCGGAGCCCCTCGGCGTTCGCAAAGGACAGCGCCGCCGTCTCCCCAACGCGGCTCGCG
>MEKI01000149.1:0-504 GCA_001766905.1 Acidobacteria bacterium RBG_13_68_16
CCGTGATGGGCGAAATCGGCCGCCTCGGGGTAGACGAAGGTGGATGCCTGGTAGATCGGCGGCGAGGCCGCCCCCTGGTGGTCCTGTCGGTCCTCGCCGAGGTGAATGCATGCGGTCTCGAAGCTGCATGCCTCATGCTCGGCGTTGCGTTTCTCCCACTGCATTCTTGATCTCCCGTTGAAGCGAGGCGGAGCGCTGCTTGGATGCCCCGCCCGGTCGCGACTTGGCTCGCCGACTGCCCGACTCTTGAGGAGGATGAATGAAAGCGCCTGGTATGTCAAAATGATCAGTGTTGCTCAGTCATGAGAGATCCTTGCGGCTGCATCGCAGGTGCAGAAATACGTCCATGTATCGTTTCAAATAATTGCAAATAAAAGCCTAAATGATGATGTCTGTGTTCGATTGGCACCGTGCCTTCTCCACTTGACACGACTCAGGAATGATCTATAGTGTCTGGCAAAATGAGGCGCGGTAGGGATCTTCTGCAGTTCTACGTGCTCGACC
>MEKI01000149.1:556-2426 GCA_001766905.1 Acidobacteria bacterium RBG_13_68_16
GCTCCCGAAAGGCATCGATGTGAGCCAGGCAACGCTTGGGCGCGCGCTGAGGGCGTTAGACGAGCGCAGGCTGACCCTGAAGCTGAGCAACAAGGGGCGGGTGCTTACACCCGAGGGCCGCTCATGGCTGACAGAGGCCCGGCACCGCGACCAAGCACAGCGTTGGACCGAAGAGACGCTACTGACGGTGGGGCAGTCAACACTGGCCGAGCTGCGGCAGTCGATGATCGCGAGACGGGCAATCGAGGGCGAGATCGCGCGGCTCGCCGCAGAGAGCGCGTCGCCGGCCCAGGTCCAGGGGCTCTCCCGCATCGTCGAGGAACAAGGGCGGGAGCTCCAGATGGGCGGCCGTGGCGCGAGCCAGGCAGTCGATTTCCACTTGGCGGTCGCCCAGGCGTGTGGCAATCGCTTCCTGGCTGCGGCAGCGAACGTTGTCCGTACCAGCTCCGAGGCGCTCGAGACCCTGATGTACCACCTGGGGGCGACGGTCGGCGTCTCGCACCGCGAGCACCTCGAGCTTGTCAGCGCGATTGCAGCGCGGAACCCGAGGGCCGCCCAGGATGCGATGGAGAGGCACTTGGATGAGCTGATCCGCGATGTCGATAAATTGCTTGCGCGGCTGGCGAACGGGGTGGCGATGACGGGAGCGCCGACCGCGGGCAGAAGTACCAGCCACAGCGAATTCAACGGCTCGGGAAACGACCGCACGGGGCGGCCGGATGACGAAGAGCCAGCCCAACATTTGGCCGGGGAGTTGGCCCCGGTCTCCAGTGAAAAGGAGGGTGAGCACAATGGCTAGTCGAAACAGGCTGTGGGCCGGCGTATCGCTCTGCCTCGCGGCACTCGCGATCGCCGCGCCGGCGTTCGCGCAGCACACGACGACGGGTGCGGTGTTCGGCAAGGTGACCGAGCCAGACGGGAAACCAATCCCTGGGGTGACGGTGACCCTAAGGTCACCGCTCCCCGTCAATCCGCTCGTCACGACCTCGGACGCAAACGGAGCGTACCGCTTCGGGGACATTGTGCCCGGCGCGTACACGCTGTCCGCCGCCCTCTCAGGGCTCGTGACGGCCGAGGTGGGACAGGTGACGGTGCGGGTCGGCAGCACCCTTCGGATCGACATGCAGATGGGCCAGGCATCGGCGGTCAAAGAGCAGGTGTCGGTCACCGCCGCGGCCCCGCAGATTGAGTCGGTGAAGTCCCAAATAAACAAGTACGTCAGCCTCAACGAGATTCAAAACCTGCCGCTGCAAAACCGCAACTTCCTCGATGTCCTCAGGACTGTCCCAGGTGTTTTGACGGGTGTGCCGACCGGCACCTACGTGGACCGCGGCCCACGCAACAGCTTCAACATCCACGGTGCACGCTCCAACCAGAACGACTTCATGCTCGACGGGGCGGCCAACAACGACAAGAGCGACCTCAACTACGAGGACATCGCCTCGGTGCAGATCCTGGGCGGCCCGCGTTCCGGTAACGCCGGACAGGCCGGGCAGACATTTCAGGTCGGCACCGCCCTGCAGACCTACAACCTGGATGCCATGCAGGAGGTCCAGGTCTCGACCTCGATGTTCTCCGCGGAGTTTGGCAGCGGCGGCTCGGGAGGTGTGATCAACGTGATCACCCGCAGTGGTGGCGACTTGCTGGCAGGCAGCGTGACCGCCCAGCAGCAACGGGACGCCTGGGTGAAAGGCAGTGAAAACCAGAGCATCAAGCGCGATCTGGCTGCAGTATCCCTCGGCGGACCGTTCGTGAAAGGAAGAACCCACTTTTTTGCAACTTACGAGCGCGACGACCAGAAGCTCGGGTTCGACTTCAGCCAGCCCAGCTACTACGTGCCCAATTATCTTAGGAACCCGAACTCCGACCT
>MEKI01000149.1:2637-2767 GCA_001766905.1 Acidobacteria bacterium RBG_13_68_16
GGCCGACTGGTTCGTCAACCCCAAGACCACCCTCAACCTTGGCCTGCGACTCGCGCACGATAACCTGGTCGGTGAGACCACGTTCGAGCCCCGCATTGGTGTGGCCTACGACCCCCAGGGCAACGGCCGC
>MEKI01000149.1:2780-2898 GCA_001766905.1 Acidobacteria bacterium RBG_13_68_16
GCAGAACACAACGGGGGGCATCACCCTCTTTGCCAACTGGAACCGCGACCTCTTCTTCACGGACCATCTGAACCGCGCGGACGCGGATGGGAACCGGCCCGATCCGACCAGGGGAGGT
>MEKI01000149.1:3288-3412 GCA_001766905.1 Acidobacteria bacterium RBG_13_68_16
ACGCGTCCTGGAAACGGCCCTACTACGGGCCCCGGCGCTCGGCGCAGCTCGGGTTCCGGTTCTCGTTCTGAGGGCATGACGGAGTGGTTTGAAGAGTCACACAGATGTGAACGTGCCTGCGGGG
>MEKI01000149.1:3504-3572 GCA_001766905.1 Acidobacteria bacterium RBG_13_68_16
CTCCGGGTTCTGGACCTGGCCAAGGCGGACCTGTCCGCGGCAGACGTGCTGATCGTGGGCGGCGAGAC
>MEKI01000149.1:3634-3807 GCA_001766905.1 Acidobacteria bacterium RBG_13_68_16
CCCTGGACACGCTGTCCATCCCGACGGTTCTGATCGGCGCCATGGGAGCACGCATCGCGGACAACCTCGACCTCAAGCTCGGCTGGCGCCATGGTTGAATGTGCCTCTACAACAGGGCCGTCGTGACACGGCCCCAGCACCCGATCTTCCATGCCCCTCTTCCCGTCGAGATG
>MEKI01000149.1:3843-3980 GCA_001766905.1 Acidobacteria bacterium RBG_13_68_16
GCATCCACATGAAGGGGCAGGACTACGTGGCCATCGGCAGACAGGGCCACGTTCTGCAGTGGGGGTTCTACGGCTCACCCGACGAGATGACCGAGACCGGCAGGCGCGTGTTCCTCAACGCGGTTTACTACATCTCC
>MEKI01000149.1:4026-4895 GCA_001766905.1 Acidobacteria bacterium RBG_13_68_16
GCCGCTTCGTCATCGACCCGGACGCGAAGGCGCTCGGGATCGCCAACTACGACGTCAAGCTGCTCGAGCACTGCGTCGCCGACCTTGAGCGCGGCTCGGAAGTCGAGCAGGCTAGCCGGTTGCTCGCGCGCTACACGGAGGAGACCTTCTCGAAGCCCGCCGAGTGGCGCCGCTGGCTGGACAAGAACGGGAAGCAGCTCTTCTTCTCGGACACCGGCGGATACAAGTTCCGCGTCGCGTCGGCGGTCGGGCAGACCCGGATCGCGAGGGCGCCGCGCCCGGACGACGCAGCTCGGGCCGTTGGCCTGGAGATATGGGCGTACCGCCACGAGGGCAAGATCAGCGGCGAGCTTAAGGTGAGGATCGCGCCGGAGTTTCACATCTACGCGCCCAACAGCAGCCAGGCTGCCAAAACGGTGTTTGCCCTGAGGCTGCCGAAGGACTCGCCGATCACGTTTGATGTCATCCCTGTCATCCCGACCCCCGCGAGCGGAAACATCAGCGGCCACTTCACTCTGCCTCTGAAGCTCAAGGGTCCCGGGAAGCAGTTCACGGTGCTGGTCGACTACCAGGCGTGCACGGAGCAATTCTGCCTGCAACCAGTGATCGGGAAGGAAGTCTCATGTGAGCTACGCGGCGAGTGACCGCCGCTGCCGCGACGCAGCTCGTGTGCACGGCCCCGGATTCGGGGTTGTGGTCAACCCTGATCTCAGCGTTACGAACGCTCGAAGGGAGACCCATGCGTTTCGCCATACGTACAGTCCTCCTTGGTGCGGGCCTGCTCATCCTGGCAGCCCTGCCAGCCTTCTCCGCGCCCCCAACGCGCGTGACGGTGCAGGCCACGGTCGGCGAGGCACCACTCGTCCCTG
>MEKI01000149.1:4929-6482 GCA_001766905.1 Acidobacteria bacterium RBG_13_68_16
CGGCGCGTGTCGTCGCGACCGCGAAGCCGGGCAGCTACACGTGCGCGGTGCGGCTGCGCGGCCAGGCGTGCGACGGCAAGATCTGCCTGCCGCCGACCGACTACGTAGCCGACGTGCGGTTCGCGGTCGCGAGGAAGGCCGCACCCAACCCGGCCGAGGCCAAGGCGGCCGAGAAGCCGAAGGAGGGGCAAGCGGCAGCCCCGGCGGCGAAGGCCGAGAAGAGGCCCGGCATGGACCTGCGTGCGCTCTACGAGGCGATCCTCCTCGCCCGTCCCGACCGCACGGCGTACCGCAAGCTTGCTGAGCTCGTGCCGGACCTGTTGAAGGACAAGACGTTCAGCGGTGAAGACGCCTACTACGCGGGAATGCTGTGGTTGGTCTACGACATGCAGGCCGACAAGGACGACGACGTCGTGGAGATGACCCAGGTGGCGAAGAATTTGGAGGCGTACCTCGGCTCGCCCGACTCGTCGAGAAACGCCGAGTCCGCGGAGGCCAACCTCATAGCGGCCGAGGCTTCGCTGAAGAGGTTTGAGGACCCCCTCAAACTTTTCGAGGAGTTCTCGAAACACTATCGGTGGGGGTCGAAGCCCCACGACCTGGGAACCTTCTTGACCAACCTGGAATACGCGGAGTCCTCGCTGGTGCGGGCACTGGCTGAGGCCAAGCGCTGGCCGGACCTCGAGAAGGTAACGCGTCAGAGCCTCGAGTACTGGCAAAACCAGCGGTCGAATGCGGGTGGTGCGATGGCGGACACGGCGAGCTACCTCGTCGAGGCGCTCGAGGCCCAGACGAAGCCTGAGGATCTCGCCAGGGTCAGGGAGGACGTGGCGAAGAAATTCAACGACGGGGAGAAGATGACAGCGATGGTGGACTTGAGCCTGACGAGGCGGCGCGTCGAAAAGCTGGAGAAGGCCGACGCACCGGCCGCGCTGAAGCTAGTGGAAGGGGCCAAGGACCTGTACGCCAAGGTTGGATGGGAGCGCGACTACGAAACCAGCATGCGCCGACTCAAGCTGCACGGCAACCCCGCCCCGCTCCTCGAGGCCGACGCATGGGTCAACTCCGAACCGCTGACCCTCGAGGCGCTGCGGGGCAAGGTGATCGTCCTGGACTTCTGGATGACCTGGTGCGGCCCGTGTCGCAAGGCGTTCCCGACGATGGAGGCGTTCGCCAGAAAACACGCCGACAAGGACGTCGTCGTGATCGGGGTGACGGAGAATCAGGGGTTCGTTCTCAACCATGAGGGCAATCGACTGCGAGGCGAAAAGGACGCCAAGCTGACCTGGGACGAGGAGGTCCCCCTCGTAAGGCAGTTCGTCAAGGACTTCGGGATCACGGTGCCGGTGGCGATCGGCCGCGTGCCCACCGACACCAAGGAAGAGTTTCCGTCGGCACCGATGCTGCACGATTACGGCGTGCCGTTCTTCCCCTCGGTGGCGGTCATCGACCGGAAGGGGATTGTGCACTTCATGGGGTACCCGGAAGAGAAGGCCATGGAGGAGCTCATCACCAAGCTGGAGGGGGAACCCGCCAGCTAGAGGTAGCACTAC
>MEKI01000150.1:0-1400 GCA_001766905.1 Acidobacteria bacterium RBG_13_68_16
CGGGCACGACGCCGCCTCAGCCCTCGATCGCAACGACGCCTGGGGTTTCTTCGAGGGGCTCCGCGACGCGATCGTGACCGGCCCCACCGGCACCAACGTCGCAGATCTCGTCTTCGTGCTCGCGGCCGGGGCGGTGCCCGACTTCCTCCCCGCGGCGCGCTCGCTCGCCCACCACCTGCCGAACTTCCCGGGCGGAATACTGCCGCGAAGGGGTCGGACGCCGTAGCGGTATCGAAAGTTGGCTACACTTCCTCCGATGATCCTGCACCCGTACGGGAACGGCCTCGTTGCCCTCGCCCAGTCCGCCCACGCGTTCCTGGCGTTTCAGGTCGCCGAGCACTGGGGGAACCGCCTCACTCCCCGCCCCTCCCCACGGGCCGAGGTGCTGGCGGCGGCGCTCCTGCACGACGCCGGCTGGGACGGCCACGAAGAGCCGCTGCGGCTTGCTGCCGACGGGCGGCCGCTCGCCTTCGACACCCTGCCGAGCGAGGAGCGGGAGGTGGTGTGGACGTCGGGGGTCGAGCGCGCCGGCTTGCGGGGCCGATACGTAGCGTACCTGGTGTCACACCACGTCTCGGCGCTGGCC
Organism: Acidobacteria bacterium RBG_13_68_16; assembly: GCA_001766905.1. Taxonomy (GTDB): domain Bacteria; phylum Acidobacteriota; class Thermoanaerobaculia; order Thermoanaerobaculales; family Thermoanaerobaculaceae; genus RBG-13-68-16. Next base: position 587 of record MEKI01000150.1, read on the forward strand.
ACGTTCAACCCCGATCACGTCCATCGCGACTTCCTCGCGCGGCAGGATGCCCTGCGGACGCGCCTGCGGGGCGAGCTCGCCCTTGACCCACGCTACGCCGCAGCCCTCGCCACCGGCCCCGACGAGGTCAACCGCGCCGTTGTCCGCCTCGCCGACGCCATCGCCGTGTACCTGGCCTCGGGGCGTGAGGGCACGGAACGGTTTCCGGGTCTGCCCCGACGAGGCGGCTCGGCTCCACTCGTCCTCAGCGAGGTTTCGGAACGGACCTACCGGCTTCGCCCCTGGCCGCTGGTGGGGAATCGGCTTGCGGTGAGCGCGGAGGGACGCCTGCTGCCCGCCCGGAGCTTCCCCGACGCGGCGAGCCTTGCGACCGCCTGGCAGGAGGCGACCACTGTGCGCCTGACGTGGACGCTGCTCGCCACAGGGGCCCGATCCGATTGACAGCACGGTGCCCGCAGTGTAGAAAGGTGCCCCCCTTCGCAGGGGGAGAGATCGACGCTCCGCAGTAGCTCAATGGTAGAGCATCCGGCTGTTAACCGGAGGGTTGGGGGTTCGAGCCCCTCCTGCGGAGCCAACGTATATGCTTAAAATCCAACAACTTCCGGCAACAGCGAAGCTCACGCCTTGTCGCCGATTGGCATCGGGTACCAGCCAGGTACCACCGAGGATGGATTTCGACCAAGAGAGGAAGGTCAGGCGTCTTGGTGCCGAATGCCGCTTCGACGAGACATGCGGCCCAACATCCGTTGGTCTCCCTCGCTCTTGTCCTTGCTGCACACGGGCCGGAACACCCGGTCTGCCCCCCGCAGGCCAG
>MEKI01000150.1:1695-4985 GCA_001766905.1 Acidobacteria bacterium RBG_13_68_16
TGCGAAGTCACCGGCGGAATAGAGCCCCCACTAGCCGGTCGAGTTAGAGCCGTACACGCCGTAGGTAGTGCCCTCACCGTATACACCGTAGTAGCCGAAGCCGTATACGCCGGAGCTCCCAGGGTTGGCCCCAGAGCCGTATACACCGGTACCGTACCTGCTAGCGCCGTATACGCCGTAGGAGCTGCCCCAGCCGGTTACGCCGGCGTAGCCGCCCCAGCCGTATACGCCGTAGTAGCCGCCCCAGCCGTATACACCGTTGTGGCTGCTAGAACCGGATACGGCGACGGCGAGGCCGCCGCCGTTGTTGGTAACTTCGAAGGCCGCGCTTGAGCTGCTCATAGTCCCAGAGTAGGGCAGCGTCGGTCCAGTCGGCCCGGCTGGTCCCTGAGCCCCCTCCGCCCCTTGTGCACCTGTGTCACCCTTATCACCCTTCAGGCCCTGGTCACCCTTGTCACCCTTCTCGCCTTGGATTCCCTGAGTCCCCTGGATGCCCTGATCGCCCTTCGGCCCCAGCGGCCCTTGTGGTCCCTCCGGTCCTGTTGCACCTGTCGCCCCTGTTGCTCCTGGTGCCCCTGCCGCTCCTGTCGCCCCTGTTGCTCCTGTTAGCCCGATTGGCCCGATCGACCCCTGATCGCCTTTGTCGCCTTTGTCACCCTTGGGCCCCCGTGGCCCGACTGTCCCGATTGTCACCTCGAAAGCAGCCGAGAGGCCGTTCCCTAGAGGTTTGCCGGCCTTGTTTGTGGGAGTGACGGTGAGCTGGTAGCTCCCCGGCGGCGTTGGGTCTAGCAGCTCCACACTAAAGGTCTGGAATCCGTTCGCGTCGGGCACCGGCGTAAAGCTGCCGACGACGAGCCGCTGCTGGTCCCACAGGACAATTGGCACGTACTGCCCGAAGTTCTGACCTTTGACCTGCAGGACGTACGGGTTGGCGGAGTAGTCCACCACCGCCGCGGTGTTGATGATCACCTGGTTGGTAGCAGTAAGCGCTGCCGGAAGCAGCAGCGCCAACCCTGCTAGGGTTACTGCGAACTTCGACGGTTTCTGCCTCATGGTTCCTCCAGCTTGGTGCCATCAATATCGGGTGCCATGTGGCGCCTGTGAATCGGCTATGGGTTCCGTGAAACCGTCGCACGTTGGACCTAGGTCTTGAGATTGATTAGTTGTGGAAAACCACCGGTGTTCGCCGGCGCCGCCTCCCGTCGTGGGTTGGATCTGGCCGGTCGGAAGAAAGGCCGGCGTTTCGCTTGTCAATGCCTGTCTTGCGTCAGGTTCGCAGCCAGGGGCGCGGCCCGGTTACCCGGTCTGCCCGCCAGGGCACCAGGGCCCTGGACGGTCAGGTGCCACACCTCGAACCTTGGGCAGGTCGCCAGACTCGTCGGGACAGGCAGCGGTGCTGTTGGTAGACTGCGCGAGTTGGGAGCCCGTGTGCAGCGCCCGGTGATTGGCAGGGTCGTGCTTGCGTTGGTCGGCGTCGCGTTTCAAGGGGGCTGCGTGTCGGTGCGCGCCTCGGGGGTGGAAGGCGCGGCCCCCGGCAGCGACACCGCCACCGTCGCGGTGCGCGTCTACGACAGCGTGGACGACCGGGACGCGGGGGTGCTGTCGCGCCGGCGCGCGATCACCGAGCTGCTCCGCGACGAGCGGGGGTGGACGCGGGTGCACGCGACGGACGAGCCCACCTGGCAACTCTGCGAGCTGCAGCGCGGTCGATACCGGGTGCAGGTCAAGCGCCGGATCGACGAGACCGGACGCGAGCGGCGCATGGCGTCCTCCGACGACGTGGAGTTCGCGCTCGGTCCTGGGGACAAGGTCCTCGTCGAGGTGGTCCTGAAGCACCCGAAGCGGGTGCTGGTGGGCGCCGGTGTCGGGGCCGGAGTCGTGGTGGTAGCTGCCACGGTGATCCTCGTGGTCCTGGTGGGCGCCATGACCGCCTGGTGAGAACCGTGAACCGGGGCGCTTCTCGACGTTGGGTACCTGGTTCCACTATTTCGCGTTCAACGGGGCCTGATCTCGCGCGAGGTATCGCAAGTGCTACTCGAGGGCTACCAGCAGGGGTACGAAGACGGGAAGCGAAGGGCGGTCAACTAGGACCACGCCGCGACACCCGGTCTGACCCCCCACGGGTGCGAGACCGAGAGACGTGAGTGTGTCTTCCCTCTCACACCCATGTTGTGTTTTGGAGGAACCCGCTGCGGCCAGTAGCCAGGGATCTATACTCCTATCCTGAAAGGGAAGGTAATCCATGTGCTCTCGGAAGATTACCTGTACTCGCTGTGGCCATGAAACCGGTGAAACCGAGGAACAACAAAACAGCCATCCCCAGCCATGCCCTCATTGCGGTTCTGAAGAAAGAACGGTTCATGTTGACGTCTCTGACGACCTGAAGGTGGATGTAAAGGAAGAAGTCGTACGCAAAATCAAAGTTGATAGTTACAGAAGCAAAGACAAAATCAGAAACGTCCTCTTTTCGGGTGATGATCTACATCACCAGTCAGGCAAGTGGAACAAGAAGGAACGAGTAATTGACAGGGACAACGATTCCTACAAAGAGATCGTATCCGACCCTACTACTGGAGAAGTAATTCACCGTTGCGAGGAGCGTTTAAGCGACCACCAAGGCCATGGTTCCGCCAAAAAGAAGCGGGATAACGATAACGAAAAGGCGTAACAACACCTTCAACGCGGACTCACAAAAACGGCGGTTCGCTCTGCTTTCGCTGGCCCGTTATCGCGAGCGTTAGGCACAGCTGAGACTAATGGACTATGCAACCCTCGAGCGTGACGAATTCGACGCCGTCGTCACAGGCGAATTGACGCACTATGCTTTGTGGCTGGAGGGCGGACTCGACTCACTGCTCTGCGACTACTTCCTTGGTGAAACGCCAAGACGCGCGGATTTCCTGCGGCTCCTGCTGCAGCGCGAGGGGTTGTCCTTCCAAGACAAGCTCGGGATTGTACGAGCGATGTTACCCCTGTTTGGGGAACATGCAGAGTCCGTTGACCTGCCCGACCTTCTAAAACGGGTCGATGAATTCAGGATGCTCCGCAACGCTCTCGCTCACGGGCGGGACGTTTCCGAGCCAGGGGCCGGGTTCCAGATCAGTATCGAGGTCATTTCGCGGTCCGGCAAGGAGAAGATCATCACGATCACGCCCGAGTCCCATGCCGAGAAGATGCGGAAGCTTGAGGAGCTACTTGAGGCCGTGCAAAACGCCCGCAAACATCTTCGGGAAAAGTGCGGGCGTGGCTAACAATTCCCTGCAGCGGACCGGGAAGTTGGCCCGATAAAG
>MEKI01000150.1:5131-5299 GCA_001766905.1 Acidobacteria bacterium RBG_13_68_16
GCTTTAGACATTCACCCGTTCATGCTGTCGCGTTGGCGCAAGGAGGCGAGGGAGGGGCGGCTGAAGGCTCGAGTCGCCGTTGCCCCGGGAGCGCGCGCACAGCGGGACGTTCGCCAGCTCGCTAAGCTCAAACGTGAGTATGCGTTGCTCAAGGAGGAGCACGAGCTG
>MEKI01000151.1:0-1851 GCA_001766905.1 Acidobacteria bacterium RBG_13_68_16
TGGGCGCGCTGGCGGTCGTAGCAGCTCTCCAGCGACACTGCGAGGCGGCCGATCGCCCCGCCGGCGTAGGGGCGCGGGAGCCCGGCGAGCACGGCCTCGGCCAGCCTGGGAGGCACGTCCCCCAGCGCCAGGAGCCTCACCTTCACTTCTCACGGCCTCTCGATGCCGTACTTCTTCATCTTGTTGTAGAGCGTGACGCGGTCGATGTCGAGGGCGCGCGCCGCCTGGGCCACGTTGTAGGAGTTTGCGGCCAGCACCTGGCGGATGTGCGCCGCCTCCATCGCCGAGAGCGAGACGTCGGCCGCCGCCGGCGGCACCGCAAACGGGAAGTTGTTGGCCTCGATGCGCTCGCCCTTGCACATCACGATCGCGCGCTCGATGGCGTTTTGCAGCTCCCGGACGTTGCCCGGCCACGGGTAGGCGACGAGGGCCGCCATTGCCTCCGGCGTGAAGCCGGAGATGCGGCGGTTCATCTGGGTCGTGAAGTGCTGCAGGAAGTGCTCGGCGAGGGCGGGGATGTCCTCGGGCCTCTCCCGCAGCGGCGGCAGCGGGATCGTGAAGACGTTGATCCGGAGGTAGAAGTCGTCCCGGAAGCGCCCCGCCGCGACCTCGGCCTCGAGGTCACGGTGAGTCGCGGTGACCAGGCGGAAGTTCACCGGAGTGGGGGTGTTCCCGCCGACGCGGGTGATCAGACGGTCCTGCAGCACGCGCAGCAGGTCCACCTGGACCTTGGGCGGCACGTCCCCGATCTCGTCAAGGAACAGGGTGCCCTCGTCGGCGAGCTCGATCTTGCCGCGGCGCCGGGCCACCGCGCCGGTGAACGCCCCGCGCTCGTGGCCGAACAGCTCGCTCTCCAGCACCCCCTCTGCGAGGGCGCCGCAGTTCTCCACGACGAAAGGGCCGAAGCGGCGGCTGCTCTTGGCGTGGATGAGGTGCGCAACCAACTCCTTGCCGGTGCCGGACTCGCCGGTGATCAGCACGCTGGTGTCGGCGGGCGCGACCTGTTCCACGAGCTCGAGGACCTTGGCCATCGCCGGCGAACCGGAGGTGACCATCGTTGGCGTGGCGCCCGCGAGCCGCTCGCGCAGGGAGCGGTTCTCAGCCAACAGCGAGTACCGCTCCGCCGCCTTGCGAACGAGGCGCGAAACGCTTTCCGGGTCGAACGGCTTGACGATGTAGTCGTACGCCCCATCCTTGAGCGCCTGTACGGCCGTCTCCACCGAGGCATAGGCGGTCATGATGATGATGGTGGCGTCCGGGGCCAGCTCGCGCACCTTGTGCTGGAGCTCGAGCCCGTCCATGCCGGGCATCTTGATGTCCACCAGAAGGATGTTGGTGCCCTCGCGGGTCAGCGTGGCGAGGGCCTCCTTGCCGCCGGCGGCCACGCTGACGTCGTAGCCCTCCTCGCGGAACCAGGTCGCCAGGGAGTTGCGAACGTGCTGCTCGTCGTCCACCACCAGGATCCGCACCGGCGTCGTCATCATCACGCCTCACCCCCGGCCTGCGCGGGCGCGGCCGGGAGCGTCAGGGTGAAACGGGTCCCCCGCCCCGGCTCGCTCGCGACATCGATCGTCCCATTGTGTCGCTGCACGATGCCGTAGACAACCGCGAGGCCGAGCCCGAGCCCCTTCCCCTCGCCCTCGCCCTTGGTCGTGAAGAACGGCTCGAAGATGTGGGCACGCACCTCCTCGGGTATGCCGACCCCGGTATCCTCGACGGCGATCTCGACCCCGCCTCCCGTGGTCGGCGTGGTGCGCACGGTGAGTGTGCCCCCGTTCGGCATTGCCTCCACCGCGTTGATGCAGAGCGCGAGCAAGGCCTGCTCGATCTGCGCCGGGTCGCACATGATCA
>MEKI01000151.1:1892-5668 GCA_001766905.1 Acidobacteria bacterium RBG_13_68_16
GCGGTGGGCGTACCGGCGCAGCAAGACCTTCGAGTAGGTCACCACGCTCGCGAGGGGGTTGTTGATCTCGTGGGCCACGACGGCGGCAAGCTTGCCGAGGGAGGCCATGCGCTCGACCTTCATCATCTGGTCCTGGGCCTGGCGAAGCTCCGCGGTCTTTTCCTCCACGCGTCGCTCCAGCGTCTGCGCCCATTCGACGAGCTCGGCGTTGGCGCGCTGCAACTCCTGGGCCATTTTGTTCACCGAGTTGCCGAGGTACGCGAACTCCGAAATCTCGCCGTTCTCGTAGCGGGCCGAGTAGTCACCGGTGCCGAGCGCAGCGAGCGTGCGCGTCAGAGACCGGATCGGGCGGTGCACGGACCTGCGCACGACGAGCACCATCACGCCCACGACGAGAAGCAGCGCCCCTCCGATTGTGCCCACCATCAACATGGCGGTCTGCCGCCGCGCCTGCTCGACGCGAGGCAGGAGCAGGGTGACGTCGAGGACCCCCAGCAGGCGCTTGCTGGCTGGATGAGCGTGGCAGCCCACGTTGGTGCAGGAGGGCTCGTTCTCGATCGGCCGGATCACGCCGAGCGCCGGCACGCCCCCCACGGCAAAGGACCGGGTCCGGTCGCCCGGCGGGAGCTTCTCGATCGGCCTGTCGGCCTGGTGACACTTGAAGCACGCCTCCGACCGGGGGTCGAGGCGCGTGCCGACCTCATGCGCGTCGGAAGAGAAGACGATTTGGCCCTCTTTGTTGAAGATGCGCACTCGCACCGCAGGGTCGTGCTCGCTGATGGTGCGAACGGAGGCGTGCAGGCCCTCGCGGTCGTTGTTGAGCATTGCGGTGTGGAGTGCACCGTAGAGCGTCTCGGACATCGCGAGGCCGTTGATGCGGGCAGCCTCACGTGCGTAGCGCTCCTGCAGGCCCACCTGCACCACGGCAGTGAGGGCCAGCAAGAGCACCAACGCCACGATCAAGGTACCGGTGAGGCGGAACGTCAGCGAGTTGAACCGCCATCGCCACATGGCCGCGGGATTCCTCCGTTCACCCCGCACCCACGGTACCTCCACTTCTACGACGGGTCAAAAGCACCTGCAGTCTTCGGAGCCCGCAGCGAGGCGGGGACCTCCGCGATCGCGGGCTGCACCTTCTTCTCCGTTTCCGCCACGGGCCCCTCGGGGAACACCGGCAGGTACCGGCAGGCCAGCACGAAGATCGTCATGCCGACGGCGACCAGGCCCGCGGATACGAAGAACTCCGGGATCGAGGGGATGTAGCTGCGGCCGGTCGCGGCCTCCACGGACGTGACCGACACGTTTAAGCGGTGGAAGATGAAGCCCAGTACCACCAAACCCTGGACCGCGGCGAGCCGCCGGGGGGACTGCCGGAAGCGCTCGAAGGCCAGCAGGACCATCGGCACCAGCACGCCCAGTCCGACCTCGATCAGGAACATCGCCGAGACGCGGTTGAGAGGGAAGATGGTGGAGAGCGCATCGCGGCTCGCGAGGTCGCGCAGCCGCAGAACGAAGTACAGCGCGAGCACGACGACCGAGGCCCTCGAAAGGCGGGACAGCAGGTGCGTCTCGATTGGCTTGCCGAAGGCGCGCTTGGAGAACCACGACTCCACGACGGTCATCGCAATCCCGGCCGCGAGGGCGGACACGAAGAACAGTACCGGCAGCATCGGGGTGTACCACAGCGGGTGCATCTTCTCGGGGAGGATCAGGAATAGGCTGCCGAGGGAAGACTGGTGCAGGGTGGAAAGGATGACGCCCAGGATTACCAGGACCGGGGTGACGGTCTTCAGGATTTTCAGCATCCAATCGAGCTTGAAGCGCTCCCTGAAGCGCTCGATCACCATCGGTGCGAACTCGAGGGACAGCACGGTCGTGTAGAGCATCACGCACCAGCCGACCTCGAACATCACGGAGTGGGGGTTCCACATGATGATCGGGTGCCAGATGTTCCATGGCCTCCCGAGGTCGAGGAGCAGCGCCGTGATCACCAGCAGGTAACCCAGGAACGCGGTGAGCACGGTGGGGCGGACGATCGGCTTGAAGTCCTTGAGGTGCAGGATGTGGACGGTGGCGGTGACCGCGAACCCACCGGCCGCCAGACCTACCCCGCACAGCAGGTCGAAGCCGATCCAAAGCCCCCATGGGAAGGTGTCGGAAAGGTGGGTGACGGCGCCAAGGCCTTGCGTGTAGCGGATGTACGCGATTCCGGCGAGGGCGAGGAACAGGATCCCGGCGGAGATCGACCAGAAGCCCAGACGCAGCGAGGAAAGGCGCTCTTTAACCATGGTGCTCTCCCTTTTCAGCATTCTCGGCGCGGGCTACGTCTTCCTTCCGCTTGGTGAGCCAGAACATCCCGCCGAGGAAGACCCCTCCGTACAGGACGACGTCAGGCACGTGCTTGAGGGCCTGCCAGGTGAGATCCGGCAGCGCCACCTGACTCTTGACGTTCGGGAGCCCGAGTGCGTCCGAGTCCTTGGGGCCGATGAAGAACACGTCCGTCCCGCCCGCCTCGGTGACCCCGTACACACGCTGGAAGTAAGTCTTGGGGTCGTTGGCCACGCGGGAACGCGCCTCGGCGAGCAGCGTCTCGCGCTCGCCGGTGATGGTGGCCCCGGTGGGGCAGGCCTCCGCACATGCGGGACCCGCCTCGCCCCGGTGGGAGCACATCTGGCACTTGCGCACCCGCGGCATCGCTGAGTGCCACTCGTAGGTGGGGACGCCGAACGGGCAGGCCAGCAAGCAGTAGCGGCATCCCAGGCACTTGCTGGCGTCATAGACGACGGGCCCCTCGGGGCTCTTGTGGAGCGCCGAGACCGGGCACGCCGACGCGCAGCTCGGCTGCTCGCAGTGCATGCAGAGGCGGCGCACGTAGACGTCGTTGCCGCGGTCCATCAGGAACGTGAACGTCTGTTCATCGAAGCCGCGGGCCTCGTGAGGGGACTGCTCGTTCGACTTCTGACAGGCCTCGGTGCAGGCACCGCAGCCGATGCACTTGGTCACGTCAACCAGGATCGCTCGGTGTGCCATGGCCTACGCCTCCTCCGGGGAGGGGCTCAAGAACTCTTGCTGGAAAGCATCCCAGCGCCCCTCGTCGAGAGCGGACACAGCACCCTTGCGCGGGATCCCACCGTCGGCCAGCAGCGGCACCGTCGCGGGAGTTCCGGCTGGGGTCAGGAAATCCGCCAGGCGCTGCATCTCGGCTCGCAGGAACGCGGCGGCCGCGCTGCCGATGCGAAGCGGCTTGATCGCCTCGTGCTGGTCACGAGACCAAAGCGAGACCACCCAGCCCACGCCGTAGGGGTCGCGGCTCACCGTCCACGGCTGCGCGGCCACGTGGTCGTTCACCGCCACCACCTCGCCCGAGGCGGGGGCCGGGACTACCAGCGTCTTACCCTTGACCCGCAGCTTGAGCAGCGGCTCGCCACGCTTGATCTGTGCGCCCCGCGGCGGTGCCTCGACACCGTCGACATCGCCAAGCGCCTCGGCGAGGAAGTCGTCGATACCGACGCGGAGCGTGCCGTCGCCGGTGATGCGGACCCAGCTGTGGTGGGGGTCGAGGAAGATCCCCTGCGGCGGGCGCGGCTCGAGCATCGCGGTCACGGGCACCATCAAGGGGACCGGCGCGTGACGCCGCCTGAGCGACATCACCACGGCGTCCACCCCGACGAAGACCAGGATTGTCAGGATCACCAGAATCGCGGTCATCTTTTGCCTCCCGGCGGAAGCTCAGGTGCTTCCGCTCATCGCCCTGTGGAGCAAGCCCCTTGCCACGT
>MEKI01000151.1:5682-15351 GCA_001766905.1 Acidobacteria bacterium RBG_13_68_16
TCTATTACTGAAAACACACGGCTTACGATGGGATCGCCGAAAACGGCCGGGCCCAAAGTGTTGAGTTTCTCAGCGGGGACCCCGGGTGTCTCGGCTTGTACTTGCATTCACAAGGTCTCCCAAAACCGTCTGAGCACGGTGTTTACTGGTTCTTCCCGCAATGATGAAAAAATCAACGGGGGGGGCGATCCCCGTGAACCCACACGGGATAGCTGCGCACGCGGAGGGCGCGACGGCGGATCCGACGAGTCGGATTCCTGCGACCAACTAGAATCTCGGCGTGCGCGTCCTGCTCACCCGTCTGTCGGCGCTCGGCGACATCGTCCACACCTGGCCCCTGGCCGACGCGCTCACGCGCGGCGAACGCCGGGTCGAGCTCGCCTGGGTGGTCGAGGAGCCGTTTCTTCCGCTGGTCAGGTTCCACCCGGGCGTTACGCGGGCGATACCGGTGGCGACCCGGCGCTGGCGCAGGAAGCCGTTCGCGGCGTCGACGCGCCGGGAGATCTTGGAGGCGCGCAGGCTCCTGCGCGAGTTCGCACCGGAGGTGGCGCTGGACCCCCAGGGGCTCTACAAATCGGCGGTGTGGGGGCTCCTTTCCGGTGCCAAGGAGCGGGTGGGCCTGACACGCGGGCTTCGCCGCGAGGCGCTCTCCGGACTCTGCTACACGCACGCGGTCGCGCCGCCTCCGGGTCTGCGGCACGTCATCGACCGCAACCTCTCACTCGTGGAATCGCTCCGCGTCGCTGCGCCGTACGGCGCGAGCCCCGACGGGACATTCCTGCTGCGCTGGGTGAAGCCGAGCCAGGATCCGCCAGCGGTAGCGCTCCTCCCGGGTACGGGCGGCATCGGCAAGGCCTGGCCGTCCGAGAGCTTTGCAGCCCTCGCCCGGCAAACCGCCAACCGAGGCATCCCGGTGACGGTCGTCTGGGGGCCCGGGCAACGAGAGCTCGCCGAGTCGATCGTCGACGGAGCCGGCCCCGGCGTCACGCTCGCGCCGGCCACTTCGCTGCTCGAGCTGGCCGCGCTGCTGGCGCGGTGTGTCGCGGTGGTGGGGGGCGACACCGGGCCGGTGCACCTCGCCGCCTCGTTGGGTGTGCCCACGGTGGCGGTCTTCGTCGCCACGGACCCCGAGCGCAACGGTCCGCGCGGTCCACACGTGCGGGTCGTTGCGGCGGCGCTCACCGGTGTCAAGGGCGGGCGCGCGCACAGCGGTGCGATGGGTGAGGCCACGGTCGCGGAGGTGCTGGACGCTCTTGCGGGCGCCATGGGGAATGCGGAGCACCGCGCCGGGTGACTCCGTCGTGCGCCGTCCTCCCAACGGTCGCAGACTGGCCGGCCACCTGCTCGCCTCGCATCCGACGCGCGCAGCAGGTGTTGGAGTGGCTGGTCACCTTTGCCGATAAGGCAAGGGTGGTAAGATTATTGAGCGGATCGTTGGTGTCAGGGAAGGGAGTCGCATGGCCCTTAAGCTCGGTGAATTGCTTCTCAAGGCACAGCTCATCAACCAGCAGCAGCTGACGAAGGCGCTCGAGGAGCAGAAGAGCACCGGCGGAAAGCTTGGGGAGATCCTCCAGCGTCTCGGGTACGTTACCGAAGACGACATCATCGAGTGTCTGTCGCACCAGTTCGGTGTTCCCTCGATCAACCTCCGCCATTTCGAGATCGACCCCAACGTGGCGAAGATCATCCCGGTGGACCTGGCGCGCAAGTACAACGTCATCCCGGTGAACAAGACGGGGGCCACGCTCACCCTGGCGATGACCGACCCGACCAACATCTTCGCCATGGACGAGATCACGTTCATGACCGGCTACCGCGTGGAGCCGGTGGTGGCGTCGGAGGAGGCGATCCGCGAGCGCATCGACCGCAACTTCGGCTCCTCTCGCGAGCTGGAGCTCAAGAAAGTGATGGAGGACCTCACCACCGTTGACGAGGCCGCTCTCGAGCTGATGGAGGAGGATGAAGAGGTCGACATCGGCAAGCTCGCCGAGGAGTCGCAGGAAGCCCCGGTCGTCCGGTTGGTGAACATCATGCTGACCGACGCGATCAAGCGCGGGGCCTCGGACATCCACGTCGAGCCGTACGAGAAGAACTACCGGGTGCGCTACCGGATCGACGGGCTGCTGCGGGAGGTGATGAACCCGCCGCAGCGCCTGAGGGACGCGATCACCTCGCGCATCAAGGTGCTGGCGAAGCTCGACATCGCGGAGAAGCGGCTGCCCCAGGACGGTCGCATCAGGCTGAAGGCCAGGATTGAGGGGCGGATGCGTGAGCTTGACTTCCGCGTCTCGGTGCTGCCCACCATGCACGGCGAAAAGGTCGTGATGCGCCTCTTGGACAAGGAGCAGCTCCGGCTCGACATGACCAAGCTGGGGTTCGAGAAGTCCTCCTTGAAGAAGTTCGAGGACAACATCCTCAAGCCCTACGGCATGGTGCTGGTCACGGGGCCGACGGGCTCGGGCAAGACCAACACCCTGTACTCCGCCCTGCAGCGCGTCAACGTGCCGGAGACCAACATCATCACCGCCGAGGACCCGGTCGAGTTCCAGATGACGGGGGTCAACCAGGTGCAGATGAAGGACGCGATCGGGCTCAACTTCGCGGCCGCCCTGCGCTCGTTCCTGCGCCAGGACCCCAACATCATCCTGGTGGGGGAGATCCGCGACTTCGAGACCGCGGAGATCGCGATCAAGGCGGCGCTCACTGGCCACCTCGTGCTCTCCACCCTGCACACCAACGACGCCCCGTCCACGATCTCCCGGTTGATGAACATGGGGATCGAGCCGTTCCTGGTGGCGACCTCGGTCAACGTCATCGCCGCGCAGCGGCTGGTGAGGAGGGTCTGCCAGAACTGCAAGGAGGAGGTCGATACGCCGATCCAGGCGCTGCTCGCGATCGGCTTCGCGGAAAGCGAGGCGCACAGCCTGAAGCTCGTCAAGGGACGGGGGTGCGAGAAGTGCGCCAACACCGGGTACAAGGGGCGCATCGGTCTGTTCGAGGTCATGGACATGAGCGACGACATGCGTGAGCTCGTTCTGTCCGGTGCGACGGCGGTGGAGCTGCGGCGCAAGGCGATCGAGGAGGGGATGGTCACCTTGAGGCAGTCGGGGCTGCAGAAGATCCGCGAGGGGCTCACCACCATCGACGAGGTGGTGCGCGAGACGATCCTGTAGAAGGGGCAAACATGGCGATCTCCCTGCACGAGCTGCTCAAGACGATGGTGGAGCGGGGTGCCACCGACCTCCACGTCACCACCAACACCCCGCCCGTGATCCGCGTCGACGGCATGCTGGAGCGCCTTCCCCTCCCCAACCTCACCGCGCCCGAGACCAAGCGGCTTTCCTATTCTGTGCTCACCGACGCACAGAAGCACCGCCTCGAGGAGACGCTCGAGCTCGACCTGTCATTTGGGATCAAGGGTCTCGCGCGCTTCAGGGCCAACATCTTCTTCCAGCGCGGCGCTATAGGCGGTGCGTTCCGGCGGATTCCCTACGAGATCCTCGGCTTCAAGGAGCTCGGCCTCCCCAACATCGTCGACGCGCTGTGCGAGAAGCCGCGCGGGCTGGTGCTGGTGACCGGGCCGACCGGTTGCGGAAAGTCGACGTCGCTGGCGGCAATGATCGACAAGGTCAACGCCGAGCGCCCTCTCCACATCGTCACGATCGAGGACCCCATCGAGTACCTGCACACGCACAAAAAGGCGATGGTGAACCAACGCGAGCTGCACGCCGACACCCAGTCCTACCCCAACGCGCTGCGCTCGGTCCTCCGCGAGGACCCGGACGTGGTGCTCATCGGCGAGATGCGCGACCTGGAGACGATCGAGTCGGCCCTGCGGATCGCGGAGACGGGCCACCTCACCTTCGCCACCCTGCACACCAACTCGGCGCCGCAGACCATCAACCGCATCATCGACGTCTTCCCGGAGCACCAGCAGGCGCAGGTGCGCGCCCAGCTCTCGTTCGTCCTCGAGGGCATCATCTGCCAGTCGCTGCTGCAGCGCACCGGAGGAAAGGGACGCGTCCTTGCGTGCGAGGTGTTGATCCCCAACGCCGCCGTCCGCAACCTCATCCGCGAGGACAAGGTGCACCAGATCTACTCGACCATGCAGACGGGTCAGCTCAAGCACGGCATGCAGACGTTCAACCAGTCCCTGGCGACGCTGTACCAGCGGCGACTTATCACGCTACAGACGGCGCTTTCGTACAGTTCGAACCCTGAGGAACTGCAGGACATGATCAACCGTGGCACGGGCGTGGTGCAGCCAGGGGCGGCCCCACGAGTGCCGGGGAGGGGTTAGGCCATGCCTAGTTTCGAATGGAAGGGCCGTGATCGCGCCGGGCGTCCCCAGGGCGGGGTGCTCGTGGCCGACAGCAAGGATGCAGTGCTGGCCGTGCTTCGCCGTCAGCAGATCGTACCCATCACCGTCAAGGAGAAGGGCAAGGAGATCGCCCTTCCAAAGCTGCGCCGTGGTATCAACGAGAAGACCCTGGCGGTCTTCACGCGGCAGTTCTCGGTGATGATCGACGCCGGTCTACCGCTGGTGCAGTGCCTCCAGATCATGGGCGAGCAGCAGGACAACAAGGCGTTCCAGCGGATCGTGCTTCAGGTAAGAGAGGACGTCGAGTCCGGCTCCTCGCTGGCGAACGCCATGAAGAAGCACCCTCAGGCGTTCAACGAGCTTTACGTGAACATGGTGGCAGCGGGTGAGGCGGGCGGCATCCTGGACACCATTCTGCAGCGCCTGGCGACCTACATCGAGAAGGCTGCACGCCTGAAGGCCCAGGTCAAGTCGGCGATGATCTACCCGATCGCCGTGATTAGCATCGCGATGCTGGTTGTCTACATCATCCTCTGGAAGGTCATTCCGGTATTCGGTGCCCTGTTCACGTCGCTGGGCGCCGACCTGCCGCTGCCGACGCGGATTGTGGTTTCGCTCTCCAAGTTCGTCGCCCGCTACTGGTGGCTAATCATCGGAGTGGTGGTCGCAGGCGTGGTCGCCATTCGCCGTTACTACGCCACCGAGCAGGGGCGGCTTGTGATCGACAGCATCCTGCTCAAGGCGCCGATCCTCGGCCCGGTGCTGCGCAAGATCGCGGTCGCACGTTTCTGCCGCACCCTCGGCACCCTGCTCTCCGCTGGTGTACCGATCCTCGAGTCGCTCGACATCACCGCGCGCACGTCAGGCAACGCGGTGATCGAGCGGTCGATCCTCGAGGTTCGCAAGGCGGTCGAAGAGGGCAAGAACCTGGCCGAGCCGCTCAAGACCACCAAACAGTTCCCACCGATGGTGGTACAGATGATCTCCGTGGGCGAAGCGACCGGCGCCATGGACACCATGCTCGGGAAGATCGCGGAGTTCTACGAGGATGAGGTAGACACGGCGGTCGCGGGGATGATGAAACTGATCGAGCCGATCATGATCTTCTTCCTCGGCGTGGTCGTGGGCGGAATGGTGATCGCCATGTACCTGCCGATGTTCGACCTGATCTCGAAGATCGGATGACGACGGGCGCGCCGAGCCGGGCCGCGTACCAGGGTGGCCTGGAACTCATCGCGCTGCCGACGGCGCGGATCGCGAAGTGGCTGATCGGCCTCCGCCTGATCGCGGTTTCCGCGTTGCTGGTCGGCGCCCTCCTGGTGCAGAGCATCACCGAGGAGCTGTTGCCCATAGCACCGCTTGTCCGCGCGGCCGGCCTGACCTACATGCTGTCGCTGCTCTGGAGCGTACTGTGGCTCCTGAAGGTACCCCCGCGGACCAATGGTGCGTTGCAGCTGTGCGGAGACGTGTTCATCATCGCGACACTCGTCTATTTCACCGGCGGGGCCTCGTCGCCATTTGCGTTCCTGTTCCTGATCGTGGTCGCGATGGGAGCGCTGATGTTCGGGCTCCGCGGCGCTCTGGTGGTGGCGGGTGGCGCCTTCGTGGTCTATGCGGCGATGGCGGAAGCAATCGCCTTCGGCCTGCTAAGGCCGACGCGCTTCGGCGTGCTGGCGTCGCCGCTCGGGCCGTCCGCGCTCGCCTTCCAGATCCTGGTCACGGGCGCCGGTTTCGCCATCGTCGCCATGCTCACCTCGTACCTGGCCCACTCACTGCAGCAGGCCGAGGCCAGGCTGCAGGGCGAGCGAACCGCGAGCGCCCGCCTTCTAGCCGTATCCGGCGACGTCCTTCGTTCGGTGGACTCGGGCATGCTGGCGGCCGACGTCGAGGGCCGGGTCGTGCTGGCGAACCCAGCCGCCAAACGGATCCTCGGGCGGGCTGGGGCGCTTGAGGGGACGCATCTCGCGGAGTTGCTGCCCCTCGAAGGTGTCGAGTGGCCCGAGGTCTTGCAGCGCCTGAGGCTGGGGTCGTCGGTGCGGATCGACGGGACGGTGGCGGGGAGCAAACTCCTGCTCGGCTGCACGGTCACCGCCCTGACCTACGCGGACGGGAAGCTAGTCGGTCTGGTTGTCCACTTTCGAGACCTGACGGAGGTGCGCGAGGCGGCGAGGCGCGAGCGTCTGCGCGAGCGCATGGAAGCGGTGGGCGAGATGGCCGCCGGAATCGCCCACGAGATCCGCAACCCCCTGGCCTCGATCTCGGGGTCCGCGCAGGTGCTGGGCAAGGTGCCGGGGCTGGGTGAGAAGGAGCACCGCCTTTCGCTCATCATCGTGGAGGAATCACGACGCCTGTCGGGCATCATCGAGTCGTTCCTCGGGTATGCGAGGCCACCTGACCTGCAGCGCGGGCCGTGCGACATCGCTCGCACCCTGGACGAGACGCTCACACTGTTCCGCAACTCCCCCGAGGTGACCGCGGCGCACCGGGTCGTCACCGAGATCAAGGGCCACCCGCAGCCGGTGATCGCGGACGAACAGCAGCTTCGGCAAGCCTTCTACAACCTCGCCCGGAACGCGATTCAGGCCATGCCGCACGGTGGTACGATGCGTGTGGTGGCCGGGCCGGAAGGAAGGGATTACGTGATCCGCTGGTCCGACGGGGGAGTCGGCATGGAGCCCCAGCAGATCCAGGAGATCTTCCAGCCGTTCAAGTCGTTCCGAGAAGGGGGAACAGGTCTCGGCCTCGCCGTCGTCTACTCTATCGTGAGTGACCACCAGGGCGACATCGTGGTGGACAGCGAAATAGGCAAGGGGACGACGTTTACTCTCCGCATTCCACTGGGGGCGGTGTGAGCCGTCATCTTCTGGTCGTTGACGACGAACGCAACATCCGGGAACTGTTGCGCATCGTCTTCGAGGTTGAAGGTTACACGGTCACCGAGGCTTCGAGCTGCGCGGAGGCGACGCGTCGGCTCGAGCAAGGAAACTTCGACCTCGTGATCTGCGACATCTTCCTGCCCGACGGCAATGGCCTGGACCTCGTCCGCTCGTTCCACGCCAGAGACCCCGATACCCACTTTGTGGTGATCACGGCGCACTCAACCCCGGCCCGCGCCCTTACCGCCTTGAGGGATGGGGCGGTGGAGTACGTCTCCAAGCCCTTCGACGTTGAGGAGTTGAAGATCATCGTCGAGAAGCAACTGAAGCGCCCTGCAGAGGGGAGTCTGATCGCAGGCTCGTTCGACTTCATCGGCCGCTCGCGCGCCATGTGGCCACTCCTGGAGCAAATCCCGCAGGTGGCGCGCAGCGAGGCCACCGTACTGGTCACCGGCGACTCCGGGACCGGCAAGGAGTTGCTGGCGAGGGCGATCCATGCCGCCTCGGCGCGCTCCGGCCAGCCCTTCGTCCCCGTCAACTGCGGCGCGCTGCCGGAAGGGCTCTTCGAGAGCGAGCTGTTCGGCCACGTCCGCGGCTCGTTCACCGGCGCCGTCAGCGACAAGCAGGGGATGATGCGCGAGGCTCACGGGGGCACCTTGTTCCTCGATGAGGTGGGAGAGCTCACGCCCGGCATCCAGGTCAAACTCCTACGCGCCTTGCAGGAGAAGAAGATCCGCCCCGTCGGCGGCAATCGCGAGTTCGACGTGGACGTCCGGGTCATCACCGCGACCAACAAGGATCTCAAGAAGGAGGTCGAAGACGGGAAATTTCGCGAGGACCTCTACTTCCGAATCAACGTCATCCACCTGCACGTGCCGCCGCTGCGCGACCGCGTCGAGGACATCCCGGAACTGGTCCGGCACTTCGTCGAGAAGGCATGCGTCCGGCTTGGCGTCGAGCCCAAGCAGATCCACCGCGACGCGATTGCGGTGCTCGAGAACCACTCGTGGCCGGGAAACGTCCGGGAGCTCGAGAATGTCATCGAGCGCACGGTGGCCACCGAAAGCTCGCAGCTGATCACGGTGAGCTCGCTCCCGCCGAGCATTCTCGACAGCGAGCTGGAGGCGGGCGTGCTGCCTGGTCTTTCCGTACTCCCGGAGGCCGGCCTCGATATCGAGGCGCATGTCGACACCATTCGGCGCGACCTCATGCGGCAGGCGCTCCAGCGCGCCGGCGGCGTGCAGAAGGAGGCGGCGCGAATGCTGCGGATGACGTACCGTGCGTTCCGCTACCACGCCGAGAAGTACAACCTCACGGCGGAGGACTAGAGCGTGTTGATCCTCGTCCTGGCGCTCGCGGCGGCCGTGCCTCCAAGCGCACCCGTGTGCGTAATGCCCGAGGGGACCCGCGTGCACCTGGAGCTCGCCCTCTCCGACGAGGAGAAGCAGCTCGGTTTGATGTTCCGCGACGTGCTGCCGGCGGATCACGGCATGCTCTTCATCTTCGACGCTGACGGGCCCCTCGATTTCTGGATGAAGAACACGTTCATCTCGCTCGACTTCGTGTGGGTGAGCGCGGCGGGCGAGGTGGTGGACGTTCGCGCCGGCGTTCCACCGTGCCGATCCGATCCCTGCGCCACCTACGGGTCGGGGAAGCCAGCCCGAGCCGTGCTCGAGGTCAACGCCGGGTTCGCAGCTGCCCACGGCGTGCGCCCGGGCGTGCAGCTGAGGTTCGAAAACGTGCGAGGCTTCCCGGTGAGCGGAGGAAAGCCATGAACTTGCGGCGCGCGGTCTTCCCGGTGGCCGGCTACGGGACCCGTTTCCTGCCAGCGTCCAAGGCCATCCCCAAGGAACTGCTGCCGATCGTGGACAAGCCCGCCGTCCAGTACGTGGTCGAGGAGGCGATAGCGGCGGGCGTCGAGACCGCAATCTTCGTCACCGCGGAGGGCAAGTCGGCCATCGAGGACCACTTCGACCGCAACCTGCGGCTGGAAGCTTTCCTGGCCGAGCGCGGCAAGCACGACCTGCTCGAGGTGGTCCGCCACGTCGGCAGCATGGTGCAGGTGGTCGCGGTGCGCCAGAAGGAGGCGCTCGGTCTCGGGCACGCCGTGCTGCAGGCGGCGCCGGTGCTTGGCGACGAGCCGTTTGCAGTACTGCTCGGCGACGACATCATCGTGGGCCAGCCGCCGGCCATCGCCCGCCTTGCCGAGCTCGGTCGGCAGACCGGGGCTCCGGTGATCGCGGTGATGGAAGTGGGGCGTGAGGAGATCCGGCACTACGGGTGTGTGGCCGGCGACCTGGTGGAACCGGGGGTGTGGCGGGTGCGCGAGCTGGTCGAAAAGCCTGCGCCCGAGAGCGCTCCGTCCAACCTGGCGATCATCGGCCGCTACGTCCTGACCCCAACGGTCCTCCGCGCGCTCGCGGCGACGCCTCCGGATCGGGCGGGCGAGATCCAGCTCACCGAGGGGTTGCG
>MEKI01000151.1:15379-16730 GCA_001766905.1 Acidobacteria bacterium RBG_13_68_16
GCCTGCACGTTCCCGGGCAAGCGCTACGACGCTGGCAACAAGGCGGACTTCCTTCGCGCCACCGTGGCGATTGCCCTCCAGCACCCGGAGCTGGGGCCCGGGTTCCGGCGCATGCTGGACGAGGTTCTCGCTGAGGCGGAGGTGCAGTAACTCGTTTCGTCAACGGCCGGGCGAAATCACTTGGCTTTCGCGGGTTTGTCCTCTTTTGTGCCCTTGTCGGCGGGAGCGCTGTCGGGTTTGGCGGGCGTCGTCTCGGGCTTGGCCGTGGCGCCCGCTTCGTCCTTGCCGGACGTGTCAGGGCGTCCGCGCCGGGCGTAGTCGGTCACGTACCAGCCGGACCCCTTGAACTGCAGCGCCGGCACCGAAGCAACCTTCTCCAGAACCCCACCGCAACGCGGGCACTTTGAAAGCGGCGGATCACCGACGTGCTGCTGCGCCTCGGTGCGCTCCCCGCAGCTCGTGCAGCGGTACTCGTACACAGGCATGGTGCTCCTCCGGGCGCCCAAGCACCCTGGACTGAGATTCTACTTCAGGGGGACGGATCCGGCGAGGGCACCTGAACCCGGATAACGCTCGTGGAGTCCTTTTCCTTGCGGACCAACCCCAGGCACTGGAAGGCGTACAGGACGCGGGCGTTCAGGCCGGCCGAGAAAGGGCCCTGATCGCACAGCTCAAAGAACGTGCGTTTGCCATCGACCAAGTTCAGGAGCTGCTCCTCGCCGCCCTCGAGTTGGAACTCTTTGAGGTTCTCGGGCGTCGGCGGGCGCGAGAAGACCGCGCTCTTGCTGCCCAGACGGGACACCAGTCGCTTGGCATCGGCCACGGTCTTGCACCCGTGGAGGATAGCGCGCGGGGTCGGGATGCGGAGCTTGAAGACCTCGTCGGTGCGCTCCTCGCCCAGCGTGAAGGTGACCAGGCCCTCCTCGATGTCGAACAGGCTCCAGACGATGCGCTGGACCTGCTCGAGCACTGCGGCGCGCATCTCGGGCTCGGTGAGCAGCCCCATCTCGACGAGGACCTCTCCGTGGCGCTTGCCGGGCCGTTCGAGCAGCCGGAGGACCGAGTCGCGGTACTGGTCAACGGTGATGCGCCCGGCACCGAGCAGGGCGTCGCCAAGCGACTCGACCCGATTGGTGGAGGAGGCGAAGATGATGTCACCGTTGAGGATCGACACGCGCTTGGAGAACTCGCCCAGCTGTGCCTCGAGCACCCCCGGCACCCGGTTGCGGTGGATGGTGGCGAGCATCTCCGGCAACGGGGTGTCGGTGAGGTCCCCCACGAATATGCGGCGCGCCTCCGTGGTCACACTGGAATCGTAGCACGCTGAGACTCAGGCGAGAGCCACGAGGCC
>MEKI01000151.1:16752-16858 GCA_001766905.1 Acidobacteria bacterium RBG_13_68_16
CGTCGGGGAGCAGTGCCCAGGTGGCCTGCCCATTCTCGAGCACCGTCCAGAGCGTTGTGCGTCGTCCCCTCGCCGCTGGTTCCTCGTTCCTGCGTTTGACGGTGGC
>MEKI01000152.1 GCA_001766905.1 Acidobacteria bacterium RBG_13_68_16
GAACGTCACGCTCACGATCCTGGACGAGGTCAGCCGGGTCGGGGTGCTGGATCTCGGCGTGGAGCGCGAGCGGACTCAGGAACTCGTAGAGCGGCTGCGGATCCGCGCGGCCTCGCTGGATCAGGAGACCGTGAGCCTGTCGGGCGGCAACCAGCAAAAGGTGGTGCTCGCGCGCTGGCTCGCGGCTCGGTGCCGGGTGCTGCTCTTCGATGAGCCGACGCGCGGGATCGACATCGCGGCCAAGGCGGAGATCTACGAGCTGATCGGCGAGCTTGTCGAGCAGGGAGTGGCGGTGGTCCTGATCACGAGCGAGATGCCCGAGCTGCTCGGCCTCGCCGATCGCGTGGCGGTCATGCATGAGGGCACATTGCAGGGCATCCTCGAGCGCGCGGATTCCACCCAGGAGCGAATCATGGAACTCGCGCTGGGCCAGCGCCCGTCGTGACTGGGCTGGTGACGGACGTCCCAGGCGCGGCCGCTCGTGGGTTCACTCAAGGTTTTACGGACGCAGGATCGATCGCCGCCTCGACCGTACGGCGGAACTGACTCCACGTGCAGGCGAAGCCTTCGTCGGCGGTGCTGCAGCCGGGGATGAAGACGGGGGCCTTCGCCGGCGGCGAATCGAGGGTCAGAGGTCGCGCCTCTCGCATCTGCTCGAGTGTCTGCGCCGTGTAGGAGGTGCGGACGGAGTAGAACCCCGTGACGGGGTGACGCCACAGCTCGAAGACCAGGGCTCCCCCGGGCGGAGTGTCGTCACGCTGGTAGCCCTCGATCAGCCACGAGAGGCCCAGCATCCCCGCGAGGTTGGAGATGTTGGTGTCGTGCCCCACGATGACGAGCACCCCGTCGGCGGGTGTGCCGAGTGCGCCGGGGACCGCCTTGCGTGCGACGGCCTGCTCGATCGACCTGAGCATGTGACTGAGGAGGTTGGAGCCGTTTGCCCCCGCGAGGTACGGCGTGCGCCTCATCAGGTCCGAGTAGGCCCCATGGAGCGTCATCATCTGGCGCAGGTTGGACTCGTTGAGGCGGCCCCACCCGAGGTCCTTCGCGGGCATGGCGTTCGTGTACTCGAGGAGGAAGTTCTGCGCCAGCGTGGACGCTGCGCTGAGGGGCCCGGCAAACTCGACGAGCCTGTCGCCCGTGCCCGGGCCGACCGACGTGGCGAGATCCAGGAGAGGCTGAGCAACGGAGGTACCCTCGGGCGGGCAGTTCGGGCCCGGTGTGCAGCCGAGGAGCACCTCCTGCATCGTCTCGAACGCGGGCCGGTACGCCTCCACGACGGCTCCCGGTCGGGAGCCGAGACGACCCATGACGGAGGCGACGGCCGTCGCACGGTCCGCATGGGCGATGCCGAGGGCGATCGGGCTGAAAAGCGGATCGTCGGTTCCCTCCGGGAGTGACCGGACCTCGACGGGGCAACCCGGAGCCATGCCAGACGCCAGGGCGTGGCCGGTCTCGATCGTGCGCTGATCCGTGTCGGCCCAGATGAAGACCCGGCCGACATCCTCGCACCCGCTCGCGCTCAGGAGGCCGGTGTGTGCGAGGTACGCGCGATCGTAGGCCCCGACCAGCTCCATGAGCCTCCTCCCGTGGGGCGTGAGGAAACCGGGTGGCACGCCGAAGTCAGGCCACTGCCGGGTCGAGTACTGGTTGAGCCGCTCCGCGGGCCACGTGGGCGAGCGGACCCCGTGGCGCGTGAGGATCACGACGTACATCAGCTGCTCACGAGGCGGCGCAGCTTGCTGAATCACCTCGGCGCAAGCGCCCGAGCCGAGGGCCAGAAGAACGAACATCAACGACTCGAGTCTCCTCATGGACATGTGATCTCTCCTCTCGCATCTCGTGTGGCAGCGTCAACCCCGATAACCCTCCGCCGGGCTCGGGTGTTCGCGTGGGAACGCCCACGGCTGGGCGGGCTCCTGGGTGTCGGATTACCTGTGCCCGTGCGCCCCCACCGGTGCCGGGCCGGTGGAAGTGCGCACCACCAAGGTCGGCGCGACGACCTCGTGGCGAGGCGTGGAGCGGCGTCCCTCGATCCTCTCGAAGATGCACTCCATGCCGAGGCGGCCGATGTCGGCGCCGAACTGTTGCACGCTGGTGAGCGAGATCTGGGGGAGCGCCGCGAGCGAGGTGTTGTCGTAGCCGACGACGGAGACGTCGCCGGGGGTGCGGAGCCCGGCCTCTTCGAGCGCCTTCAGGGCGCCGATGGCGCTGACGTCGTTTGCGGCGAAGATCGCGGTGGGCAAAGGGAACTGCTTCAGCAGCTCGCGGGCGGCCTGGTAGCCGCCGTTCTCCGTGAAGCCGCCTTCGACGGTGAGGACGTTGGCGGCCAGGCCGAGGCGTTGCATGGCGGCGAGGTACCCCTCTCGGCGGACGTTAGCCCCGGCGCCGGTGCCGCCGTCGATGTGCGCGATGCGGGTGTGGCCAAGGCTCGCGCAGTGCTCCACCGCGAGGCTGGCGCCGGCCAGGTTGTCGTTGGTGACGCTGTCGCTGCAGGTCGCGGAGGTGTCGCGGTTGAGGACCACGACCGGCACGGCGCGACACGCGCGCTCGATGATCGTGTCGTCGACCCGGGGGGCGGCGAGGATCAAGCCGTCCACTCGCAGCTCGAGGAGGCTCTCGATCGCGGCCTCCTCCAGGTTGGGCACGCGGTCGCCGGTGTTGAAGAGCACGCGGTAGCCCAGGTCCGCCGCGCGCATCTGGATCCCGGACACCACGTCGCCGAAGAAGGGGTTGCGGAGATCCGAGATCATCACGCCGAGCATTCGGGTCCGGCGCTGCACCAGGCTACGGGCGATCACGTTCGGGCGGTAGTTGAGCTCCTCGATGGCCTGCCGGACCGCTTCGCGGTTCTTGGCGCTGACCCCGTCCTCTCCGCGTATCACCATGGAAACCAGGGACTTGGAAACGCGGGCCTTGCGTGCCACGTCCAGGATCGTGGGTTCCGATTGCGACTGATGAGGCTTGACATCGGTCCTTCTTGGCATTAGATTCCCCCTGGAACGCTCCGGATCATAACGTTCATGGTGTTGCACTTCAAGCTGGAACGTTCCAAAGGACGCCACCGCCGCCGCGCATTGCGGTTTGCAGTGAGTAAGGGAGGTGAGTGACAAGAGGCGGTCATGGAACGTTCCATAACCGGTCCATGAAACGGTAGGGATCGAGGGAGCCCACCGAGTAACGGCCAGAACCACCTTGCGAGAAGGAGGAAAGAATGGCGTCCTTACACAAGAACCGAAGTTGGATGATCCTGCTGTTGATCGCTGGGCTTGCGGCGCTTCCAGCCGTCGCCCAGGCACAGACGGGCACCGGCGTCATCGTCGGGACCGTGAGCGGCCCGGCGGGTGGGGCGCTGGCCAACGCCAGCGTCACGCTGGCGGGCACGAACCTCACGGCGGTGACCAACCAGCAAGGGTCGTTCCGCCTTTCGCCCGTGCCGGCCGGGGAGCACACCATCGTCGTCACCTTCATCGGCTTGGGGGCGGGAACGGCCACGGCGAAGGTGACCGCTGGCGAGACGGTGACGGCCGACGTCAGGCTCTCCTACAGTGAGGCGATCCAGGTGAGCGGCTCGGCGTTCCTGCAGGGGCAGGCGAAGGCCCTCAACACGCAGGAGAACGCGACGAACATCACGAACGTCGTGTCCTCCGACCAGATGAGCCGATTCCCCGACATCAACGCGGCCGAGTCGACACAGCGCCTGCCCGCCGTCTCCCTGCTTCGCGACCAGGGCGAGGGCCGCTACGTGCTGGTGCGCGGCACCGAGCCGCGGCTCAACTCGACCACCGTCAACGGCGAGCGGCTTCCCTCACCCGAGGGCGGGGGGCGCAACGTCGCCCTCGACACCATCCCGGCTGACGTTCTCGAGGCGATCTCGGTCTCGAAGACGCTCACGCCCGACATGGACGGCGATTCGATCGGCGGCACGGTGGACCTCGTCACCAAGAGGGCACCGCTCGAGGCGAGCACCCAGGCGAGCGTCGCGGCGGGCTACGCCGATATCAGCCGGGACTACATCGGGGCCGCAGCGTTCACCCTGGGCCGCCGCTTCTCCGACGGCAAGACCGGGATCCTGTTTGCTCTGAGCGGGAACAAGTCGAACCGCGCCTCGGACGACCAGGAGCCGGAGTACGACGACCAGGAACTGATCGACATGCAGCTTCGCGACTACACGCTCACGCGCGAGCGCTACGCGGCGAACCTCTCCTTCGACCAGCAGTTGTCATCCGGATCCGAGCTCTTCTTCAGGGCGCTCTTCGACAGGTACCAGGACGACGAGGTCCGGCGCGCCATGGACAACGTGGTCGAGGACAACGAGCTGGTGCGCATCGTTCGGGACCGCGTTCAGACCTCGAACATCTACTCCCTCAGCGCCGGCGGAAACTTCCTCGCGGGCGAGAGCGTGATCAACTTCCGGCTGTCGTTTAACCACTCGCAGGAGAAGACCCCCGACCAGAACACTTCCGAGTTCCTGCAGGAGGACATCGAATACAACCCCAACGTCAGCGCCGGCTCCATCGACCCGGACAACATCAGGGCGAACCCGCTCAACGAGGACATCTCCAGCTTCATTTTCGACAAATTAGAAACCCAGTACAAGGCGGCCGAGGACGAAGACTGGGTGGGCTCACTGGACCTCACGAACGGGTTCTACAAGGACACCGGGCTGAGCGGTCTGTGGAAGTTCGGCGTGAAAGCCCGCATGAAGACCGCGACCCAGGACTACAACGTGTTCGAATACGGGGCGGAGGACGATCTGCCGCTCACCGACTACCTCGACGACTTTAAGCCGGCCACACCGTACATGCACGGGTTCACGAGCTACAACATCGGCCAGTTCCAGAGCCCGTCCGCGATCCGGGACCTCCTCGCCAGCGGCGTGCTGGAGGGGGAGAGGGTCATCGACGAGGACCTGGCGGACTACACGATCGACGAGGACACCTACGCGGCCTACGGTCTGCTCAACCTGGACATCGGCTCCAACCTGAACGTCGTCGGGGGCGTGCGTTTTGAGAACACCACCGACAAGTACCAGGCCTACGAGCTGATCTTCGACGAGGAAGGGGAGCCGTCCGACCTGACCCCGATCACGGGGGAGAAGAGCTACTCCCTGTGGCTGCCGCAGCTCATGATGCGGTATCGCCTGGCGGAGGGGACCAACCTCCGCGCCGCGGTCACGCGCTCGTTCGCACGGCCCAACTTCGGCGACATCGCGCCGTGGCAGAACATCAACCGTGAGGACCTCGAGATCGAGCGCGGGAACCCGGACCTCGAGCCCACGACGGCGTGGAACTACGACCTCCTGTTCGAGCACTACCTACCGTCGGTCGGTCTCATCGCGGGGGGGATCTTCTACAAGCAGCTCAGCGACAACATCTTCGTCGCGACGTTCGAGGAGGACGTCAACGGCGAGACGTACGACGTGGAGCAACCGGTGAACGGCGCGAGCGGCTCGCTGTACGGTGCCGAGGTCGCCTACCAGAACCGGTGGAACAGCGGGTTCGGCATCTACTTCAACTACACGTACGCAGACTCGACCGCGAACTACACCACCCGCGCCGACACCCAGCTGCAGGGCCAGTCCCAAAACGTGGGCAACATTGCGCTCATCTTCGAGAAGTCGGGGTTCTCGGGCAGGCTGTCGCTCAACTACAACGGCAAGTCGCTGTTCGAGGTCGCGGAGGACGCCGAGCACGACCTGTTCGTGGACGACCACATGCAGCTCGACTTCTCGGCGCAAATGGATCTCAGCAAGACCGTGACGCTCTTCCTGGAAGCAATCAACCTGACGAACGAGCCCTACCGCGTCTACGAGGGGAGCAAGGACTGGACGCGGCAGGCGGAGTACTACAGCTGGTGGGGGACTATCGGCGTGAAGCTGAACTTCTAGGGGCCTGCGCAGCGGGCACGAACGCCTGAGCTGCCGTCCAGGCCGTCTCGGCCTGGCAGGTCGCACCGTCAGCCCCTCGTCTCCGGGAGCTGGAAGGGGGTCCTGTGCCGGAGGCCTGGGTACGCGAGGCGAGGGGAGCGGTGGAGGGACACCGGGAGGTGAGTGACCAATGAAGCCGACCACAGTTGGGGTGATAGGGATCGGACGCATCGGCAGGATGCACACGGAGAACCTGGTGCACGCCGTCCCGAACGCGCGCGTGAAGGCGGTCGCCAGCCCGAGGCTCGACAAGGCGTGGGCGGAGAACCTGGGCATCCCCGTTCGTGCGACCGACGTTGACGTGGTTCTCAACGACCCGGAGATCGAAGCCGTGGTCATCACGGCCCCGTCGGGGAAGCACGTCGAGCTGATCCGGAGGGCAGCCGCAGCGCGCAAGCACATCTTCTGCGAGAAACCCGTCGCGTTCGAGCCCCAGGCGATCCAGCAGGCGCAGGCCGCCGTGGATGCCGCGGGCGTGAAGCTGCAGGTCGGGTTCAACCGCCGCTTCGACCCCAGCCTGCTCCAGATGTGGCTGGCGGTGCGGGGCGGGAAGGTGGGTGAGATCCACCAGTTGCGGGTGACCAACCGCGACCCGAAGGCGCCGCCGGTCGATTTCGTGAAGCGGTCCGGCGGCCTGTTCTTCGACTTCGCTATCCACGACTTCGACACCGTTCGGTTCCTGTCCGGCAGCGAGATCGTGGAACTCTTCGCTGTGGGAGCCGTCCTGGTGGACCCGGAGATCGGGAAGGCCGGCGACGTCGACACGGCTGTGATCACCCTCCGTCTCGCCAACGGTGCCCTGGGCGTCATCGACTGCAGCCGGCAGACCAACTACGGCTACGACCAGAGGTTCGAGGTGTTCGGCTCGAAGGGCAGCACCTTCGTGGACAACACCACGGCCACAACGGTCGTCTCCAGTTCCAAGCGCGGCGTCGTGGCAGACAAGCCGCACGAGACGTTCGTGGAGCGGTACCGGGAAGCGTTCGTGGCGGAGCTCGCGGCGTTCGTGGCGAGCGTTCGCGAGGGCTTGCCGGTTCGGGTGAGTGTAGAGGATGCGCTGGCTGCGGTGAGGGCGGCCGGGGCCGCGCGAACGTCGCACCTGGAGCACAGGCCGGTCCTGCTTTCAGAGGCTGTGCAATCAGCCGGTGGAGGGCAACGGCAATGAGACCGATCACCGCAGGGATTCTGGGCGCCGGAAGGATCGGCAAGATCCACGCCAACAACGTCATGGCGATGCCGGGTGTGCGGTTGAAGGCGATCGCCGACCCGTTCGCAGACTTCAAGGAGTGGCCGGGGCCCGCGATCGCCACGAGCAAGAACCCCGAGGACGTGCTGAAGGACCCCGAGATCGAGGCCGTGCTGGTCTGCTCGCCGACGCCGAGCCACGCTGATTTCACCGACGCCGCGGCGAGAGCCGGCAAGCACGTGTTCTGCGAGAAGCCCATCGCCGTTGACGCGGAGCGCGTCCGCACCACGCTCGAGACGGTGAAGCGTAGCGGCGTGAAGCTCCAGGAGGGTTTCAACCGGCGCTTTGATCCCACCTTCGCGAGGGTCCGGCGGGCGGTGGCCGACGGCGAGGTCGGAGACGTCCACCTGGTCAGGATCACGGCGCGCGACCCGGCCGCACCGCCGATCGAGTACGTCAAGTCCTCGGGCGGGATGTTCGCTGACATGACGATCCACGACTTCGACATGGTGCGTTT
>MEKI01000153.1 GCA_001766905.1 Acidobacteria bacterium RBG_13_68_16
TGGAGCTCTGGAAGCGTTCGGGACACTACGAGGCCTACCTCGAGAATATGTTCTTCTCCAACGTGGACGAGCGCGAATTCTCGCTGAAGCCGATGAACTGCCCCGCCGCCTGCCTGATCTACGCGACCCATGCTCACTCCTATCGGGAGTTGCCTGTGCGCCTCGCCGATTTCGGCCGGCTGCACCGCTACGAGCGCTCCGGCGTGGTGCAGGGGCTTACCCGCGTGCGCACGTTCGCGCAGGACGACGCGCACATCTACTGCACCCCCGGGCAGATCGGCAGCGAGGTCGCGAGCCTGTTCGATTTCATCTTCCGCGTCTATGACACGTTCGGCTTCGAGCGGCCGGTGATCTACTTCTCGACCAAACCCGAGAAAGCCATCGGCGAAGATTCGCTCTGGCAAAACGCCGAGGCCCAGCTCGAGAAGTGCCTCAAAGACCGCGGCGTGGACTACACGCTCAATCCAAGCGAGGGCGCTTTTTACGGGCCGAAGATCGACTTTGTGGTGCACGATGCGATCGGCCGTGAGTGGCAGCTCGGCACCATCCAGCTCGACTTCAACCTCCCCAACCGCTTCGACCTCACCTACGTGGCCGAGGACGGGACCGAGCAGCGCCCGGTCATGATCCACCGCGCTATCCTCGGCTCGATCGAGCGATTCTTCGGCGTGATGCTGGAACACTTCGCCGGCGACCTGCCTTTGTGGCTCGCTCCCGAGCAGGCGCGCGTGCTGCCCGTGTCGGACAAGTTCCTCGACGCCGCCCGCGCCGTAAAGGCACGTCTCACCGAGGTCGGGCTTCGCGCCGAAGTGGACGAGCGCTCGGAGAAGCTGGGCGCCAAGATCCGCGACGGCGAGCTTGCGAAGATCCCCATCCTTCTAGTCGTCGGTGCGCGCGAGGCGGAGTCCAAGGCCGCGAGCGTTCGAGTGAGACATCGGGGCAACCTGGGCACCAAGACGCTCGACGAGCTCGTCGCGACGATGACGACGACGGTGCGCAAACGTGCTTTGAACCCATGGCCGGAGGCGTGAGCCCCGGCCTCTCTTTTTGAGGAGGCATCAATGCCGAAGATCAAGACGTTGCGGGCAGCGGCGAAGCGGTTCAAGAAAACCGGAACCGGGAAGTTCAAGCGCCGCAAGGCCTATCATGCCCACATCCTGACCAAGAAGACCGCCAAGAGGAAGCGCCACCTTCGGGAGGAGGCGCTCGTCTCGGCGGCGGACGCGAAAAACGTGGAGCGCATGCTCCCGTACGCGAAGTAGGAGGCCTGCATGCGCATCAAGCGTGGACACAACCGGGTACAACGTCGTAAGAAGGTCCTCAAGCTCGCCAAGGGCTACTTCCTCACGAAGCACAACGCCTACCGGATAGCGAAGCTGCAGGTCGAGCGTTCGCTCCAGTTCGCCTACCGTGACCGGCGGCAGCGCAAGCGCTCCATGCGCAGCCTGTGGATCGTTCGCATCAACGCGGCTGCGCGGCAGTTCGAGATGTCCTACTCCCAGCTCATCGCCGGGCTGAAGGCGGCCGGTTGCGAGCTCGACCGCAAGGCGCTCGCCGACATGGCGGTGCGCGATACCGAGGGCTTCGCGGAGCTCGTGAAGGCCGCGAAAAAGAGCCTGGAAGCCAAGTCGGCCGCGTAGATGGCGCTCGAGACCCTGGAGCGGGCGCGCCAGGAGTTCCTCGCGGCGCTTGCCGAGGCGGGCAGCGACCCCGCCAGGGTGGAGACCGTCCGTGTGCGCTTCGCCGGGCGGCGGTCGGGCCTGCTCCGCGACCTCGAGGACGCGCTCAAGTTGCTGCCGCGCGAGGAGAAGCCCTCCTACGGCAAGGCGCTCAACGAGCTCAAGAAGTTCATCGAGGAGAGGCTGGCGGCGGCGCACAGGGCAGCCGCGGATGCGAGCAAGCGAGGTGAGGTTGCGGACGTCACACTGCCGGGCCGCAGGCCCGCCCTCGGTGCGTACCACCCGGTGACGCTGGTGCGGCGGGAGATCGAGGAGATCTTCCTGCGCATGGGCTACTCGGTGGCCGACGGCCCCGAGGCCGAGGACGACTGGCACAACTTCGAGGCGCTCAACTTCCCGCCCGACCACCCTGCCCGGGACACCCAGGACACGTTCTTCCTCAAGGGTGGGATGCTCCTGCGGACCCACACCTCGCCCGTCCAGATCCGCACAATGGAGACGACTCCGCCCCCGATCCGCGTGATCATCCCCGGCCGGGTGTACCGGTGCGACTCCGACCTGCGGCACACGCCGATGTTCCATCAGGTCGAGGGCCTGGTGGTGGACGAGGGGATCACCTTCGGCCATCTCAAGGCCACCCTTGAGGCGTTCGTGCACGTGCTGTTCGACCCCGAGATGGGCGTCCGGTTTCGCCCATCCTTCTTCCCCTTCACCGAGCCGTCGGCCGAGGTGGACATCACCTGTGTGTTCTGCCGCGGCAAGGGGTGCGCGGTGTGCACGGGATCGGGCTGGATGGAGATACTCGGCGCGGGGATGGTCGACCCGCGGGTGTTTCGGTTCTGCAACGTCGACCCGGCCCGCTACACGGGGTTCGCGTTCGGGTGCGGGCTCGACCGCGTGGCCATGCTCAAGTACGGCATTCCCGACCTCAGGATGCAGTTCTCCGGCGACGAGCGCTTGCTGCGCCAGTTCGAGGGGATACGGCGATGAGATTGGCTTTCGTTGCGGGGGGACCCGCGCCGCTCCGCGCCACCGCCCGGCGCTCAAGTCCCCCCGAGCCCCCCACGCTCGCCGGGAGTGAATCCCGCCTCGCTTGGCCATGGTTCGAGTCGGCGCGGTGTTGTCATGGGGGCCTGCCATGAAGTTCTCTCTGGCCTGGCTGTGCGACCACCTCGAAGGGAAATCCTCCGCGGCGGAGATGGCCCAGCGGCTCACGGCGGTCGGCGTGAACGTCGAGTTGCAAGAGACGTCGGGCGACGACGTGGTCTGGGACGTGGACGTGACCACCAACCGTCCCGACGCGATGAACCACCGCGGCCTCGCCCGTGAGGCCGCGGCCGCCGGCTGCGGCACCCTCAAGCCCCTTGCGGTCAGTGTCCCCGAGGGCGCGACGCCGGTCGGGGAGCTTGCGAGGCTCACGGTCGAGGACGAGGCAGGCTGCCCGCGCTACTGCACCCGTGTCGTGCGCGGCGTCAAGGTCGGGCCCTCGCCGGCGTGGCTCGCAACGCGCCTTGAGCGCTGCGGCATCCGTCCCATCAACAACATCGTGGACGCGACCAACCACGTGCTCCTGGACGTTGGCCACCCTCTCCATGCGTTCGACCTTCCTCTGCTCGCGGGCTCGGAGATCCGCGTCCGCCGCGCGCGGGCCGGCGAGGGCCTGACAACCCTTGACGGTGTGAGCCGTACCCTGACTCCGGAGGACCTGGTGATTGCCGATGGTAAGCGGGCCGTGGCGATCGCCGGCGTGATGGGGGGCGCCAACACGGAGATCGGCCCCGCCACCAGGGACGTGCTGATCGAGTCCGCCTATTTCGCCCCGATCTCGGTGCGGCGCACCGCGAAGCGCCACGGCGTCTCGACGGAGGCCTCGCAACGCTTCGAGCGTGGCGCGGACCGGGCGATGGCCCGCACCGCCGTGGATCTGGCCGCCGAGCTGATCCTCCGCCTGGCCGGCGGCGAGGTTTTAGCGGGTGTGCTCGACTCGGCACCGGTGCTTCCGGCGCCGCGGGCTATCGAGTTCTCGCTTCGGCGCCTATCGGCGTTCGCCGGCTGCGAGATCCCGCGCGAGTTCGTAGCCAAGGTTCTTGCGGCCCTCGATCTCGCGCCCCAGGTCGCGGGTGACACCGTCACCTGCACGGTCCCCAGCCATCGTGTGGACCTGGAGCTCCCCGAGGACCTCTACGAGGAGGTGCTGCGCCATTTCGGGTACGACAACGTTCCCTCGGTTCTTCCGGCATTTGCCGTGAAACCCGGCAAGCGGCTCGGAACCTGGCCGCTCACCGAGCGGGCGCGCAACGCGCTGGTGGCGGCTGGGGCCGCAGAGGCGCTCACCTACAGCTTCTCCTCGGAGGAGCTGGAGGGCGCGACGGCCGCATCCGCACTCGGCGAGCGTGGTGGGGTCGTGAGGGTAGAGAATCCGCTCTCCGGACGCCTGGCGGTCCTGCGGCGCTCGCTGCTCGCCGGCCTGGTCGAGGCTGCGGGCGGCAACCTGCGACGGGGCGCCGAGCGTGTCCTCCTGGGCGAGGTCGGCCGGGTGTTCTTCGCCAGGGGCACGGAGATCGTGGAGGAGGAGCGCCTCGCCCTCACCCTTGCCGGCACGGCCGGGCCGTGGGACGTAGCTCGCGCTGCCGATTTCCTGGACCTCAAGGGTGTCGTCGAGGTCGTGCTTGCCGAGTTGGGCGTGGAGGCAGCCGCATGGCGGCCGTCGACGGCGCGGCTCCTGGCGTCCGGCGAGGGCGCCGAGGTGCTGGTGGGGGATCGGGTCGTGGCGATCGCGGGCCGTCTTTCCGAACCGACGGCCGAGGCCTTCGATCTCCCAGCGCCGCTCTGGGTGGCGGAGGTGGACCTCGGCGCCGTCGCCGCCGAGCGGGCGCCCTCGTTCCAGCTGTTGCCGCGCTTTCCGGCGGTGACGGCGGATCTCACCGTACGGCACGGTCTCTCGCTCTCGTATGCAGAGCTGCTGGGGACCATACGCGTGGCCGCGTCGGAGTGGCTCGAGACCGTTTCGCCGGTGGTACGGTACCGGGGCGAGGGCGTCGGCGCGGAGGAGGTCAAGACCACGCTGCGCCTGGTCTACCGTCACCCCGAGCGCTCGCTCACGCAGGAAGAGGTGAACGCCGCGCACTTCGCGCTCATGGACACGCTTGCCCGCAAGCTTGCGGTGAGCTTCCAGTAGGAGGCCGCATGGACATCTTTGTCGCTCTCGAGGAACGCGTCGAAAAGCTGATCACGGGTTACAAGGAGCTGCAGGCGCGCATCGCGGCCCTGGAGGAGGAGAACCGGAAGCTGCACTCGGGCGACGAGGCCACCGCCCACTTCACCGACCGAATCGTGCAGCTCGAGGCCGAGCGCAGCGAGATCCGCGCCCGTCTGGAGAAGCTGCTCAAAAACGTCGCCGCCCTGGAACTCTAGGTAGCGCCGCGGCCGCCGGAGGTACGGGCCCTGACACCCGCGGGGCGGGTTTGTCGCCCCACCCACAACAGCTGCGCGACGGCTTCCGGCAAAATCACCGGATGTAATTGTGGTCCCGCTCACGTTCGGAGTCTGGACAAACAGTGCGTGGCGTCGAAAGATACAGAGAGGGGACGCCACCGTGTGGAAGAAGGCGGATTCCGAGCGCAGCGAGCGGCCGGTGCCGGCGACGCCCGGGCGGGCGGGCGGAGGACAGATTTCGCCGGGTAGCGGCGTGCCGCTTTCACGCGTCGAGGGAGGTCCAATGGCAGCGGAACGCCCAGGCGAACGTGCGATCATCGGTCCGTCCATCACCATCAAAGGGGACGTGACCGGCGAAGAAGACCTCTTGATCCAGGGGCGGGTCGAGGGGAAGGTGGACCTCGCACAGCACAACGTCACGGTTGGCGCGAACGGGCGCATCAAGGCCAACATCTTCGGGCGGAGCGTCACGGTCGAGGGGGAGGTCGACGGCGACCTGCACGCCGAGGAGCAGATCGCCATCCGCAAGTCGGGGAGGGTGCGCGGCAACGTCTCGGCTCCGCGCGTGACCATCGAGGACGGAGCGATGTTCAAGGGTAGCATCGAGATGGAGCGCAAGGCGGCTCCCCGGCCCGTCGTCGGCTCGGCCGGTGCCGCCGCTGCAAGCCCGCCCCCGCCGGTTGCCGGAGCCCCCGGAAGCACTGTGCCGCCGCGGCCGGGCGAGCCGAAGCACCCCGAGCGGAGCGGTTGAGAGCGTCGCTCGGGGGATGCGGGTGCCCTGGCCTTTCCGGCGCGAGTCCCCGCAGGGGGCCGGACCACGCCGGGAGTTCGCCGAGGCGCTCGATCCTCAGCCACCCCTGTACCGCTCGCCCACACTCAAGGCCCTCGTCTCCCGCCTCTCGAGCGAGACCTCGTACCACATCCTCGACCTGGGCGTGGCGTCCGGCGCCAACGTGGAGTTCTTCTCACGCTTCTCGGGGCAGCTGCAAATAGCCGACCTTCCGGACGCCCTCGCCTCCGAGGAGCTGCGATCTTTGCTGCGGACCGACCCGGCCGCGGCGTTCCGGAGGCTCCTGCCGGTTGCCTGGAAGCAGTTCGACATCGTGCTCGCCTGGGACGTACTGAACTACCTGTCTCGCGACCAGTTTCGTTGCCTCGCCACGCACGTGACCAGTCTCTGCCAACCGGGGGCGCTCATGTTCGCCCTCGTCTCGACTCAGAAGGAGATGTCCGGCGTCCCCCAGGTCTTCAAGATCGTGGATGAACAGACGCTTCTCCTGCAGCCGCGAACGACCGCGGTGCAGCTCAGCCCGCGTTTTCCT
Organism: Acidobacteria bacterium RBG_13_68_16; assembly: GCA_001766905.1. Lineage (GTDB taxonomy): Bacteria > Acidobacteriota > Thermoanaerobaculia > Thermoanaerobaculales > Thermoanaerobaculaceae > RBG-13-68-16. The sequence continues at coordinate 6,437 of MEKI01000153.1, forward strand.
CCCGCCGAGGTCGAGCGGCTGATGTCCGGGTTTTCCGTCGTGCAGTCTGTCGTGATGCGCCACGGCGTTCGGGAGTACCTGCTCGTCCGGCACTGAGGCGCCTACTCGGCGCCTTACCAGAGGTCGAGCCCAGATGTCTGTGAAGCCGGGCCAGAGCGAACGCCACGATGTCGACGCTTTCTACCTGAGGTCTGGTTGTCGGCCGAGGACCTCCACGACCGCGGCCGGGTCGGTCTGCCCGAGGGACACGTACACCGGTTCCGGGCCGACACTGACGGCGCGTGTCGGGAGCGGTTCACCGAGCAGGCTGGCAGCCTCGCGCACCTGGAGTGCGGGATCGAAGGGGCGCGGTGCGCCGGAGGCGTAGATCAGGGCCGTGCACTCATCGCCGCGGGCCAGCAGGAAGCCGCGAAGCGGGCGCAGGCGCTCGGGCAGCGCGAGAACCTCGCAACCCCGGGTTCTGGCGAGCAGGGTCTTGAACCCCCGGTATGCAGGCCTCGCGGTCCACACGTCGTCCTCGTCGAGCAGCCCGTATCCCCGTGCAACGAGCTGCCACCAGAACGCGCTCGCCACCTGCCCCGTTGCCGCCGCAGTCAGGTAGTACAGCGCGAGATAGCGAGCCTGGTCGGCCTCGTCCGTCTGCACGTGGGCCCCGGCGGGCGAGTGCTTGCCCATCCCTTTGAGCGGCCAGTTGAACTCCGTGAGGTGGATCGGCACGTCGGCGTGGGGAGAGGCGTCCACCACTGCCCGCAACAGGAGGATCTTGCGGCGCAGGTCGAAGTGCCGGTACTGCACCGCATCGGGGGAGCCGCGGCGGTCAACGTACAGAAGAGCGGCGATGCCGTCGAAGTCGAACGGACGCCTGCCGACCAGGTAGTTGGTGGTGAAGTAGTACTCGAAGTCGATGACCGGCGGACCGATCCAGCGGCAGCCGGGGAACTCCCGCCGCACCTCCGCTGTGGCCTCCAGCAGTTTGACGTACTCATCCGGGTGCCAGATCCCCCACTTCTTGCGGTTGACGGCGTGCCCGATCTGAAAGGTCGGCGAGAGCCCGGCAAAGCGGCTGGCAACCTCCCGTGCGAACCCCTGCCAGCGCGCGGGTTCCTTGACCGTCGAGCGGTCCTGCAACAGCGTGAAGGTGAAGCTCATCCCTTCGCGGTGCAGGCTTTCGAGCTCATTCCGCAGCTCGAACACCGGCTCGGGAGCCCAGCATGGAATGCGGATGAGAAGCGCACCGACGCCAAGGTCGCGCACCCGCTCCAGGTAGCGATCCCAGATGGCGCGGGTCGGCGAGATCGCGATCCCGAACTCGTCGGCGCCCACCGGATGCGAGCGTGGCGCCTCGGCCAGGAGAGCCCGGTAGCACCTTGCGACCGGACGCACCTGGCGCACGCTGCGCCCCAGCAGTCGCAGGAACTGTGCGGCGTCCGAGCGGGAGGCCCAGAACTTCTGCCACTTCGAGAGATCGGTGTGTGGCTGGTGGTGGCGGTCGTCCCAGCGGAAGTGGTCTCGGCTCCGGTTCGGGTTGCCCGGCTGCCGGCCCTCGGCGTCGGTCTGGTTCCCCATGGGGTTGTTTGCGGCCCTCGACGGCGGCCGGGCTGCAAGTGTACCCGGTTCGGGCGGCCCCCGGCGGAAGGAAGAACGTTCGAGTGAGCGTTGTTGCGGGGGAGGGAAGAGCCCTATGTACCAAAAGCACGGCGGGGAGGTGTTGCAATGATCCGGACCAAGCGTGTGTTCGAGCCCCCCGCTCCCGAGGACGGAATGAGGGTGCTGGTGGATCGGCTGTGGCCGCGCGGCGTGTCCAAGGAGGACGCCAGGATCGATTGGTGGGCCCGCGAGCTGGCACCCTCCGACAAGCTGAGGCGCTGGTTTGGCCACGCTCCGCCGCGCTACCGCGAGTTTGTCGACCGCCTCAGGCTCGAACTCGACAGCGGCGAGGCCCTCGCGCGCCTGAAGGCGCTCGCTTTACAGCAGACCGTGACGCTGGTGTACGCCGCCCTCGACGAGCGGCACAACAACGCCCGGGCCCTGGTCGAGATCCTGAAGCTCGGCTGAGCCCGGCGCCGGCCGGTGCGGGATGCCTGCTCTCGCGGTAGAGTGCCGGCATGGACAACGGCAACAGCCAGCACCGTGCCACCCTGCGACGGATCGCGCGGCGGGCGATGCTCGAGCGCGGCTTGGCCCCCGATTTCGCGCCCGACGCGATCGCCGAGCTCGCGGGAATGCAGGCGCCGGCGGCCGGCGATGGCACGATGCGCGACCTGCGCACCCTCCCCTGGGCCTCCATCGACAACGACGATTCCCGCGACCTCGACCAGCTCACGGTCGCCGAGAGGTTGCCCGGAGGATTCGTGCGGCTGCTGGTTGCCATCGCCGACGTGGACGCTCTGGTCGGGAAGGGCTCGGCGATCGATGGGCACGCCCGGACCAACACGACCTCGGTGTACACGGCGGCAGAGATCTTTCCCATGCTCCCGGAAAAGCTCTCCACCAACCTCACGTCTTTGGCTGACCGGGAGGACCGCCTGGCGGTCGTAATCGAGATGACCGTCGCGGGGGACGGCTCCCTCACTGCCTCGGATGTGTACCGGGCGGCGGTACGCAACCGCGCCAGGCTCGCTTACAACTCCGTCGCAGCCTGGCTGGACGGCCAGGGGCCGATGCCGGCGCCGGTCGCGTCGGTCCCGGGGCTCGATGCCAACCTCCGCCTCCAGGACGAGATGGCGCAGACGCTGAAAGCGTTCCGGCACGAGCACGGGGCGCTCGACCTCCAGACGCTCGAGGCACGCCCGGTCTTCGATGCCGACGAGATCCGCGACCTCGAGGTCGAGGAGAAGAACCGGGCCAGGGAGCTGATCGAGGACCTCATGATCGCGGCCAACGGCGTCACCGCACGCTTCCTCGAGGCCCGTCGCCTCCCCTCCCTGAGGCGCGTCGTGCGCACGCCCAAGCGCTGGGAACGCATCGTTGAGGTCGCCGGGCACTTGGGGGAGCCGCTTCCCCCGCAGCCGGATCCGCGTTCCCTCGCGGCGTTCCTGACAAGGCGGAGGGTCGCGGACCCCCTGCGCTTTCCCGATCTCTCGCTCACGGTCATCAAGCTGCTGGGCGCCGGCGAGTACGTGGTCGAGCTGCCGGGCCAGGCGGCGCCGGGCCACTTCGGGCTCGCCGTCAGGGACTACACCCACGCCACCGCACCCAACCGCCGATTCCCGGATCTCCTCACCCAGCGCCTGCTCAAGGCGGCGCTGGCGGGCAGTCCTGCACCCTACACCGAGGACGAGCTGGCAGAGCTTGCGGCGCATTGCACGCAGCAGGAGGACGCGGCCAACAAGGTCGAGCGCCAGGTGGCCAAGTCCGCGGCGGCGATGCTGCTGGCCTCGAAGGTCGGCCAGCGCTTCGACGCGATCGTCACCGGCGCTTCTCCCAAGGGGACGTGGGTGCGCGTGTTTCACCCTCCTGTCGAGGGCAAGCTGGTGACCGGGTTCGAAGGGCTCGATGTCGGCCACCGTATGCGCGTCGAGCTTGCCGCCACCGACGTGGAACGGGGCTTCATCGACTTCAAGCGCGTCGTATGATGCCGGAAGCGAGCTCCGTGGCGTGAAGACCGGATCGCGGCACGGTTCGGGGGGCGCGATGACAGAGACGAGCGAGGTTCTGGCGGCTCTCAACCAGGCGGTGCTGGAGGGGGACGACCAGACCGCGGTTGGCCTGGTGCAACGGGCGCT
>MEKI01000154.1:0-899 GCA_001766905.1 Acidobacteria bacterium RBG_13_68_16
GTGCTCGTGGAGGTGGATGCCCTCCATGGCGGAGACCAGTGCTCGTGGAGGTGGATGCCCTCCATGGCGGAGACCAGGCGCGCCCGCAGCGTCTCGCCCTCTCCCCAGGACGCGACGTACTCGATTGCCGCCTTCACGCCGGCAATCGCCGCGTGGTTGAGGGTGCCGGTCTCGATCCGGAACGGCGCATCGTCATCCTGGGTGCGCAGCTTGTCGGTGCGCAGCTTTGCGAGCAGCCCGGGACGCGTGTAGAGGATCCCCACGTGGGGCCCGTAGAACTTGTACGCCGAACAGAGCAGGAAGTCCGCGTCGAGCGCACTCACGTCCAGCGGGAAGTGCGGCGCAAAGTGGACCGCGTCCACCAGCAGCCAGGCGCCCACCTCTCTCGAGAGCTCGCGAATCAGCGGCACGTCGTTGACGGTCCCCAGCGCGTTCGATGCGTACCCGACCGCCACCAGCCTCGTGCGGTCCGTGATCTTCCGCCGCATGTCCTCGTAGTCGAGTGTTCCGTCTCGCCGCAGCGCAACCTCGCGCACCGTAATCCCTCGCTCGCACAGGGCGAGCCAGGGGCCGCGGTTCGCCTCGTGGTCCAGCTCGGTGATCACGATCTCGTCGCCCGGGAAGATCTCCCGGGCCAGTGCCTGGCTCAGCGAGAAAGTCAGCGTGGTCATGTTGGCCCCGAACGAGATCTCCCGCCAGGAAGGCGCACCGAGGAACGCTGCGACGGCCTCGCGCGCCGCGTGGACCGTCTGGTCCGATTCCCTGGAGGTGACGAACGCCCCATGCGAGTTGGCGTTGCAGGTGCGGTAGTAGCCGGCCACAGCGTCGATCACGGACTGTGGCACCTGCGTCCCGGCCGGCCCATCCAGGAAGGCCAGCCGCCGCCCGTTGACCTCCCG
>MEKI01000154.1:926-1421 GCA_001766905.1 Acidobacteria bacterium RBG_13_68_16
CCTCTCACACTCGTCCTTACCGAACGCCATCGCCGCCCCTCCGTTCCCGAGGCGCAAGCATAGCGCCACACGGCCGTCCGTGACGCGGGACCGTTCGATGCCTCACGGGGGTAGATCTCCGCGCCGCCTGCCCGGTCCCCTAAACCACCGGGGAGAGCTAGAATGGCGACGCGCACGCCACACACGGCACCGCTGGAACACGGAGGGAAAAGCATGTCGAAGAAGACGGTTGCAGTGGTTCTGCTGGTCGCGGGGGTTCTGCTCTTCCTGCTCTCGGCCGCGGCCGACCCGCTGGGGATCGGGGGATATCCCGGAATCGGAATGAAACAACTGGCGGGAATCGTGGTTGGGGTGGTGCTCGCCGCCATCGGAATCCTGAGGCTTCGCGCCAAGCAGACCTGACCACGACGGCAGGCAAGGGCGCGCTTCCAGGACCACCCGCGCGTAGGTGTCTTCCCGCGGCTCCTGGGGTCGTCGCGCTAGGTTCGCCCACTC
>MEKI01000154.1:1506-7096 GCA_001766905.1 Acidobacteria bacterium RBG_13_68_16
CCGGGCGCTTGGGCACTCAGTCGGTGATCCCGGCGCTCACGATGAAGGAGCAGGCGGGCCGCCACGACTACGACGACCAGCCCGATGCGCTCGCCGCAAACCTGCCGGTCGTCGAGCACTCCCACGCCCGCCTGCTCTCCACGATCTCCCGCGGACCGTCCCGCGGCATGGAGGGGGGCCTGCTCGCACGCCTGGAGGGCCGCCACCGCGCCGTGGGCGGCAACGCGCTGCGCGCGGCGGTGCTGGGGGCCAACGACGGCCTGGTCTCCGTCCTCAGCCTGGTGATGGGTGTGGCAGGGGCCCACTCCTCCAACACGGCGATCCTGGTCGCCGGGGTGGCCGGCACGCTCGCGGGCGCCTGTGCGATGGCGATGGGTGAGTGGCTCTCGGTGCAGAGTGCCCGCGAGCTTGCACAACGCCAGATCGCCATCGAGCGTGACGAGCTGCGCGAAGCCCCCGAGGAGGAGCAGGAGGAACTCTCCCTCATATACCAGGCCAAGGGTCTGCGGAAGGAAGAGGCGGAAACGCTCGCCGCCAAGCTGATGGCCGACAAGGAAAACGTCCTCGATACCCTGGTGCGCGAGGAGCTGGGGCTCGATCCCGCGGAGCTCGGCGGCTCCGCATGGGAGGCTGCCATCACGTCGTTCGTCCTCTTCTTTGCCGGGGCGATCGCACCGGTGGCTCCGTTCCTCTTCCTTTCGGGGGCGGCCGCGATCGCGACCAGCCTGGCCGCGAGCGGCGTGGCCCTGTTTGTCATTGGGGCCGCGATCACGCTGCTCACCGGTCGCGGCGTTCTCTACTCGGGGCTGCGGCAGCTGCTCATCGGCATGGCCGCGGCGGCGGTGACCTTCGGCATCGGCCGCCTGATCGGCGTCTCAGTAGGCTGACGCCGAAGACGTCATCCTGCGTCCCGTCCGGCACGCAGGGACGGGGCGAATGGTCTCGTCGCGCTTGTGGGTCGACCTCAGCCGCCGATGAGCCGTTCGAGCGATCCCTTCTCGGGGATCGCGATCCAGCCTTCGCGAACCGCGTCACGATGCTCGTTTGGCTCAGGGTTGAGGGTCAGACCGAGCTTGGCGGCCCGCGCATTGAGCGACGCGATCATGGCATCCAGCGCGTGATCGGAGGTCACCAGCGTTCGGTGGTGCTCCTCCCCGACGCGCAGCCACCTCGCCTTCTCCTGCAGCTCCCTCACGAGCTCCTGCCGCCGGGGCATCCCCTTGCCCGTCTTGTATCCGCGGCTCGGAAGCCCCCATTGCGTGAGTGCCGCCGCCGGGTACACCTCGTACACGCGCCCGTCGCCCGAGCGGTCCGTGACCCCCATGCGCGTCAGGAGACCCTGGCAGCGCAGCGCGGCCACGGCGATCAGGTCGGAGGAAACCGAGAGCGGCCAGCGCCCAGTCACCCTATGGGCCCGAAGGTCGGTCGAACGGAAACGGAGGTCATCGCGCTGCCGTTCCGACCAAACCGGCAAGGGCTCACCCGTCGGCCTCGAGACCGCGCACAGGAACGCCAGGAACGCGGTCGGCCACCCGAACGGGCAGTCGATGCCGGTCACGTCGGCCTGCCCATGCAACTCGAGAAGGTGGTCGTCGTCGGTGCCGACCCCGAGTGCGCGCAGCTCTACCGAGCCAACTCCCCACTGCACGACGCAGTAGGCCGTGTTGGCCGCATCGGAGGCGAGGTCAATGCCGAGCGTGTGCATACCGTGCCGACATTCTCAACCGCGCCGGTGTGAAAGGCAAGCCGTTCTTAGGCAACATCTCAAGAGGCGAGTTGCACTTGTGCCTTCAGAATCGCACCGAGAGGGCCGGCTTGACGCACCGCCGTGATCGAGAATAGGCTCAGACGAGATCATCCTGGGGAGGGAGCCATGAAGGGCCTGATCCTCGTCGTGTTGCTGGTGGCGGCGGCGCTGCTGGCATACAACTACGTTCACACCGGGAAGGTCACGCTCGTCCCCTCCTCGCTCTCGAAAGCGGAGCAGGAGCTGCAGCGCCTGGAGGAACGCCTGGACGGCGCGCGCAGGCAGTTCGACGCGGCGGGCCGCGCCGCCGGCGTTGCCGGCGTGGACACCACAGCGGATGCGGAGGCCGCGCGCCGGGAGGTGGAGCGCGTCGAGGCGGATCTCAAGGATCTGCAGAAGCGGCTCGAGGCCGCCGACAAGCTGAGGGCCGATCAGCTGATGGACAAGATTCAGGAGTTCAAGAAGGAATTGCGCTAGGGAAACGGTGGCGGTCGCCCGCCGGGCGACCGGCTTCCGCACCTTGCGCCGCAGCGGCGCTCCGCGTTGGCACGCTAGACTTCGTTCATGGCCTCAGTCGCCTTGATCGTGCTGGCAGTGATCCTGGGGCGGGCGCTGGTGCGACGGCGCGCAGTTCTGGCACGGTGGCAGGTGATTCCGGGGTGGATCGCTGTGGCCGCAATGCTCGTGCTGGCCGTGGCGCTATCCCCGGGCGAGTTCGAGCTGCGCAAGTTCGTCGGCGCCTGCTTGATGCCGGCCGGGCTCGTGTGGCTCGGCCTGCTCGCTTTCGCCCGCATCCTCGCCCGCCGGGCCGGCCGCCCGCTCGCGGGCGTGGCCCTGGCCCTCTGGCTCCTCTTCACGCTTGCGGGCAACGCCTGGCTGGGCAACTTCGCGCTCGAGCGGCTGCAACGGGGGTACGCCAACGTTGATCCGCTCGGGCAGGGACAGTTCGATGCGGTACTGGTCCTTGGTGGTGGAGTGGAGGTGAGCGACGACGGCTCGCCGACGCTCACCGCCGCCGGCGACAGGGTGGTGCTGGCCGTGCGCCTCTTTCGGGCCGGCAGGACACCGCTGCTGCTGGCGACCGGGCCCTATCTCCTCCTTCCGGGGGGAGTGGCCACCAGCAACGCCGCCGCCACCGCGGCGATCTGGATGCAGCTGGGCGTCCCCGAGGGGAGCATCGTGCTGCTGGAAGGGCCCCGCACGACCACCGACGAGGTCCTGGCCCTGAAGACGGCCGTGGCCGAGCGGGGTTGGCAGCGAGTCGGGCTGCTTACGTCCGCGTGGCACCTGCCGCGGGCGATGAGGCTGTGCCGGCGGTACGGCGTCGAGGCCGTGCCACTCCCGGCCGATGCCGTCGGGACGCCGCCTCCGCGTCTCCGCTTTTTGGTGCCCCAGCAGGACGGGTTTCAAAGCGTGCAGACCGCGTGCTGGGAGACGCTTGGGATGCTAGCCGGGCGGTAGCGAGACCGCGAAGGGCGCGCCCGGCCGCTAGAATCGCGGCGTGACCGAGGACGCGCGTGTGTGACGCGCTTCGGCGCGGAGTGCTTTAGGAGCCCTGGCCTGGAGGCAACACCGCGTGGTGTGCAGCGCGTCACGTTCCCTGCGCGATTCCGCGCCACGCGCTGACGTTGTGGCTGCTTCGCCGGGCTCGAGGGTGGCCAACCTCGGGCGAATTGTGCCCGGCACGGTAGCGCTGGGGTGAGGAGAGCCTCTAGATCTTCGCTTGTTTCAGTGCGTCGCGCACCGCCTCGGCGGCCTGCATGTACCTCGGAAACAACTGGAGCATGTTGTAAACATCCTCAGGTTCGGGACGCGGAGGAACTTCGCGAGGATGGCCAAGGTCGTTACGCTGTGTTCGTAGTAGGTCGTAGATGCCAGTGACGACCAAACTGGCATTGTCGGGGAAGCCTTTGGGAGGGTTCGTTTGAAGCTCGGTAAATTTCCGATGCAGCCATTCGAGCTTTGGCTTGATGGGAAAGTGCTTGAGAAGCTTTGTGACCTTTTGCTGCTCGGAGGCGTTTGAAAGTGCCGCGCAGGTGGCCTCGCAGATTAGGAGGAATACCCGTTCGGCACCAATACCAAGCATGACCGTGCTCGCCACAAAGCTGCCGCGTTCAAACGAGGCCAGACTTTCTCTTAAGTACGCTAAAGCGGTCTGGTCAGGGGTGCCTACCCTCGCTGCAATTCGTGCAAGGTAGCTGTCTGGATCGCATACCGGCCACTCTCCCGTGTTGATGAAGGTGCGACCGAAAGGTGTGAGGTGGAACGAGGGGAGCTCTGGGTTGTCTTGCCCCTGTCCGGAGGCGCCTGGAGCCAGAATGCCGTTGCACAGGAACCGCCAGCAAACATCGTGGGCTAGAAAACAGAACTTGGAGATGTCGCTGCCACTCACGTCAACGTAAGGCAGGAAGCCCGCACCAGTGCTGTCGAGGTAGTTGAAGCTCGAGTCTTCGCGAAGGCGTTGAATGACCACGCTGCGAACAATCGTCATGTCGGGGCTTTTCGGATCGAACTTAACCTTTGCCATGGCTCTGTCTCCTTGCTACAAGCGCCCAATGCAGACGTTGAGCAGCATACTGAATGGTCCGTGTTCCCGCCGCACAAGCTCGCGGATGGTTTCGTCAAGCTGAACTGCTTCCAATCGTGCATCACCACCAGCGCGTGGACTGTCTCTTCCCACCATGCGGCCGGGGCGGGGGTCGTTTTCCCCCGGAGGTTACTTCATCCTCGGGTGCTCCCGGTAGAACTTCACGAGGTATCCGACGAGCAGGAACAACAGCAGGCCGCCGAACACCGTCAACGCGCTCGGGCCTCGCACCCCCTGCGGCGTCTGCTCTTGGGCCAGTCGGCGGAGGTTGGACTGTGCGTCCGTGTCCCCCTGCTCGGCGGCCTTGTCCTCCGGCACGCCTTCGCCGTTTTCGTACATGACGCCGAGGTTGAATTGCGCCTCAGCGTACCCTTGTTCAGCGGCCTTGCGGTACCAGCGCGCGGCCTCGGCCTTGTCCTGCGGCACGCCTTCGCCCTCGGCGTACAAGAAGCCAAGGAAGTACTGCGCTTTCGCGTGCCCCTGCTCGGCCAGTCTGCTGAAGGCCTTGGCTGCGACGCCGATTTCGCCGCGCTGGTATGCAGCGGCGGCATCGTCAAATGTCTGCGCGGAAAGGGGCACAGCAGCGAGCAGCAGTACTGCGACGATGACCCAGAGGCGTTGCCAACCGTTCAGCCTCCTGCTCATTCCCTGCCTCCCTGGCCTGCACGTTTGTTCGTGAGTATATGCGGGCTGCTTCTCCTAGCCGACCACTGGAAGCGACGCGCCCCCAATCATCCGATGACTGCTGCCACTTTCGGCGAAAGCCGCGAAGTCAGCGCCTTCTCGACGAAGCAACACATCACCGCCCTCAGCTCGGCCGATAGACCAATGAAATCCCATTTCTTGCTGGGAGGACTCCCAGGAATCCTCGCAGTGGTTAGATGAGCGAGCTCCCTATTCGCACGTTTGTGAGCAACCTTCAAAGTCTCGGAGATCGTGGGCTGCCACACACCACTGTCACAAAAATCCGCAGCGGCGACGTCCGTGGGCCGCGGCTCCGGCCGATAAAAGAAGTCGATCACGTTCCGGAGATGCACAACGAAGATTTCGATGAGTACACTGTGCAGGCGGGCAGCGTCTGCTGGGCTAGGTGCGGTAAGCCGTGCTACGGAGCCACAGACTCTTGCCGACCAGAGGAACATATCAAACTCGTAAAAAACGTGTTCTTCCGAGTACGCCAACAGGTAGGCATCCTCGAAGGGTCGCTCCGGAAAGCTTGCGCTCATCCTACGCGCCGCGCTCCAGCGGCCCAGCCC
>MEKI01000154.1:7247-7658 GCA_001766905.1 Acidobacteria bacterium RBG_13_68_16
CGATCAGGAGAACCGCGTAGCGGCGCCAGTCGATCATCGTGGCCTGCTTGCCCTCGGCGTCCTTCCCCTCGAAAAGGCGAATGTCCACGTAGCGAACCGCAATCAGAGCGAGCACCACGGCGACGAACGCGGCGTCGCGCCACGTCGGTTGCCAGCCGCCGCTTTGGGCTATGAAAATCGCCAGAAAGAAAAGCACGATGTTGCCCACGGCCATCCACATAAAGCGAAGGAAACAGCCGGTCATCGTGTCTTGCTTGCTCGGGGTCGCAGTCGTGGGTTCCGTCATGGTTGACCTCCATCGGCTTCCCGGCTGGAAGCACCGAGGAGGCAGCCCCAGCCGGCGTGGGTGGCGGAGTGCGTCACCCTGATCTCGCCGGGTGGCGGCCCGACCACCCGAGGTCAACCTGCGGC
>MEKI01000154.1:7672-8073 GCA_001766905.1 Acidobacteria bacterium RBG_13_68_16
CACACCCTTTAACTTGTGCACACCCGTCGCCGGGTGAACGCACTGTCAGCCTAACTACGGAAACCGGTTCAAGTCAAATGAGACAGTGCAGACGCTCAGCCTTTCTCGACCCAGTGAGTGCCAGGATCAGTGCCTTGCGCCAGAGTCATGCGTCTGCGCGCCTGGACAGCCCAGCAGCCGCGTTTTGGGCAGGGGTATGCTGCCACTCTTGGCGCTCTCGGCAGGCTCCTGCCGCCAGGGAGCACAGTGGTAGCACCGGGAAGGGTGGCTTCTGGAAGGCATGTGTTCTCAGACGCTTAGAAGGATTTTGCACTGCGACATGGACTGCTACTACGCCGCGGTGCACACGCGGGACGACCCCTCGCTTGCCGGAAAACCGGTTGTGGTTGGCGGAGACCCGG
>MEKI01000154.1:8125-8431 GCA_001766905.1 Acidobacteria bacterium RBG_13_68_16
CCACTCGGCCATGCCCGCCTCGCGGGCGAAGCGCCTGTGCCCGCACGCGATCTTCCTGTCGCCGGACTTTCCGCGCTACCGAAGGGAGTCGGACAGGATCTTCGCGATCTACCGGGAACTCACGCCCGAGGTGGAGACGGTCTCACTCGACGAGGCGTACCTGGACGTCACCGACTACCTCGGGCCGTCCGGCACCGCCTCGGCCATTGCCATGGAGATCCGGCGACGCGTCCGCGAGGAGCGCGGTCTCACCGTGTCGGTCGGCGTCGGACCCAACTGTCTGGTAGCCAAGATTGCTTCGGACAC
>MEKI01000154.1:8484-8708 GCA_001766905.1 Acidobacteria bacterium RBG_13_68_16
TGGACCCCCTCCCCGTCCGCCGCCTGCACGGGGTCGGGCCCGCCACCGAGGGGGCACTCGTCGCGATGGGGATTACCACCGTGGCGGAGCTCCGTGCCAAGCCGCTCGAGGCCCTGCTCGCCCGCTTCCGCAGCCACGGCCGGACCCTCTACGAGTACGCCCGCGGCATCGACGAGCGCCCCGTCGAGACCCACCAGGAGCGCAAGAGCCTCGGCACCGAGAAT
>MEKI01000155.1:0-518 GCA_001766905.1 Acidobacteria bacterium RBG_13_68_16
AACGCGGCGCGACGACCTGTTTCTCTCACTCGCGCGCACACGCCAGCCTCCCAACCACAAGCTGGAGTGGGGCGGGCGCCCTCGCCCGCCTGCCTCACCTGCGCCGTTTTGCCCGCACGTCTCCGGTGAGGCGTCACGGGTGCTTGCCGTGCGCGCGACTCGGCCGGCGCACGAAGAGCTTGTGGATCGGCACCTGGTCCGGGGGCGGGCTGCTCTTGAAACTGTCCGACATGACCAGGGAGCACATGCAGATGAACTTCCTGCCGCTCGGACGGTGGACGCAGTGCACCAGCGACCGGTCGAGCCAGTTGTAAACGGTCCTGCGGGTCACGTGAGCGCTCTGTGCGGCCTCGGTAACGTTTAGATGTTCGGTCTCGCGATTGCAAAAAGGGCAAAAATACATGACCATCGTCGAGGCTCCGTTATCTCGGCCACCTAGAAACCGCAGCTCATCTTCACCATCTGGTTGATCTCCTGGGGTGTGAGCCCCTCCGGGTCAACCGGCTTCTCGCTCATGC
>MEKI01000155.1:607-705 GCA_001766905.1 Acidobacteria bacterium RBG_13_68_16
CTGCCGACTTTCGTGTACGCCGGCACGCCGCCCTTCCCGCAGGTGTCGCCGCTCGTGACGAAGTCCGCCGCCCCGTAGCGCGCCCTTGCCAGCGTTTC
>MEKI01000155.1:714-835 GCA_001766905.1 Acidobacteria bacterium RBG_13_68_16
CGCGCTGAGCCTGCTGAACAGGGCGGCGCAGCCCGGATGGGCCTGGATGCTCTTCTTCGCCAGGAGGAAACCGAGGGTAAGTTGCTGCCGAACCGGCGCGGACAGGTTTCCGGCCACGGTG
>MEKI01000155.1:887-3023 GCA_001766905.1 Acidobacteria bacterium RBG_13_68_16
TTTGCTCCATTTGGACTCCCGCCCCCTCGCCCGCACGGGTTGACCGCATGTCCGAGGGCACCTCGCAGGGGCCGAGGCGGGGACCTGACTGCTTTGTCCGATCCTTCGACGGCCGAATGTCAACCCTTCCCCGGAGGCCCTTACAACGCTCACGACCTTGCGAAACCTTTGCTCGCGACCGACATTGTGTTGCAAAAGAGAATCAGGCTGGACCTGCTGTCACGCTGGCGTCTTACGCCGCAACGAAGAAGGCGGAGGGGTCCGATTCGCATGCGATGGCTTCCGGTTTCGGTTGGCCTTGCCGGAGTTCTGACCGCCACGCTTGCAGTCGCGCAAACCACTGGCACGATTGAGGGTACCGTCCTGGATGAGCGGGGGCAGGCACTGCCCGGCGTGACGGTCGAAGCCACCTCGGCCGCCCTGCAGGGCAGCAAGGTGGCGACCTCGGACGAGAGCGGGGGGGTTCAACTTGTCTTCCTCCCGCCGGGGGTCTACGCGGTGCGCTGCGTGCTGGCCGGCTTTTCGGACGTCGAGCAGGGTGAGGTGCTCGTCGGACTCGGCCGCACGGTCACCCTCCACGTCCAGATGCAGAGCGCCTTCAAGGAGCAGATCACAGTCTCCGGCGCAACACCGGCCATCGACGTCAGCTCCGCCGAGGCCGGAGTGAACCTGGACAGCAGTTTCTTCCAGCAGCTTCCCTTGGCGCGCAACTATGCTGCGGCGATGCTGGTGACGCCCGGCACCGCCGAGGACGGGTCGGGGACCATGGTCTATGGGTCCAGCGGCGCCGAGAATGCGTTCTACATCGACGGCGTGAACACCACGGGAATCAACAAGGGTCAACAGGGGAAGGAGCTCACCACCGAGTTCATCCTGGAGGTGCAGGTCAAGACCGGCGGCTACCAAGCCGAGTTCGGCCGCTCCACCGGCGGCCTGGTCAACGTGATCACCAAGTCGGGCGGCAACGAGTTCCACGGCGACGGCTTCGGCTACTTCTTCTCGGATGCCCTGCAGTCCTCGCCCAAGCAGGAGGTCGAGGTCTACAAGGCGGAGCACGTGGGCAGTTACGTCGAGGAGGCCTTCCGGCGCGCCGACTTCGGCGCTGATCTGGGCGGTTACGTGGCCAAGGACAAGCTGTGGTTCTTCGCCGCCTACGACCGGGTGAACAACGACACCGATCAGCGGGTGAGCAAGGACTTCACCCCCTACGGCGGCCCGCCCGAGGGCAAGGTCTACGTGGCGAGCCAGACGCGCGATCTGTGGGCGGCCAAGCTCACCTGGCGCCTCTCGCAGAATCATTCGCTCATCGCCTCCGCCTTCGGCGACCCGACCACCGACGAAGGCCCGCTCCCGAACAGAGGGCTCAACGGACCTGAGACCGGCTTCCTTGGCACGCAGGAGAGCGGGGGCTCCGATGGGATGGTCAAGTACGAGGGCGTCCTGGGATCGAGCCTGTTCATCGACGCGCAGGCCTCTCGCCACCGCGAAAAGCAGCTGATCGTGGGGCCGGGCGTGGACCTCGTGCGCACGAGGGACTACACCACGCCGCTCTACGCGCAGACCGGCACAAACACTTTCACCGGCGGTCTCGGTTACTACACCAGTCAGTGGTACGAACGCGACGTCTACCGTGCCGACGCCAGCTATTTCCTCGGCCACGCCGCCGGGGACCACGAGATACGGGCCGGGGTCGAATACGAGCACGTCCCGGTCAACGTACTCGGCGCCTGGAGCGGCGAGCAAACGGTCGGGAAGCGCTGTGCAACGGGGCACCTCACCGAGAACGGGTGCGGCCCGGAATGGGTCTACTACGACCACAGTACAAACATGACCGCTCTCCCCCCGGAAGGGATCTACGATCCCAACCTGACGGACTATCTCGTCGGCTCCCTCCAGACCGAGTTGAAGTCCGACAACCGCGCCGTGTACCTCCAGGACACCTGGCACGTCCTGCCGGCGTTGACCATCAACCTGGGCCTGCGCTGGGAGGCCCAGCAAATCTACGACCCATCGGGCGAGGTCCGCGCGAACATCACGGGGAGCTGGGCACCACGCCTCGGGTTCACATGGGATTGGCGGGGGAACGGCTCGTCGAAGCTGTACGGATCGTGGGGGCGCTTCTACGAGACGATCCCC
>MEKI01000155.1:3046-4230 GCA_001766905.1 Acidobacteria bacterium RBG_13_68_16
CGGAGGTCGCTGTCGGGAAGGACTGGACGGTGGGCGCGAAAGCGATCTGGCGCAACCTGGGCCGCGTCGTGGAGGACGGGCTGTCGGCCCAGGCCGAATATTACATTGGCAACCCTTCACAGGGACTGCTCCGCGAGGCGTACGACCAAACCTACACCTTCATGCGGGCGTACCCGGTACCGCCGCCCAGGCGCACCTTCACCGGCATTGAGCTGACCGCCCGCAAGCGCTTCGCCGACAACTGGCAGTTGCTTGCAAGCTACCTGTACTCACGGCTCGAGGGCAACTACGACGGCAATTTCCAGGCCTCAACCAACCAGGTCGACCCCAACATCAACTCGGCCTACGACTACGCCGAGTTTGAGGTGAACACCCGTGGCTGGCTGACCAACGACCGCCGCCACCAGTTCGTGCTTAACGGCACGTACCGCTTCCCGTTCGGCCTCGACCTCGGTCTCTCCGCGTATTACCGGACCGGAATCCCTGTCACGGCGATGGGCTACGACTACTGGTACAACAACTGGGAGCTCTACCTCTCGAGGCGCGGTATGTGGGATCGCACCGACAGTGAGTACGAGATGAACCTGCACCTTGGCTACCCGCTCAAGCTGGGCGGGGTCGAGATCAACCTGCTGCTCGACGTGTTCAACCTGATCGACCGCCAGGGGGAGACCGCGCGCGACACCCGCTACGACCTGTGGCAGGTGCTGGACGTCATCAACTACGAGACCGGCGAGGTCCTGCCGCCGATCAAGAAAGGGACGCCGTGCACCTCACTGGTGTCCGCGGACAACGCTTTCACCTGCAACTCCGTCTTCAACACCGCCAACGCCTGGCAGGACCCGCGCTCGGTCCGTCTCGGGGTGCGCATCACGTTCTGACCGGGCGGCTGAGAGTGGCCACGCCACAAGGGGCAAGAAGTGGGGCGGCCTCCTCGCCCGCCGCCTCGGCCGCGCGGGATGCCTGCATGTTCGCCGGGACTTCGCAGGGGCGGGGCGTCGCTCCGACTACGGGTACCACTCCGGGACGGTGGCCCAGCCGGGGAAGGGGCCGACCTCGATCTTCCACCCGGTGTCGGAGGCCGGGTCGCGCACCGCGCGCAGGTTGGTGAGCGACTTCAGTTTCGCCAGCAACTCGTCGTGCGGCAGGGTGTGCAACGGCGGCTTCGAAAGGTCCGGCATCGG
>MEKI01000155.1:4273-4668 GCA_001766905.1 Acidobacteria bacterium RBG_13_68_16
TCGAAAGGTCGAACGCCGACAGCGTCGAGGTTTCGCCGGTTGCGTATGCCGGATCGAGGCGCAAGACCACCCGGGAGTCTGGGGTGGCGAGGAGCCCGATGACTAGGCCGCCCATCTTCTTGCAGGGTCGCAGTTGGCGGCTCGTGCCTGTGCCGGTGTCCCAGACCAGGAGACCCGCGTCGCCGTCCGTTACCAGGCGCCCGTTCGGGAGCCAGACAGGAAACGCCAAGCCCTCGGCTGTGCTTCCGGCTTGCTCACACCCCTCCCCTTTCTTGGCGTGGGTGTCAAGGATGCGCTCGGCGCCAGTCGAGAGGTCCAAGACCCGGATCGAGGTGGCCGCGGGATTTCCCATCTCCCCGTATATGACGGCCAACAACCGTCCGGCGGGATCAGGA
>MEKI01000155.1:4687-5233 GCA_001766905.1 Acidobacteria bacterium RBG_13_68_16
CCGTCACCCCCTTGCTTCCCCCAAGTTGACGAATGGACGCTGGGGATCCATCGAGCGGCACGAGGAGGACTTTCCCCGCAAACCGTTCGCACACGACGGCAAAGCGCCCACCGGGGTCCACGGCCAGAGAGTTGCCAATCGTCGCTCCCGGCCGGGACCAGATCTCGCGGACGCCATCGCCGGCCGCGGCCAAGGGCGACCACAGCCTCACCACCCCCTCGTCCGAGGTGGAGACGAGGCGCCCGTCCCGGGTGAACGCCACGGCTGCGAAGGGTGGCTTCTGTCTGCCGAGCACGGTCGAGCGTCGGGCCCCCATGTTCCATAGGGTGACCGGGGCGCCGTGAGACACAGTGGCGAGCCAGGACCCGTCCGGGCTGAACGCCATGTCGTTGAGCCAGTTGACCTCGTCAATAAGCAGCGGCGCCGGATCCGCACTGCGAGGGCCGTACAGGTCGAAAACGAACAAAGAGTGCGCGGACATCGCGCCATTGGGTCCGGTCGCCAGAAGGCGCCCGTTGGGGTCGAGCGCCAGCCGACAAGCATCTG
>MEKI01000155.1:5266-5388 GCA_001766905.1 Acidobacteria bacterium RBG_13_68_16
TTCGATATCGAACTCCCCCTCAAGGCCTTGCGGCTCCCACCGGCCGAGCACTTCCTGGCTTGCCCCGTCCAGGGTGAGCCGGCGTACGATTGCCGGCCGTCTCTCCCTCGGCGCCCGGGCGT
>MEKI01000156.1:0-385 GCA_001766905.1 Acidobacteria bacterium RBG_13_68_16
CCCCGGCCCAGATGTTCGGGGTCAGGAGTCCCACGAAAGAGAGCCTTGCACCGTCGGTCCCGCCCCGGATCGCCCGCCGAACCGGTTCGAGGCCAAGGCGGCGCACCGCATCGAAGGCGTACTCGAGCACCTTCGGGTCCTCGCGGATCTTGTACGCCATGTTCCGGTACGACTCCTTGACCTCGACCCTGATCCGGGCGCCCGGGAAAAGCCGCTCGACGTCGAGGACGATGGCACGTAGAGCCTCCTCCCGTTCGCGCAACTCCTCCTCGGTGAAGGCGCGCACCAGGAACTTGATCTCGACCTTGGTTACGTCGCCGCGGATGTCGTAGGGGTGCAGGTACGGCTGCCGCTGGTCGGTCGTCTCCGGCAGGAATTCGCGTGG
>MEKI01000156.1:450-3620 GCA_001766905.1 Acidobacteria bacterium RBG_13_68_16
GGTGGACGTCGTGACCGTCCACGACCACGAGGGCGGAGTCGGCGCAGAACGTCTCGTCCTCGATCTCGGCAAGGTCGGAGCCGTCGAGGGTGTAGGCGTACTGGGCCCCGAACGACGCAACGTCGAAGTGCTCGGTTCCGCGGCCGACCTCCTCGTCGGTGGTGAACGCCACACGAACCGGACCGTGCTTGAACTCAGGATGCTTCTTCATCCACGCGACGGCGGTCATGATCTCGGCAACCCCCGCCTTGTCGTCGGCACCGAGCAGCGTGGTGCCGTC
Organism: Acidobacteria bacterium RBG_13_68_16; assembly: GCA_001766905.1. Lineage (GTDB taxonomy): Bacteria > Acidobacteriota > Thermoanaerobaculia > Thermoanaerobaculales > Thermoanaerobaculaceae > RBG-13-68-16. The sequence continues at coordinate 731 of MEKI01000156.1, forward strand.
AGAGGTCACCAACGTGTGGCCAACGCAGCGTGGGAGGTTCGGGTTGTCGGCAACACGGATTGTCTGACGGGGATCGCCGGGGAGCGCGATGTCCCCGCCCCCGTACGCCGCGATGACCTGCGGCTTCACCCCGGCACCCAAAGTGGCCTGATAGGTGTCCACGTGGGCGATCAGGCCGATGGTGGGCACCTTTCCCGCCGCCTTGTGGCCCTTCGGCAGGTTCCCGGGCACGGTGGCGTACACGTACCCCCACTCGTCCATGACGGCGTCCGCGCACCCGAGCGCGTGGAGCTCTTCCGCCAGCATCCTGGAAAGGTCCTTCTGCTTCTCGGTCGACGGGCTGGTCGTGGAGTTCTCGTCCGACTGGGTGTCGACCTGCACGTAACGCAGGAACCGGTCGAGAAGCTCCTGGCGGCCGGTTTGGTCGAGGGCGATGGCGGCCATTGAAACCTCCGGCGGTGGCGTTGGCCACGCGCGGGCAGTCTACCCGCTCCTCCGAGCAAAGCAAGGCCGCATAAGGGCGCTTGACCTCCTCTCGGGAATAAGGCTACGATCCCCCGAATTTGTGAATTCGGGCACGAGGGGGAGTGGGTGATCGCCCAATACGTTCCGGTCCTGCTTGCATTCGTTTTCGCCGCCCTGGTCGCCGGGAGCCTCGTGGGGCTTTCGGCGCTCCTCGGGCGCGGCCGCCTGCACGCGGCCCGCAAGCAGGAGACCTTCGAGAGCGGCATGCCTCTGCTGGACAGCTCGCGGAAGCGCGTCTCGGTGAAGTTTTTCGTCGTTGCGATGGTGTTCATCGTCTTCGACGTCGAGGTGGCCTTTCTCTTCCCGTGGGCAGTGTCGGTCAGGGGACTGCTCGCGGAGGGCGACGCCTCGGTCCTCCTCGACGGCTTGATCTTCCTGGTACTGCTGGCAATCGGCTACGTGTACCTGTGGCGCGAGGGGGCGTTCGACTGGTCCCGCCGCGGGAGCGAGACGTGAGCACGCGGCCGATCGTGGCCGCGTCGCCCGATTCGATTGCAGTAGTGACCCTCGACGCCACGATGGAGGAGCGCATTACCGAACTCCTCCGCCGCTACCCGACCACCCGGGCGGCGCTCTTGCCGATGCTCTGGCTGTGCCAGGAACGCTACGGGTGGATCTCGCCCGGCGTCATGCGTGCGGTGGCGAGCCGCCTCGGCGAGAGTCCGGCGTTCGTCGAGGGTGTCGTGAGCTTCTACACCATGTACCACACACGGCCGCCGGCGCGGTACGTGCTTCAGGTTTGCACGACGCTCTCGTGCGCCTACTGCGGCGGCAGGGAGCTGGTCGAGCACCTCAAGGGCAGGCTCGGGATCGGTTTCGGCGAGAAGACCCCGGATGGCGAGTTTCAACTCATGGCGGTGCAATGCCTGGGTGCCTGCGGAGACGCCCCGGTGGTCCAGATCAACGACGACTACTACGAGAACCTCGACGTCACAAGCCTCGACAAGGTCCTCGACGAGCTCGCGGGGAGGCGCTGAGTGGAAGCTGTCCTGCTGCGCGCCCGCGGCCTGCCCGAGTCGCGGACAATCGCGACGTACCTCGCCGCGGGCGGGTACGAGGGTCTGAAGAAGGCCCTCACGATGACGCCGGACGCGGTCACGAAGGAGGTCCTTGACTCGGAGCTGCGAGGCCGCGGCGGCGCGGGCTTCCCCACCGGGCGCAAGTGGGGCTTCGTGCCGAAGGACCACCCCGGCCCCCGGTACCTCATCTGCAACGCCGACGAGTCCGAACCCGGGACGTTCAAGGACCGTGAGATTATCGAGCACGATCCACACCAGGTCGTAGAGGGGATCGCGATCGCCTCGTATGCCATCAGGGCCAACACCGCATACATCTACATCCGCGGGGAGTTCGTCCGCTGGGCGAGGATCCTCGAGGAGGCGATCGAGGAGGCGCGAAAGGGGGGGTTCCTCGGCAAGAACATCCTGGGCGGCGGGTTCGATCTCGACGTCTGGGTGCACCGCGGCGCCGGTGCGTACATCTGCGGCGAGGAGACCGCGTTGCTGGAATCCCTCGAGGGGAAGCGCGGCTTCCCGCGCCTCAAGCCGCCGTTCCCCGCGGTGGTCGGGGCGTTCGGCAAGCCGACCGCCGTGAACAACGTCGAGACGCTGGCCTGCGTGCCCCACATCATGGCTCGCGGGGCCCCCTGGTTCGCCTCGATCGGCCGACCGCGTAACACCGGTCCGAAACTCTTCTGCGTTTCCGGCCACGTGAACAGGCCGGGGGTGTATGAGCTGCCCCTCGGCGTGACGTTCCGCGAGATCATCGAGGAGCACTGTCAGGGCGTCCGCGGCGGGAGGAAGCTCAAGGCGTACTTCCCGGGCGGCACCTCAGCCCCGATCATGACCGCGGCCGAGGTGGACGTCCAGGCCGATTTCGACGCCTGTGCCCAGGCCGGCACCATGCTCGGCTCGGGCGGCATAATCGTGCTCGACGAAACCGTGGACATGGTGGAGGTGTGCGCCACCGTGGCGCACTTCTACGCGCACGAGTCGTGCGGACAGTGCACGCCGTGCCGCGAGGGTGCGGACTGGTGCATGGATATCCTCGACAGGATGGTCGAAGGACATGGACGGCCCGCAGACCCCGAGACACTGCTGCGCATCTGCCGGTTCTCCTCGAACGGCATTACCATCTGCCCCCTGGGCGACGCGTACGCCCTGCCGATTTCGAGCATCGTGAACAAGTTCCGGGAAGAGTTCGACCGGCGGATCGGAACGGCCAGCCCTCTCCCGCAGAAAAAGCTCCCCGTGCTGCCGTGGACCGGGCCTCGCCCCGGCTTCGGGGTCTAGGGAGGCCGGCGATGCCCAAGCTCACCATTGACGGGCTGACGGTCGAGGTTGCGGCGGGGACGAACCTGATCGAG
>MEKI01000156.1:3629-7465 GCA_001766905.1 Acidobacteria bacterium RBG_13_68_16
GCCGCCGGCATCGAGATCCCCTACTTCTGCTACCACCCTTACCTGACCGTGGTCGGGCAGTGTCGGATTTGCATGGTGGAGATCGAGGGACAGCCGCGCCTGGCTGTCGCCTGCGCGACGCCAGCAGCGGAGGGCATGGCGGTCAAGTCCGAAACCTCCGAGCGCGCGAAGGAGGCCCGCGAGGCGGTAATGGAGTTCCTTCTCGCCAACCACCCGCTGGACTGCCCGGTGTGCGACCAGGCCGGCGAGTGTCTGCTGCAGGACCACTCAATGGAGGAGCAGAGGGCCACCTTCACCACCGGCATGACCGAGACGCGCCGCACATTTCCGGCCTACGAGAGGCGGCTGATCGGGCCGCACGTGATCCAGAACCAGAACCGCTGCATTCACTGCTCGCGCTGCATCCGCTTCACGCAGGAGATCTCGGAAACGAGCGCACTCACGTACAAGTCGCGGGGCAACTCCGCATTTATCGACACCTTCGACGGCAAGTCTTTCCAGGATCCGATGTCGGCGTGCGCCGCCGACGTTTGTCCGGTGGGTGCGCTCACGGTCAGGGAGTTTCGCTTCCGAAAGCGCGCCTGGAAGCTGCATTCCACACCCTCGGTGTGTCCCGGTTGCTCGATCGGCTGCAATATCTTCGTCCAGCATCACGAGCGCGTCGTGTACCGCTTCTCGCCACGCGAAAACCCGGCGATAAACGCAACGTGGCTGTGTGATCACGGCCGCTTCCTGGCCGAGTCGCTCAACCAGCAGACCTACCTCTACCCGCAGCGGCGGGTTGCCGGGCAGCCCACCAGCGCCTCCTGGGGGGAGGCGCTTCCGGCGCTGGCGGCCCAGCTGAGGGGCGCGCGCTCGCTTCGCGTCGTGGCCTCGGCCAACCTCTCCAACGAGGAGCTGTACTTGGCTCGGGAGCTCTTTGGCCGCCACCTCAAGGGCGAGGTCGTAGTCCCTGTATTCACTGGCGAGGCGCGCCGAATGAAGAACGGCAAAGGGGAGTGGTGCACCTCGACCGACGCCCACCCCAACTCCCTCGGCGCCCGGCGCCTGGGCCTCGCCACCGTGGACGGGGAGGGCCTGGCACGTTTCTTCGGCAGGGCCGCCGACCTGACGGTGATCCTCGACCCGGCCGCCCACCCGTACCTTGCGGGTGACGAGGCGCTCCAGCTCCTCCGTGCCGGCACGCTGATCGCGTTCGCGCGCAGCCAGCACCCCGTGGCCGACGTGGCCGGCTGGCTGCTGCCGACGCCCTCGCTCGCCAGCAACCAGGGGACGTTCACCTCGTCCACGGGAGCCGTCCAGCGGTTTGCGCCCGCCTTCGCTCAGCCGGGGGCGGTACACCGCACCACCACCGGCGCAATGTCCCCGGCGTGCCCAACGATCGCATCACCCTGGGGGCCGCCCGGGGAAGCCCGGGCGCTCTGGATCGTCCTCACGGCGCTGGCGCGCGAGCTCGGGGTTGCATCCCTCGACCTGGCATCGCCGGCCGACGTGTTTGGGCTGATGGCGAGGACAGAGGAGAGCTTCGTAGGCCTGGAGTGGGAGACGCTGGCGGGCCGTCAGCGGCTGGACCCGTACCGGGAGCACCAGCATGTGGGCTAGCGTCGTCGTCACTGCCACCAAGCTCGTCGTCGTCGCCGGCTCGATCCTCACGGGCGTCGCGATCATGGAGTGGGTCGAGCGACGGGGCGCTGCCTTCATCCAGGACCGGCTCGGCCCAAACCGGGTGGGGCCCCTCGGGCTCTTCCAACCGATCGTGGACGCCATCAAGCTCCTCTTCAAGGAAGATGTCACCCCGACGAACGTCAACAAGGGCCTTTACTACCTGGCGCCCATGATCTCGGTGTTCGTGGCGATGGTGACGTTCATCGTGATCCCGTTCGGGGCAGGCAACGACGTCACGATCTTCGGCGCGCCGCTGGGTGGCCTCATCGTCGCCCCCGATCTCGGGGTCGGGATCCTCTATCTTTTGGCGCTCTCTGCGCTGGGCGTGTACGGAATCGTGCTCGCGGGCTGGTCGTCCAACAACAAGTACTCGCTGCTCGGCGGCCTCCGCTCCTCGGCGCAGCTTATTTCCTACGAGCTCTCGATGACCCTCGCCGTGCTGGGGGTGCTGCTGGCCACCGGGTCCCTTCGTCTGGACGATGTCGTGTCCCACCAGGCGGCCCATGTGTGGAACTTCATCCCGCAGTTTGTCGGCTTCATCGTCTTCACCACAGCGGTTTTCGCCGAGACCAACCGGCTTCCGTTCGACCTGGCCGAGGCCGAGACCGAACTGGTGGCGGGGTACCATGTCGAGTACTCATCGATGAAGTTCGCCGCCTTTCTCATGAGCGAGTACATGAACATGATCACGGCGTCCGCCCTGATCGTGACTCTTTTCTTTGGCGGCTGGTCGTTCCCCGGCATGGGGAGGTTCTCGGGTTGGCCGTTGCTGATTGCATCCGTCGTGGCATTTGTCGCCAAGCTCGCCTTCTTCCTCTGGCTGTTCGTCTGGGTGCGCTGGTCGCTCCCGCGCTTTCGCTACGACCAGCTCATGCGCCTCGGGTGGAAAGGGCTCTTGCCCCTGGCGACGCTCAACCTCGTCTGGGTCGGAGTCGCGATGGCCATGAGGTGGCTCTGATGAGGACAGGCCCGAGGCAAGAGGCAAGCGGCAAGAGCACAACAGGCCGAGCAGCTTGGTTCGGGGCACTCACGCCTCGCGCCTCGTGCCTAATCCCAATCTCAAGGGGGCGGTGATGGCGGCCGCAGTTTTCCTCGTGGTCGTGGTGGTCGGGATCGTCTCGGCGGTCGTGGCCATGTCACACCGCAGCCCCGTGGTCAACGTGCTCTCCCTGGTGGTGACGCTCTTCTGCGTCGCTGCGAGCTACGCCCTCCTCGGCGCCGAGTTCCTGGCGGCGGCACAGATCCTCATCTACGCGGGTGCGATTTTGGTCCTCTTCCTTTTCGTGGTGATGCTGCTCAACGCACCCGAGGAGCAACGCCCCAAGGAGCCGCGTCCGTTCCAGCGGGCCGTCGGCCTGCTTCTCGCGCTGCTCGCCGGGGTAGGCGGCGTCGCGGTTCTGATCGGGATCGAGGTCGTGGCACCGGCTGCTCGCGTCTCGGGTGACGCGCGTGCCATCGGGCGGCTGCTGGTCGGGCCGTACATCTTTGCATTCGAGTTCATCTCGGTCGTGCTGCTGGCCGCCCTCGTGGGGGCGCTGGTGCTTGTGAAAAGGAAACACTGAGATGACGGTGACCCCGATGCACTTCGTGATCTTCGCCGCGGTCCTGTTCGCGATAGGCGCAGCCGGCGTCCTCCTTCGGCGGAGCGGCATCTCCATCCTGCTTGGCATCGAGCTCATGCTCAACGCCGCAAACCTGGCCCTGGTGGCCTTCGGCCGCATGCACGGGACTCTCGACGCTCAGGTATTCGTGTTCTTCGTGATGGCGGTGGCGGCCGCCGAGGTCGCGGTCGGCCTGGCGTTGCTGGTGGCGATCTTCCGCAAGCTGCATTCGATCGACGTGGACCGGTTGAACGTCTTGCGCTGGTAGGAGGAGTGATGCTTCATCTGCTCTGGCTGGTGCCCGCACTCCCGCTCGCCGGCGCGGTGGTACTCCTCGCGGGTGCCCTGCGTTTCGACCACCGCACCACCACGGTCGTGGGCGTGGGCTCGGTCGGCCTGAGCCTGGCGGCAGCGTTGGGGGCGCTGCTTCAGTACGCGGGTACCCACGGTGAGATCTTCGTGCAGTACCTGTTCCGCTGGATCTCAGCCGGCGACCTCACGATTGATTTCACGTTGCGTTTGGATGCGTTATCTGCGGTGATGTTGTTTTTCGTGACGTTTGTGGGGTTT
>MEKI01000157.1:0-4127 GCA_001766905.1 Acidobacteria bacterium RBG_13_68_16
CCGGGCGGGGGCAAGCCCCGCCCCTACCCGCGCTTCACCCTGGGGTGTCGCAAGGGGCTCGCTGGTGAAGGTGGCCATGAACGCAGGACCGAACTCCGCCTTCCCAGCGCTGGCAAACACCACGTCCTTGAACGAGGAGCCGTCGGGGTTCGTGAGGGCGTGTGCGCCGCCCACGAAGCCGACCGTGCCCTGGTTGTCAGGGGAGGATTGAGCCGCGTACGCGAGGGTGGCACCGGAGATCGGGCAGCCGCGGGGATCCAGGGTGAGCGCCACGGTCTCGAACGCGCTCCCCACCGGGACGGTTCGGTCGGCGCCTGAGAGCGCGACCACGCGCTCGCCCTCGGCCGGTGGCGCCAGCGAGCTAAAGGAGAACGAGAGCCGGTAGTCGCCGTGGCCGCGGGTGGTCTCGGCCGCGATGATGTAGAGGCCTGTCAGAGGCAGCACGGCGTCGTGCAGGGAGGCGTTGAGATCCACTGCGGGCTGGTTATCCCAGGCCACGAGGTTTTGAGGGAGGAAGCCGTCAGGAGCGACGACCTCGATCTGCGGGTCGAGGCTGTCCGGGTGCTCCCACGTCGTGGAGGTGTCCACGCGCTTGAAGCACACAGCGGGTGTCCGGTCTCGCGGCCCAACCGGCTGCGCTAAGTCCCCATGCCGCTCATCTGAGGGGGAGACCTCACAATCCAGCCAGCGGCCCGCCCGCCATCTCCTCTATCGGCGCACATCTTAGGCGCGTCTACTGCGCCTCGACAGTTGAGCGCAACCACCCGGCCTCGACAAGCCGTTTCCTTGTGGATTTGAGAAGTTCCCGACGCCCGCTGTTCTTCTCCTGGAAGGACGGGTCCCCCAATGCCTGTATTGCGCGAACAAGATGATCGGCTGCTGGCCCAGTCCGAGGGTAGTCAGGGTCCCTGAAACCTCGGGCGGCGTACCTGGCGTATTCCTGCCGCTTCTCGGGCGTCGACATCTCCGGGTTCGGAATGCTGCGCCAAAGCCCTTTTAGCGGCGCTAGGAGTTCCTTGCGGTCGGCGTGGACGAGCTCGAGCAACGCCTCGCGGATGAGTCGGTTGCCGAACGAATTGGGGTCAGGGTCCGGCCTATGTTGTTGCTCTTCGAGTTCCTGGCGAATCAGCCCGATATAGCCCTGCACGCAGTCGCCGGACCTTGCTCGAGCGAGTTCAAGCAGGTCCGCGCGGGGGACCTTGGTCTCAGCCTTTTGGTAATTCGCGTTGGGATCCTTTTCCATTGTGGCCTCGATCAACGGCAGCAGGTTGTCCATTTCCTCCAGCATGGCTCGGTACGCGGCACCGTTCCAGGCAAGCCCAAGTTCGTCGTTTGGCCTGCCGGTGGAAAGAACCTGGCTGTACGCACGCTGCCGCTCTGAGGCAGGCATGTCCCAGAGTGCGATCTCTTCTGGCCAGCCACTCGCCAAGTCGCGTGAGGAAGCCTTAGTGCGCGACAACTCACGTAGTTGAGGAAGATACTCGGCGAACGGCCTGGGGTCGAGCCACCGCCGCGCGAAGAGTGGCCACAGGACCTCCTCAACCGGTGCAACAGCTTCGGGCTTGCCACTCGCGATCGCCTGTTCAAAGAAGGCAAGCATCCGATCCTGGCGCGGGCCGCCTGCGCGCCACACCTCTTCCTGGAGTACATCTTGCAGCTCTTCCTTCAGCCCCTGCTCTGGAGGGGGCGAGCTCGACGCGCGACCCGAAAGTACTGCCCACGCGAGCACAGCGATTGTGACACGTACGAACGTTCTTGGTCCTCTCACGGGGTCCCCCTAATCTTGAAGTAGATCTTCTGCGGCTGTGCAAACCCGCACGGCTTTGCCTGGGCACCGCTTCCGTCGCCAGCTCCGGACAGCTCCCAAGCAATCGCGCTGAAGATGTTGAGCCCAAAGCCAGGCACGAGCCCGAAGGGCACGTTGCCGTTGCCATAAAGCGTGGAGCTGGTGGTTGTGCCAAACGCGACGGTCACCCGGCCGGGGTTTCCGTAAACGTCCGGCTCGTTCGGGTCGAGGATTCTGGCGTCGGCGTTGCCAAGCTCCGTCTCGCCTGGAACCGGGCTCGTCTCGCGCGCCAGCTTCACAGTGATTCCCGTGACGAAGCTTGAGGTGGGCTGACCCCACTTGAACTCGGGCACGACGCCCACGGCAGTTACGACGAGCCCGACGGGTAGAGCCTGTCCCGCTGTGGCCGTGCCCGCGTCGTAGATCGGGTATGGCCCCGGCACAAGTTGGGTGACTGGCCCCTGGATGCACTGGAGGTTGCTTGCGACGTTTGAGCCCGCGACCCTACCCTCCCACCTGACGGCGTCGCGTTCCTTCGCGTCCAAGGCCGGCACCGAGTCGTCCGACTGGCTGGGCCCGAAGAAATCAAACTCCGTGTTTACACCGCTGAGCCGAAGGAAGAACCCTGAATCGAGGAGCGCTGGCGCCAAAGGGTCAGGCACCACGTCAGGGACTGTGTCAGTGTCCCCATCTGTCAACGAATGCTGCCAGCAATGGCGCGCCTCATGCTTCGCCGCAGCGTCGAGCGCGTTGGTTGGGCCGTCGCGCAGGCCATGGTAGGCGTAGTTTGGCGCATCCGCCCCGTCCCGCCGGACCGACGATGCACCGGCTGCGATCTTGGGAGCATCGAATCGAATGACCTGAGTGCCCGTTGGAACAAACGCCCACTGACCGTTGCTCGCGGAGCCGGATCGGATGTCGGTCACGGCGTTCCCGACATCTTGGTCTGTGCCCGAGGCGCTGGACCGCAGCGAGATGATGCTGTCCCACGCGGCCGCCTCGAGCCAGTCGGGGATGCTGTTACCTCCAGGTTGGGGGGAGGCGGGCGACGTGCCGGCGCCGTAGTAGTAATAGTCGTCCACCCACTGCGGGACCGCTTCTGGGTCCGATTCCTGGTAACCCTGGGAACGCCCACTTATGGTGGGTACCGCAACCGCTAGAGCGTCCCAGGTAGAGATTCCTGTGCCATCCGCCCGTCTGCGAGGCGATGCAATGCTCTCGAGCCACATAATCGGCCCGTAACCGCCAACCAAATGGAAGACCGTGTGGTGTTTGCTCGCGTAATCCCCGACTCGCGGATGATCGTATTCCGCAAGCACCGTCGCGACCGAGCCCTGAGGCTCAGCGAAGGAGTATCGGGACCCAGCCTCAAGCTGGCTGTTCGCCTGTTCACGAAGGCCCACATACCCACGGGCGTTCTGGTCCACCGCACCTGTTCCAGGCAAGATGGCTACCACCCTCGCGGGGCACTCCTCAACTAGAAGCGAGTGCCCAGGCTGAAGTGGGTCTGAAACCTTGCGGACTGTCACAGTTGGGTTGGCAACAACATTCTGGCCGGGCGCATCAAGGAACTGGATTGCGAGCTTCCTTGGCACAGCAGTGCTCGCAGTCGCGTTGGGCGGGCCTGTGTTTCCAACGAGGCTGCTCGTCACCAATCCCGGCCCTCCAGGCACCGCCAGGGAGGGCCCTCCGGGAGCGTTGAACACGCCCGGAGCTGGTTGCTGCCCCCCGTCTGGCGGCGTGAGTGTGGCCTCGCCTACATATACCCCGCTTGAAGCAAGCTGACTCAACACCAGTCCCTGCACGGGTGCGTAGGTTTCCCCTTCTGGCCATCTGGTGTCGATCGTCACTTCCAGCGTTGGTGCGAGGCCCTGGCCAGCACCGAGGCTGTAGCGAACGTAGATCTGTGTAGGCTCGGTCACGACGAGTTCGGGGTCAATGTGTTGGAAGCTCTCATCGAGGATCTCCCCGCCGAGGACGGTGCAGATGACGAACCCACCCTTGAGGTCCTCCTCGGGGGCTGAGCGGCCGAAGAGCTGAGATTGCCAGCGAATACGGTACGGCGTGCTCCCGTGCCATTCCACCAGTAAATAGTACGTGCCCGGATTGACCGGCGCCCTGGTCAGCTCGATGCCAAGGTAGCCGCGCTGGCTGCCGGCCTCGTTGAGCGTGATCGAGGGGAGCTCCCCGGTGAGCGCCTCGCTGTCCACCGGTCCCAGGGTGCAGTCCCCCGGTGGGCTCTCCGCCGTCAGGTGCTCGCCCCGCGGGCAGCGATGGACGCGGAAGGCGGTGCCTGGCACCACCGTGCCGCTGCCGTCCACCAGCGACAGACGGAACTCAC
>MEKI01000157.1:4144-4469 GCA_001766905.1 Acidobacteria bacterium RBG_13_68_16
AGCGCCGCGTCCTGGTCGTTCGCCTCGACCCAGTTCCAACTCCCGTCCGTGTTGCGGTAGACGTGGGTGGAATCCAGCGACGGCTCGTCCTGACCCACGATGCTGTAGTACGGCCCCGCCGGGATGCGGCTCGGGATGCTAGTCCCGGACAGGGCCAGCAGCACCAGGCGTGGGGTGTCCCCGGAAGATGTCTTGGGCATCGCACCCTCAGCGGCGCCGGGTGAGACGGTCAGCGGCCAGGTGCTCTCGTCCACCCCGAAGCGGGCGTCGTAGTTCTGCTTCTGCACTAGCACATGACTTGATCCGCCGTCGAATTGGTAAGTGA
>MEKI01000157.1:4569-7188 GCA_001766905.1 Acidobacteria bacterium RBG_13_68_16
GCGCGAACACGTCGCCGCATGGGAGGTTTGGTCCTTCCCAGCAGGCAAAGTGATCCGGCTTCCCGGGCTCCGGGTGGACGCGATACGAGAGCGGGGCGCCGTCGGGGGTCTCCAACCGGACCTCGAGGTCCTCGGCCACACCCCACACCGGACGGACCTGGGGCGGGTGATCGGGATCCGGCTCGACGCCCACGTAGCGGGACCATGTGCCCATTCGGTATTCGAACTCCTCGTTGAGCGCGACGAGGTTCCCCTGGGCATCGCGGTCGTGCCAGAGGAAGGAGGCGTCGGGGCACTCCGTCCTCGTCCCGTCGGGGTCGAGGATCAGCGTGCCGTGGCGCGGGCCCCCGGTCGTCAGGTGCACGAGGACAGGATAGGTCGGTTCCACATCGTACTGGTCCTTGATCTGGATCTTGAGACGGATGACCTTCTCCACCCGGTGGCCGTGGATGCCCTCCACGCCCACCTCACCGTTGGGCTCGGTCTGGCCCGTGGACGGTGTCAGATCGGTGAGCGTCACCGTGTAGGGCGGGTTGACCTGGCTGGCCGTGGTGCCCGCCGCGCGAAGCGTCGCCGCTGTGCACGAGGTGATGGCCTGAGTGCCGGCGAAGAGCTCCCGGGGCGGCCCGGGCAACGGGATGGCGGTGGAGGCATCGACGGGAAGCGAGTCGGGCTCTGCGAGGAGGTTTGCTCGGGGTGCCGATGACACGGTCTGCGCCCTCACCCCACCCTCTCCCTGGAGGGAGAGGGAACCTGCACCTGACCCGGCGCCAGACCTGAGCTCGTGCGAGGCTTCCTTGCGGGCATGACGGCGCTCGATCGGCAGGCGCTGGAACGAGCCGATGCGCAGCGTGATCGTCCCATCGGGCCGGAGGCTGCCCGCGCTGGCCGCGAGATGTGCCACCGGCTGGTAGCGGGGGATCGTCCCAACAGCCCGGGCGGGGGCAAGCCCCGCCCCTACCCGCGCTTCACCCTGGGGTGTCGCAAGGGGCTCGCTGGAGAAGGTCGCAATAAACGAGGGACCGAACTCCGCCTTCCCCGCGCTGGCAAACACCACGTCCTTGAACGAGGAGCCGTCCGGGTTGGTGAGGGCGTGTGCGCCGCCGACGAAACCGACCGTGCCCTGGTTGTCAGGGGAGGATTGAGCCGCGTACGCGAGGGTGGCACCGGAGATCGGGCAGCCGCGGGGATCGAGGGTGAGGGCCACGGTCTCGAACGCACTCCCCACCGGGACGGTCCGGTCGGCACCTGAGAGCGCGACCACGCGCTCGCCCTCGGCCGGTGGCGCCAGCGAGCTGAAGGAGAACGAGAGCCGGTAGTCGCCGTGGCCGCGGGTGGTCTCGGCGGCGATGATGTAGAGACCTGTCAGAGGTAGCACTGCATCGTCCAGGGAGGCGTTGAGATCTACGCCGGGCTGGTTGTCCCAGGCGACCAGGTTTTGCGGGAGGAAGCCGTCGGGAGCGAAGATCTCGATCTGCGGATCGAGGCTGTCCGGGTGCTCCCACGTCGTGGAGGTGTCCACACGCTCCATGGCGACGTTGATCCGGCTGCCTGCCGCTCCAACAAAGTAGAAGAAGTTGTAGTCTGCGACCCCTCCGGCGGCGTTGTCCCCTGTGAGCGTGCCGGTAATCGTCTGCCCTGGGTAGATCCGGCTCGCCAGGACGTGTTCCTCGGGCGGGACAACGGCCCTCGTCTTGGCTGCCGTGTCGACGATGACCCACCGATTCACGTTAGACAGGATGCCGGAGGAGCTCTTCGTCCACACGTGGTACGCGCCGTCCTGGAGATCCGAGGGGACCGCGAACGAGACCGCAGTGCCGTCGGTGTTGACGGACGCGGACAGGTCCGTGGTCGGGCACACGTCGCCAGGTATCTTGCACGACGGGCTGAGGCCGAACGGATCGGACGCCTGGTAGGGCCCCTGGAGCATGACGGCGGTGTTCACTGCGAAGGAGGGGCCGTAGACGACCACGGTGTCCCCAGGCAGCGCCAGCCCCGGCGCTATTCCGCTGATTTCGGGCGCCGCGATGGTGAGTGTGGTCGTGTCCGTGTCGCCCTGCAACGTCGCCGAGATCGTCACCGCCGTCCCCGGGGGAGCCGATGCTGAAGTCGTCACGTCTCCCGGGCAGCGCTGGAAACTCCCCACAGGCTGACAGGCCCCCAGTCCCCCCGGGACGAATGCGATGGTGGGGTCACTGCTGGAGAGCACCACTGGGCAGTCCTCATGATTTTCCCAGCCGCTGAGGTCAACGTACGCCGTTGCGCCATTGCCTGCGACCACAGTCGGGCTGCTCAGGAAGATATTGCTGAGGGCCGCCGGCTGCAATGTGAAGCTGGCAGTTTTGGTGACAAAACCGTGAGTCGCCGTGATGATGGTAGGCACCGCAGTGCATACCGCCTCCCAGGTTGAAAGGGTGAAATCCGCAGTCGCAGACCCCATAGGAATCGTTAGCGAGGTTGGCACGCTCACGTGCGCGTACGAACTGCTGAGGCTTACCGTGACGCCACCGGCGCCCGCCACTCCATCAAGCTCGACACTGTTGCTCTGGCTCGTCAGACCGGCCGCCATGCTGGTTGGGATCAGCGTCAGTTCGATCAGCTCCACCGGACCGACGGGGA
>MEKI01000157.1:7216-8484 GCA_001766905.1 Acidobacteria bacterium RBG_13_68_16
ACCGCTTCCCGCTTTCGGATAGTCCAAACGAATGTAGTTCACAGCATTTGGGGTGATTGTGAGCGTGGCCGTCTTGGTGATTCCGTCGGCAACGCCTGAGATGACGACCGGCGTCGTGGCACTCACGCTTGAGGTCGAAACCTGGAAGGTGGCGCTCGTTGCACCCTGAGCGATCGTCACACTCGCTGGTGTGGTTGCGTGGGCCGGGTCGGCGCTGGACAGGTCGACGGTGAACCCGCCGGTGAGAGCAGGGCCGTTCAAGAAGACGGTGCCGGTGGTGCTGTAGCCCTCCCACACACTGGGCGGGTTCAGCGTCAGTGACTGAAGGCCCAGTGGGCCCACGGTGAGCTGTGCCGTCTTGATGTTGCCATTGGCGGTTGCCGAGATGGTCACTTCTGTGGCGGACGGAACCGTGAACGTTGTGACCGTGAATTGGGCGTCGGTGGCAGTTTCGGGGACCGTGACGGTCGGCGGGACCGAGGCCACACCCAGGCTATCGCTCGTCAGTGAGACGACCGTACCCCCGGCCGGTGCGGGACGGTCGAGGGTGACTGTACCGGTGGTGGGGATTCCGCCAAGAACGCTTGACGGGTTGAGCGCGAGCGCGGCCACTGACACGGTCTGCTGCAGGTTGACGGTCACGCCGGCGGTGAGGATGGCGTCCCGGGCGGTGAGGGCGGTCACGGTCAGCGTGTGCTGGCCGTCGGGTGCGGAGGAGGCGAAGCTGATCGAGAAGTGCGTGCCGTCGGGCTCAAAGGTGAGGATGCTGTCCGTGACATCGCTTCCCGAGAGCTGGACCTCCGCGCTGATGATGTAGTCCCCGGGGCGCGGCAGCACCGAGCTGCACGTCACCGAGGAGGGCGGGCTCGAAAGGGTCGCCCCCTCGCTCGGCTGGTCGATGGTCAGCGTCCCACCGTCGGTCGGACCGACCATCTCGGAATCCGCGATGAAGATGCTGCCGTCGTCCTGGGCGGTGAAGCCCCAGGTTTCGGCGGAGACCAGGCCGCCATCGGCCGACACAGCCACGGTGTAGTCGCCCGTCGGGCCGCTCGCGAAGCTCCAGCGGCCGTGCGCGTCGGCGATGACGTTGGTCGTAAAGCTCTGGCCTGGGTTTGAGAGAGTGACCGTGGCTCCGGCTACGGGGTCAAGGGTGGTGGAGCCGAACGCCAGTCCCCCGATCGCCCAGCTCGGCGAGGTCGCAGGCGAGTCGGCCGGCCCGTGGAAGTCAAGCGAGAGGGTCTGACCGGCCCCAAGGGTGCGCGGCCTCG
>MEKI01000157.1:8490-10081 GCA_001766905.1 Acidobacteria bacterium RBG_13_68_16
CGAGGAACAGACCGGATGGCACCTCGGTGATGGTGCGCGCGCCCGTCGGTCCGGAGTCGAGGTCGTACACCGAGCCGAGCGTGAATATCCTCGCGCCACCCTGGCGGGGGGTGAGAGCGAGCGGATCCGTCGTGGTGAGGTTGATCGTCCGGGTGTCACTTGCGAGGTAAAGGACGAAGTCCTGGAGGATCTGAAAGTTGTAAGGGAAGTAGAAGGTCCCGTTCCCCTGAGGGCGGTTCACCGCCGTGCGATACCCGGCCTTTGCCGCGGTGAAGACGTAGCGACCGCGGGTGAGCTGGATCGAGTAGGTGCCGTCGCTCGCGGTCATCGCGCTGCCGGATCCCAGCGCGGCCACCGTCACGCCCTCGACCGGCTGTCCCAGGGAATCGAGGACCCTCCCGTGGACGATGCCCGAAGGCGCGGTGCCGGAAACGGGCCGCACCTCGCCGTCCGCCTGGACGCCAACGCCAGGTTCCACGGTCAGCTCGCCGGTGGCGGTAGGCCAGTACGCTTGCTTGGTGAACGCGAGCACCTCCCAGCCGGGGGCGACGCCGGAGAGCGAGAAGTTCCCAGCACCATCGGTCGTCGCCGTCTGCCCGGTTCGGGCGCAGGTGACCGTGACGCCGCCAACGGACTGGCCGGTATCGGGGTTGAAGGCCCTGCCCGTAATGGCCGCGGTGTGAGGGTTCAGCTCCACCTGTGGCGTGTTGACGGTCTCGTTGGCCACGACCTCCACGCCTCCGGTGACCACCGTGGCATGGGACCACCGCGAGACGACGAGGTTGTGCGAACCCGCCCGGGCGTCCGTGATCGTAAAGGTGCCGCTCCAGTCGGTCCATGCGCTGGAGCCCTCGTCATCCTCGAGCACGACATTTGCACCGTTCAGGCCGGTCTGGTTGGTGCTGTCCACCACGAGTCCCGTGATCGTGCCCCGCCCCACCTCGAGGTAGAAATCGAAGGTGCCGCCCGATGGGGCCACGTCCACCTGTTGGGTCTGCGCCGTGTACCTGGGCGATGCTGCGGTGAGCTGGATCGTGCCCCAGTAAACCCCGGCGAGGGAGTAATCGCCCGAGGCGTTGGTGGTCGCGGACAGCCCTGGCTGCTCCTCGACCGTGAGCGTTGCCCCTTCGATCGGGTCATCGGTCTCAACGTCGCGCACGACGCCGGTGACCGTGGTGGTCGTACGGGTCAGGGCGAAGTTCTGAGTGGGGTTGGTGCCCGCGGTCAGCGTCATAGGAACGGTCGTAGCCGTGTAGTCGGTGGCCGTCGCGGTGAGGTGGATGCTCCCCCAGTAGACGCCGGACATGGTGTAGAAGCCCGAGGAGTTGGTCGTCGCCGTCTTGCCACTCTGCTCCTGGACGCTCACCGTTGCGCCCTCGACGCCGGAACCGCTGATGCCATCCGTGACCGTCCCGGATACGGTGACGGTGGTGCGGTTGAGGGCGAGCGTTCCCCCGGGAGCCGTCCCGCCTTGCGTGACGTTGATGTTTCCACTGTTGGCGGCGACGTAGTTGGTCAGAGAGGCGTTGATGGTCCTGGTGCCGACTGGCACGCCGGTCAGTGTGTAGGTCCCGTCTCCGGCGGTCGTGGT
>MEKI01000157.1:10158-26241 GCA_001766905.1 Acidobacteria bacterium RBG_13_68_16
TCGTGCCGGCGATGGCGCCGGTCGCCGGTGTCGGGGTCGGCGTTGAGGTGCGCGTGGGAGTCCGGGTGGGGGTGGGGCCGGTGGGTGTCCGGGTTGGCGTGCGCGTGGCGGTACGGGTGGGTGTGCGTGTCGGGGTACGCGTCCGCGTGCGTGTAGGTGTGGGCGCCGCTTCCATCGGTGGTGCAACCGAGAGGCAGAAGATACATGCGATTGCACACGCCAAGGAAGTTCTCACGGCATGGGATGGATGGGGGGTGTCCATCGTGGCTCATCTCCTCGAACGGCTCACTTCCTCCGACTGCGTAACGACTGCACGTCGCCTCTAACGTTCACCGGCTGTTCCCCAGGAACCCCGGCACCCGGCACTTCAGCAAGCAGGCCTGCTTCGCACAAAAGCACCGTGGGAGGCTCGGTCCTCGTCATTCCGCGGCTCTAATTCACACATGCTTGCACCATCGCCGAGGTGGCGCATCACCCAAACGGGTGATGACGGCCCCCGTGGCGCCCCGTAGTCCAAATGAGAAAGTGCGACTCTTTGGCGATCCTGCTGCTGGGCCGGCAATGCGGGGTCGCCAGGGTCCCGGCGGCGGGCACATGCCACGACGAGGGGACCTTAACGAGGCGCCCCGGCCGAGATGCCAGGAGAGGACAGCACGGGAGGGGGCCGTTGAGCAGTGAGGTGACTCGGAGGCCCGCCTCTGGTTGCGCCACGTGCCCGTGGTGTCGGCAGGGGAGGGGCGTACCGCGAGGCTGACCCTGTACGTCAGGTGGGTGCCGTCCCGAGGGTCAGACGCGGTTGGGCCGGTGCAGGGTACGACCGCCAACTCCCAGCGGCTCCCGCCGTGCGCGCTGACGGATACGAGGGCCGCGCGAGAGATCGCAGGGCCTACGCATTTCTTGCGTTGCTCTACTGGGTCTTGAGGAGGCTCTCACCGCGGGTGTCTGCGGCGAGCAGCGCAGTGGCGGCTTCGGCGTCCACCGGCCGGGAGAAGAAGTAACCCTGCCCGTACTTGCAGTGCAGCGCCAGCAGCAGCTCGCGCTGCTTACCGCGCTCGATGCCCTCCGCGACCACGTCCTTGCCCAGGTTGTTGGCGAGCGTGACGATCGTGCGGATGATCTCCCAGCTCTCCTCGTCGGTGTCGATGCGGCTTACAAACGAGAAATCCACTTTGAGGGTGTCGATCTCGAAGCGCCGGAGGTAGGACAGCGACGAGTACCCCGTGCCGAAGTCGTCGATCGAGAGCTTGATGTCGAGGGCCTTCAGCTGCTGGAGCATGTCGGCGGCGTAGCGGGCGTGCTCCATGATCACGCTCTCGGTGATCTCTATCTTCAGGCTGCGGCCGTACACGCCGTAGTTCCGGAGCGTGCGGTCGATCTCTACGATCATGTCGGGCCGGAGGAACTGGACGCCCGACACGTTGACGCTCACGGTGAGCGGTGTGGTCCTGCGGAACTGCCCGGTCCACGAGCGAAGCTGCTTGCAGACATCGCGCACGACCTGGCGGTCGATGCCGACGATCAGGCCGGTCTCCTCGGCCACGGTCAAGAAATCCTTTGGATACAACAGTTCCCCGTCTGGGTGCTGCCAGCGCACGAGGGCTTCAAAGCCGATGATCTTGCCGTCCTCGAGCATGACGATCGGCTGGTAGTGGACGCGGAACTCCTCGCGCTGCACCGCGCGCCGCAGTTCGGTCTCAAGCTTGAGGAGCGAGACGGCCTTGACGTGCATGCCCGCATCGAACACCACGTAGCTCGCCTTGCCCAGCGCCTTCGCTCGGAACATCGCCGTGTCCGCATCGCGCAGGAGGTCTTCTGGGCGGTCGTACTCGGGCGTGCTGACGGCGATGCCGATGCTGGAGCTGGTGAAGACCTCCTGGCCCTCGACATCGAAGGGCGCCTGCAGCTCGTCCTGGATCCGCTTCGTGACCCGCACGGCGTCGTTGACCTCCTTTATGCCCTCGAGAAGGACCGCAAACTCGTCGCCGCCCACGTGGGCGACCGTGGTGCCGAGACGTTCCGGGCCATCCTGGGCGCGCAGGCACGAGCGCAACCGACCGGCGACCGCCTTCAGCAACTGATCGCCGACGTGGTGGCCGAGGCTGTAGTTGATGTTCTTGAAGCGATCCAGGTCCATGAAGAGCACAGCCGAGAGGGTACCGTCGCCGGCCCGCGCCCGCTCGAGAGCGCGCCCCAGACGCTCGATCAGGCTGGCTCGGTTGGGCAGACCGGTGAGTGCCTCGAATGCCCGCTGTTCCGTGATGTCAGTGTGGGAGCCGGTGATGCGCACCGGCTTGCCTGAGCTGTCGCGGAATGCCAGCGCGCGACAGCGCATGTTCTCGAATGAGCCGTCCTTGCGCTCGATGCGGTGTTCGTTTTCGATATGAGGTGTCTTGCCGTTGAGATGGGCATCGATGGCGGCCTTCAGCTGGTCGCGGTCCTCGGGATGCACACGGCTGAACCAATCGTCCGGAACGCCCTTGAGCTCATGCGGTCGGTAGCCCAGCATCGCCTTCCACTGGGGGCTGAAGTTGACGGCGTTGGCGGTGAGGTCCCAGTCCCACCAGCCGTCGGTGATCCCCTGCTCGAGCGGCCTTTCTTCCGGGGCGCCCGCCGGCTCCTCCGGAAGCACCGTGATCGGCTGGTCGAGAGGCGCTGGCGGCGGAGGCTCGTCCAACGGTGGCCCGAGAACCTCCGGGGCCGCGTCGGGCTCGGGTTGAGGAGGTGGCGGAACCGCTGCCGGTGCGTCGCCCTCCCCTCCCCGCGCGTCCCCAACGATCCCCAGAGAAGCAGCGATCCGTCGCATCCGGCTGCGGAGACCGGTGCCCGGTCGTGCCTCGGCGGCCTCTCCATCGCCCGCGGTCTGGATGCGGTCGAGGCGAGTCTTCAGGTTCTGCCGCTCGACCTCGGCGGCCTTGCGCTCGGCACGCTCGTGCGCCAGGTGCTCGGCGGCTGCGAGCCGCATCTCGACAACGTCACCCTTGAGCGGTTTTGTCAGGCAGTCGTCTGCCACCGCGAGCAGCGTTAGTAGGCCCTGCGGGGGCTTGTGTTCGACGACAAAGATGAGCACGGTGCTGGGGCCGTCGGGGAGCTCCCGGATTCGACGGCCGAGCTGCAGGCCGTCGCCCTGCTTGGCCTCCAGGGCCAGCACGACGATGGGGTGGTGCTCCTGCTGGTAGGCCTCCCACGCGGTCTCGACGTCCTCGCAGACAGTGATCACATGGCCGCGGCCCCGGAGGGCCTCCACGAGGAGCTGGCGCAGGTGCAGGTTCTCCTCGAGGAGGAGAACCGGCAGCCCCGGAGTTGCCTCGGCGTTCACCACGCCCCCCCGGTGGAGGCGCCGACCACCCACCCCTGGTCGCTGCCGCTTCGGCATCGCGTATCGATTCCCACCATCGGGCATCTCGTACCAGCAATGATACCGCGCCCGGGGGGCTCCCGGCTAGCACGGGCCAAGCGGGAGCCCGGTCCGGCGGCCGCGACCCGGAGTGGCGTGGGTCAGAGCTGCGGCTTGGCGCCGGACAGGCAGGGTTTGTGCTCGGCGGCGAGCTTCTCGAGCAGAGCCAGCGGCACGGCGCCCGAGACGGAGAGGTCGGTTCCCGCCACGCGTACCACGATTTCCCTGAGCACGTTCACGAGCTCGGGGGCCTGCCCCTGCGCGTGCAGGCGGGCGGCTGCGATCGCCCCCTTCACCGCATCGCGGAGTAGCTCGGCGTTCTCGGACGTATCGGCGACCGCAACGCCCGAAAACCGCAACGACTCGTCGAGGAACGCCTGGCCGGCGACTCGCTGGACGGCTCCTGAAGCAAACACAACGCTACGCACCGATTCGCTTCCCTCTCCGTGAACGTGTTCCGAGACCTCACCAGCCTTTTCCCGGGCCTCGGCGGGGACCACCGCCACAACCCAGAAGGGGGCGCGGGGATCGATGTGGCCGGCCGCAATCTCGCTCTCGATGAGCGGGATTACTGCGTGCGGGGGCGCGATGGCCGCCTGCACGGCCGACCCCTCTCCCACGATCACAAGCTCGGGAGAAGGCTGCACCAGCACGGCGGTCTCGTCGCTGTGGTGGTCCGAGGAAGGCAGGCGGTAGGCCCGGTGGGCGCCCAGCGTGAAGGGCTGGGCCCCTTGCTTGACGAGGGCGACGGCCAGCGAGTCTGGGTCGTAGCGGCCGGAGAACAGCGCCACCGCGCCGGTCTCGCCCCCGTCCCGCAGCACGGCCACGACCATGGCGTCCACGTCGCGGACCGGGTCAAGCCCGGCGTCGCTGAGGAACCGGCGCAGATCCTGATCGGCGCCTGTCCAGCTTTGGTGACGGAGCAGCCACTCTTGCACCTTGGGGTGTGTGCGAAGCGCGGCGCTGTCAACCGCGATTACTGCCTGGGCGCCCACCGGGACCGAGTGCAGCATCTCCCCGATCGTTGGCGGAGCGGCGGCGGCGAACGGGGTGGTGACGGCCATGACCATCAAGACGACAAGGAGTCTCTTCATCGTGTGCCTCCTAGAAGCTCTTCCGGTTGAAGATCACCACTGCAGCGGCCAGGCAGACCGCGCCGAAGGCCGCCGTGGTCGCCAGCGGCATCAGCGTCGGTGTGGTCCGGCCCAGCACGTAGGCCGTGAGATCGCGACCGACCTCGGCGGTCTTGGGGAGAACCCAGTACAGCCCGTGCACGACGTTGGCCCAGAAGCGAGAGTCCATCGCCGCGGCAATATGGTCGTGTGCAGCCAGCGGCATCGACACCATGTAGAGCGCATAGGGGAGCATGATCGAGAGCGGGGTGGAGGAAGACAGCACACCCACCAGGTACATGAACCCGAGGAACGAGAGGAAGACGACCATTATGAGGCCCATCGCGACGAGGAAGCGAGGGTTCCAGACCTTGGTCTTGAGCGAGATGACCAGGAAGACGCCGCCGCAGAGGAAGAGGAGGTTGACGATCACCAGCGTCATCGCGCCCAGGAAGCGGCCGAGCAGAAGGTGGGTGCGGGTGATGGGCCTGGTCACGTACAGGTCAACGGTTCCCCGCCGCTGCAGGTTGGGCACCTGGGAGCCGGTGGCGAAGACGGCGAGGAACACCCCCAGGACGTAAAGCATCCCGGCGAACACGGACTGGCCGGTGACGACCACGGTGTCGATGGGCCGGTTTCCATGGTGAAACTCCAGTGCCTTGCCGAAGAGCGTACCCGCCGCCAGGCTCCCGTCCACGATGTCGAGGTTGAGGGCGAAGGTGAGGGTCAGCAGGAACAGGGTGGAGACAAGGAGAAAGCCGAGCAGCGTGTAGTGGGCCAGCGCCTCGCGCCAGGTGTCCACGATCAGCGCCCAGGTCTTCACGTCCCACCCTCCGGCCCAACTTCCGGCCTGGGGCCCGAGGCGTGGCCCTCGGGGTCAGCGGCACGATCCTCCTCCCCGACGACCTCGACGAAGACGTCCTCGAGCGCCGCACGCAACGGTGAGATCTCGGCGATCAACAAGCGCTCTGCGCGGAGGGTGTCGACGAGCCGGTTTAGGGCCTCGAGATCCGGTACCTCCACCTCGACAGAACCGTTGCTGTTGACGACGGCAGCACCGATCTCCCGCAACCGCTCCGTGGGCGGCAGTTCGCCGGCTGCCAGGCGCAGACGGAAGCGCCGGGTCGGCCTGGTCAGGCCTTCCACCGTCCCTTCCCGGATCACCCGCCCGCGGTGCAGGATGGCAACACGGTCGCACGTACGCTCCACCTCGGAGAGCAAGTGAGAGTTGATGAAGATGGTGGTGCCGGAGGTGCGCGTCGCGAGGAGGATGTCGCGGATCTGGCGCCGACCCACCGGATCCACCCCGTCCGTCGGCTCGTCGAGGAAGAGAACGTTCGGCTCGTCCAGCAGCGCACAGGCGAGGCCGAGCCGCTGCGTCATCCCTTTGGAGTAGTGGCCGACGCGGTCGCGCGCGCGATCGGCAAGCCCGACCAGCTCCAGGAGATCTGGAGTGCGACGGTCCAGCGTCGGCTCGGGAAGGCCCGCCAGGCGGCCGAACAGGCGCAATGCGGCCGCCCCGGTCAGGTACCCTGGGAACCGGTGCCCCTCGGGCAGGTAGCCGATGCGCGTGCGCGAGGAGGCTGCGCGGGGGTCGCGGCCCCTCACCCGCGCCTCGCCCTCCGTGGGCTTCGTGAGGCCGAGGAGGATCTTCATCAGCGTGGTCTTGCCGGCACCGTTAGCGCCCAGCAGGCCGAACACCTCTCCGCTCCGGACCTCGAGGTCCACGGCGTCGAGTGCACGCAGCCGCTTCCCCCAGTGCCGGAACTCCTTGGCGAGGCGACGGGCCGAGATGACGGTTGAAGGCGCGTCCACGTCTGGTAGTACGTTGAAACCCCGGCCGGTGTTCGCGGGCAGCCCGGTCGGGGGCCGGAAAGGTGGCGGCCGCGGCGCGGGCAGGATACGATCCGCGCTGCACTGTGGAGGTTCGCATGAACTTGCCGCCCCACGATGTTCTCGATCTCGAACTGGCCGAACAGGGAATGCGGCGGATCGTCTGGGCCGACCGGCAGATGCCGGTGCTCGCCTCGATCCGGGCGCGCTTCGCCAAGGAAAAGCCGCTTGCCGGCCAGCGGCTGGGCGCATGCCTCCACGTCACGAGTGAAACCGCCAACCTGGTGCGCACGCTGGTCGCCGGAGGGGCAGAGGTGCGCCTGTGCGCCTCCAACCCCCTGTCGACCCAGGACGACGTCGCGTCCGCGCTCGTGGCGCAGCTCGGGGTCTCAGTGTTCGCGGTCAAGGGAGAAGATAACTCACGCTACTACAAGCACATACGTGCCTGTCTCGAATTCTCCCCGACGCTCACGATGGACGACGGCGCCGACCTGGTTTCCTCGCTGCTGTTCGTGGCGCGCGGCGAGGTGAAGGGAGTCCACGCGGAGGTTTTGGCCTTCGCGGGCGCGCTCGGCGATGAGGGTCGGCGCAAGCTGATCGCCGCGGTGCTGGGCTCGACCGAGGAGACCACGACGGGCGTGATCCGGCTGCGGGCGATGGAGCGTGACGGCGTCCTCCGCTTCCCGGTGATCGCGGTCAACGACTCCGACACCAAGCACCTGTTCGACAACCGGTACGGCACCGGGCAGTCCACCGTGGACGGCATCCTGCGCGCCACCAACGTCCTCCTCGCCGGCCTGACGGTGGTGGTCGCCGGCTACGGGTGGTGCGGGCGCGGCGTCGCGATGCGCGCCCACGGGCACGGCGCGCGCATCGTCGTGTGCGAGGTGAACCCTGTCCGCGCGCTCGAGGCCGCGATGGACGGCTTCTCGGTCATGCCGATGGCGGACGCCGCCAAGATCGGCGATGTCTTCGTCACGGTGACGGGCGACACCAAGGTGCTCGGCACCGAGCACTTCAGGCTCATGAAGGACGGCGCCATCCTCTGCAACTCCGGGCACTTCGACGTGGAGATCGATCTCCCCGGTCTCCGCAAGATGACCTCGGACGTTTTCGAGGCCCGCCCCTTCGTGCAGGGGTACCGTCTTGAGGACGGCAAGACCGTCTACATCCTAGCCGAGGGCCGCCTGGTCAACCTTGGGGCCGCCGAGGGGCACCCGGCCTCGGTCATGGATATGTCGTTCGCCAACCAGGCACTGGCCGCGGAGCACCTGGTCAAGGAAGCGGGGAAGCTGCAGCCCAAGGTGTACCGGCTGCCCGAAGAGCTGGACCGCGACATCGCGCGGCTCAAGCTGGCCACCATGGGCCTGGGCATCGACACCCTCACCGACGAGCAGGCGAGCTACCTCGCAAGCTGGCGCGAAGGAACCTGACTCTTACTTTCCACTCCGTGGAGGCCTTCATTGCCCGGCGGGTGGGCGGTCCGTATTTCTTGTGTCACTGCGTGACGGCTTGCACTCTGTTGGTCCCAACCCCTGCTTCTATTTCTTCCACTCCGTGGAGGTTTTCTATTGCCCCGCGGGTTGGGAGCGGTCGCTCGGGCTGGGCATCGAGCCCAGCCCTCCGACCGACCTGCGCGTGTGACCGAGCAGTGCCGCTCGCCGCGCGGACCCTCGTGGTTCGGCCTTCGGCCGCCCACGTCTCCACGCAGCGATCGGTACGCTCGGTGCCCGCACGCTCCGGCGCGATGGCTCCTTCCGCCCGCGGGGTGGTTCTCAACCCCCCTCCCGTCCGCCACGGTCCTGCTCGAGACGGTTGAGCAGTATCTCTGGGTGGGGGAGAAGATCCGCTCGGCGGGTGCAAGCGGCCATCGCTCCGGAGGCCACGGGGTCCCCAGCGTACGGATCCGGGGCAGGGTGTCGGTGACGCGGTCCTTTTGTGGACACCGAGGGGCCCCACCCCGGGACGCACTGCTGGGTCGTGGCCGGAGGAGTCTCGGCGCGAAGCGAGCGGGGGCGAGCCAGCGTCGAGAGGCCGCGCACCCGCCGGGCAAAACAAAGCCACGCAGTGAAGAAGAAGAGGGCGATGTCGGCGCCGTTCACCGGCAGGAGGCCGCCATTGGCCGGGAAACCGCAAACTCGCGTCGTGACCGGGCGTATGGTGTGCGTGGCCGGCGCTCGCGAGGCGGTCGCCGGTCGGGGAGGCGGAGATGGCGGACCATGGCGTTCGTGATGGCGCCCCCAGGTTGGCCCTGGGGCTGGTGGTCATCGCGGTCGGGGTGCTGTTCACCCTGGACCGACTGGGGTACCTAAACGCGGGAGAGTTCTGGGAGTACTGGCCCGTGCTGCTGATCGCGCTGGGGATCGGGCGCGTGCTCCAGCCGGGTGGCAGCCAGGGCCGTGGTTTCGGGGTGGTCCTCATCGTGTTGGGGACGTGGTTCCTGCTCTCCAACCTCGACATCATCCACTACAGCTTCGGGGAGGTCTGGCCGATCCTCCTGGTGCTTCTGGGGATCACGATGGTCTGGCGGGCGGTCGCAGGACCCTCCTGGGAATGCCCCCGGCGGCGCCTCAAGGAGGAGAGTGCAGCCGGTGAGGGCTCTGTAGCGGTGGCCGGCCAGTCGACCAGCGCCTCCGTCACCAGCAGCACCGTGAACGCCTTCGCTCTCCTCGGCGGGGTGAACCGCAAGTGCGTGTCGAAGGATTTCCGGGGCGGGTCGCTCACCGCAATCATGGGGGGGTGTGAGATCGACCTGCGGAACGCATCGATCTCGAGCGGCCAGGCGGTTATCGACACCTTCGCCCTCTGGGGCGGGATCGAAATCAAGGTCCCGCAGGAGTGGAGCGTCGTGGTGCAGGGGACGCCGATCCTGGGGGCCTTCGACGACATGACCGCACGGGTGGGCGGCGACGGCAGCAAGGTGCTGGTGATCAGGGGCGTCGCGCTGATGGGCGGCGTCGACGTGAAGAACTAGCCCATGCACCCGATCCTCGCCTACCGGGGTCGGCTGGGCCCGTATCTGGCTGCCTGGGTCCCGCTGGGGGGTCTGATGGCAGGGCTGCTGGTGATCGCCGGCTCACCGTGGGTCGAGGCGGCAGCCATCGCCTTCCCCATGGCAATGATTTACGGCTTCATCTGCCTGGCCGCATGGTACCCCTGCAAGACCGCCTCCCCGCACCACGTCCCGTTCGCGAGAGTAGTCACCACCCAAGTCATGGCCGCTGCCGTCTCCGCGATGCTGTGGCTCTTCCTGGTTGACACCTGGGTGGTCCTGTTGGAGCAGATCCCGGTCTTTGCCAAGGCGACCGAGCGCTTCCCGCGCCTGGTGCCGGTGATCCTGGCTATGGGAGTTGTGCTGTACGCACTGGCCGCCTCGCTCCACTACCTCCTGATGGCGTTCGAGGAGGCGCGACGGGCGGAGCGGAGCGCCCTTGAGCTGGAGGTGCTCGCCCGTGAGGCCGAACTGCGCTCGTTGCGCGCCCAGATCGACCCGCACTTCCTCTTCAATGCGCTCAACTCGATCAGCTCGCTCACCGGCAGCAACCCCGCGGCGGCGCGGCAGATGTGCGTTGAGCTGGCGGAGTTCATGCGGGAGAGTCTGCGGGTGGGGGGCGTCCCC
This sequence comes from Acidobacteria bacterium RBG_13_68_16, assembly GCA_001766905.1. Classification (GTDB taxonomy): domain Bacteria; phylum Acidobacteriota; class Thermoanaerobaculia; order Thermoanaerobaculales; family Thermoanaerobaculaceae; genus RBG-13-68-16. The sequence continues at coordinate 20,117 of MEKI01000157.1, forward strand.
AACATCCCGCTCGCCGAAGAGCTGGCGCTGACCGAGAAGTACCTCGCCGTGGAGCGGGCCCGTTTCGGCTCGCGCCTGCAGGTGGAGCGCGAGGTCAGCGCGGAGGCGGGCTCGTGCGGCGTGCCTCCGCTCGTGCTCCAGCCTCTTGTCGAGAACGCCGTCAGGCACGGGGTTGCGAACCTGGTTGGCGGGGGGGTCGTGCGCATCGCAGCGCGTCGGCTGGGCGAGCGCCTGCACCTCACAGTGGAAAACCAGATGGACCCTGAGGCGGCCGTGAGGCCCGGGGAGGGAGTCGGGCTCGCCAACGTGCGTGGCCGCTTGGCCGCGCTATACGGGCAGAACGCAAGCGTCGAGGTGCGGCAGGATGGCGGGATCTTCCGCGTCGAGCTCGCCTGGCCCGCAGTGCCTGCGTCGGCGCAGTAGGGCTATCCTAGCCGCTGCACCATGAGCCAGACGAGCTCACCCGGCAGACTGCGTGTCGCGATCGTGGACGACGAGGAGCCGGCCCGGGCGCTCCTGCGTGAGTACCTCTCCGCACACCCCGAAGTCGAGGTCGTGGCGGAGTGCGCCAACGGATTCGAGGCGGTCCGGGCCGCGACCGAGCTTGATATCGACCTCCTCCTGCTGGACGTACAGATGCCGGGTATCTCGGGGTTCGAGGTGCTGGAACTCCTCGAGCACGACGTGTCCGTCGTGTTCGTCACCGCCCATGACGAGCATGCGTTGCGTGCCTTCGAGGTGTATGCGGTGGACTACCTGCTCAAGCCGGTCTCTGCGGAGCGCCTCGCTCAGGCGCTCTCCCGCGCCCGGGAAAGGCTCGGCCGGCCGCAGCCGGAGCTCGCCGCCGTCGCGGCCGCGGCACGGGCGGAGATTGCTCCGCTGAGGCGGGTGCTGGTCCGGGATGGCCCGCAGGTGCACGTGATCCCGGTTGAGGCGCTCGATGTCGTGGAGGCCCGGGACGACTACGTTCGCCTGCGATCACGGGGGAGGGAGTACCGCAAGCAGCAGACCTTGGGGGAGCTCGCGGCACAGCTGGACCCCGGGAGGTTCGTGCGGGTGCACCGATCGTTCATTGTCAACGTGGAACGGGTGGCCCGCATCGAGCGCTACGCGAAGGACAGCCGACTGGTCGTGCTCAAGGACGGCGGCAAGATTCCGGTGAGCCGTGCCGGCTACGCGCGCCTCCGTGGCAGGCTCTGAGTGGTGGCAGTTTCGCTGCGCCGCTAGAGCTTCATCATCCAGCCGTGGGTGTCCTTCGCGGTGCCGAACTGAATCGCGGTGAGCGTCTCGCGCAGCTTTTTAGCGACCGGACCTTCGTTGCCGTCACCGACGCGGTAGACCTTCTCGCCGTCAAGGAGCTCGCCGACGGGGGAGACCACCGCCGCGGTCCCGCAGCCGAAGATCTCGGTGCAATCCCCCTTGGCCAGGCCCTGGAACACCTCCTCGACGTGGATCGATCGCTCGACAAAGGGCAGTTTTAGCTCTTTGCAGAGGACGCCCAGGCTCTCGCGGGTGATGCCTGCGAGAATGGTGCCCGAGGTCGGGGGGGTCGTCACCACGCCGTCAAAGACGAAGATCAGGTTCATCGCCCCGACCTCCTCCACGTGCCGGCGCTCGACCGCGTCGAGCCACATCACCTGGTCGCACCCCTTCTCCTTGGCCACGGCGCTCGCCACCAACGAGGCGGCGTAGTTACCGCCGGTCTTCGAAGCGCCCGTACCACCGGGGGCGGCGCGCACCCAGTCGCGGGCCACCATGATCCGCACGGCAGTGGTGGTCGCACCGAAGTACGGGCCGGTCGGACCGGTGATGATGAAGTACAGGAAGCGATTTGAGCTGTGAACCCCAAGCGCCTCCTGGGTGGCGATCATGGCGGGGCGCACGTACAGGGTGGCAGGCGGCGGCGGCACCCAGCCTTTGTCGATTCTGATGAGTTTCCGCATCGCCTCGAGCTGCAATTCCACCGGGATCTCGGGCATGCACATGCGCCCGGCCGACGTGTTGAGGCGTGCCGCGTTGCGGTCGGGTCGGAACAGGTGGACCGAGCCGTCGGGCTGCGTGAAGGCCTTTAGCCCTTCGAAGATCTCCTGCCCGTAGTGCAGCACCATGGCGGCGGGCCCCAGGTTCAGGGGGCCGTGCGGGACAATCTGTGGGTCGTGCCACCCTTTGCCCTCGTCCCAGTCCACCATGAACATGTTGGGTGCAAAGGTGCGCCCGAAGGGGAGTTTCGTGGGGTCCAGCGGGGCTTGCGGGCTACGGGCAACCGACCTGTCCAGAATGTCCATGCCTGCTCCTTTTCCGGTGGCGGGCACCGGTCGCGGTCCTCACCGGCGGGGTGCCGGCGCCCTAGGGTACCTCACCTTGTGAAATCTGAGAACTACCTCGGGGCCCTCTCAAACCGGATTCGGGAGATCGAAGAACTGCACCTCGAGGTCGAACCGCTTGGCCAGGAACTCCCCGAGGGACCGCACGCCGAACCGCTCGGTGGCGTAGTGGCCGGCGGCGAGGAAGTGCACGCCATCCTCGGTGGCGCGGTGCAGGACCCACTCGCGCGCCTCGCCGGTGATGAAAGCGTCGAGCCCGGCAGCCACGGCCTCATCGAACGCGGTTGGGGCTCCGCCGGTCACGATTCCGACCGAGGCCACCCGCTCCGGCCCGCCGGGGAAGATCTGCGACTCCTGGCCACAGGCCTTGCGGACTCGGACGAACAACTCCTCCGCGGGAACGGGCTCGGGGAAGACCCCGGCGGTCCCGATCAGGACCCCACCAAAGCTCCCGAACGGCTCGAGCTGCTCGAGGCCCAACTCCCGTGCCAGGACAGCCGCGTTGCCGTGGGCCGGGTGGCGGTCCAGCGGCAGGTGATAGGCGATGAGGTTGAGGTCGTTCTCGAAGAGGAGGCGCAGGCGCTGTCGGAAAGAGCCGGTGACGCGCTGGGGGTCGTCCCCCCGCCAGAGCAGGCCGTGGTGGACCAGCACCGCATGCGCCCCCCAGTCCGCCGCCTGAGTGAACAGCTCGGCCGACACCGAGACGGCTGTGGCGAGCCTCTCCACCTCCTGGTTCCCCGCCACCTGAAGACCGTTGACGGCGACGTCCTCCAGCGTTTCCACTTCCAGCAGGTCGTCGAGGTAGGCAACGAGCTGATCGCGGTCCATGCGGACATTTGAACCCACGTCACGCCTTCGCGCAAGCCTTCCGGTGTGCAGAAAGTCAACTTCTGACCTGAGCGCCAGGGCTAGAAGAGGGGAAAGGGGAGCGGGGAAAGGGCAGACTGCCAGTTCCGGGTAAGTAGAGTTTCGCCTTTTCCCTACCCCTTACCCTTTTCCGTCTTCCCTGCCCTGTGCGGCTACAATCCCGCCATGACGGCCGCGAAGTCAGCAGCCTTTGTCGCCGTGGGCTCGGAGCTCGTGCGCACGGACCGGCTCGACACCAACTCGCTCCTGACCGCCCGGCTGCTGGGGCGATGCGGGTTCGCCCTGGTCGAAAAACGGTGTGTGGAGGACGACGTCGGGACGATCGCCGCTGCGGTGAGCGAGCTGCTCGCCCGCACCGAGTTGGTCGTGGTCAGTGGGGGTCTCGGTCCCACCGCGGACGACGTCACCAGGGAAGCGGTTTCCCGCGCCCTCGGGCTCGCCCTCGTGCGGCGTTCCGACCTGGAGGAGGAGCTGGCCGCTCGCTACCGGGGGCGTGGGCGCCCGGTGCCACCTATCGCCTTCCGCATGGCGGAGGTCCTCGAAGGGGCCGAGGTGTTGCGCAACCCCCTCGGCACCGCGCCCGGCCAACTGCTGCAGGTGAAGGGCCGCACGCTGGTCTTGCTGCCCGGCGTCCCCCTGGAGCTCGAGCAGATCCTCACCTCGCACCTGCTGCCGCGCTGGGTGGCGGTGGGCGGCGTGGTGACGCGGACGCTTCGCCTGGCCGGCGTCTACGAGTCGCAGGTGGAGCAACGTGTGAGTCCGCTCTACGAGCGCTTCGGCCGCGAGCGGGTCACCATCCTCGCAGCGCGCGGACAGGTGTCGCTGGTGCTCACTGCAGCCGGGCCGCGAGCGCCGGAGGATCTTGCCACGATGGAGAAAGCGTTCTCGGCAGCGGCGGGCAGCGATCTCTTCGGCCGGGACGAGGACACGCTCCCCGGGGCAGTGCTCGAGCTGCTCGGCAGGCGCGGGTGGCGCCTGGCAACCGCCGAGTCGTGCACCGGCGGTCTTGTGGGGTTTCAGCTCACCGCGGTGTCGGGCGCGAGCAACCAGTACGTCGGTGGGGTGGTCGCCTATTCCAACCGACTCAAGGAACGGATGCTCGGGGTACCGGCGGAGGTGCTGGCCGCTCACGGCGCGGTGAGCGGCGACGCCGCGGAGGCGATGGCGCAGGGCGCGTGCGCCCTGGGGGCGGAGTGCGGCCTCGCGGTGACCGGGATCGCCGGGCCAACAGGCGGAAGTACGGAGAAACCGGTGGGCACTGTCCACATCGCCGTGTCGACGCCGCACGGGGGAAGGCACTCTCAGCACCACTTCAGTGGCAACCGCGAGATGGTGCGGGAATTCTCAGCCAACTTCGCTCTCGATCTGCTGCGCCGTGCGCTCTTGGAGGACGGATGAGACTGTTCATCGCGGTCGATCTTCCCGAGAAGGTGCGAGAGGTTCTCCAAAGGGGACTGGGCCCCCTGAAGCGAGACCAGCCCCCGGCGCGCTGGGTGCAGCCGGAGGGGATGCACATCACCCTCAAGTTCCTCGGCGAGCAGGACCCGGAGCTCGTCGAGGGTCTGGACAGAGCGGTGGCGGGGCCGCTCTCCTCCCTCCCGCCGGTGACCGTCCGGCTCGGCGGGGGCGGGTACTTCCCAAACGATCGCCGGCCGCGCGTCGCGTGGGTCGGAGGCCAAGCCGTCGGACTCGAGGGTTGGGCGAGCGCAATAGAAGACGCTGCAGCCAACCTCGGTGTAGCGCGCGAGCCGCGGGCGTTCTCGCTCCACCTGACCCTCGCGCGCCTGGAGCGGCCGTGGGGCGTGCAGGCGGTGCACCATTTCCTGGTCCAGGTGGGGAAATGGCGGTTTCCCGAGTTCGTGGCGCAGGAGGCCGTGCTTTTCCAGAGCGAGCTGCGTCCCTCGGGGGCCGTGTACACGCCCCTGCGGCGCTGGCCGGTCGCGACGTGAGCGGGCGCGGGAGGTCGTGATGGCGCGCGAACTGATGCTGGTTGTGGCGTACTTCCTGGGCTCTATCCCATTCGCCTTCCTCTTTGTGAAGGCCGCGGGACGCGGCGACGTGCGGCAAGTCGGGTCGGGAAACGTCGGCGCCACGAACGCCATGCGTGTCGCCGGGTGGAAGGTGGCCCTCCCGATTGCGATCCTCGACATCGCCAAGGGCGTGGCGGCGGTTATGCTCATGCGGCAGGTGACGGTGAACCCCGACTGGGTGGCCGCGGCAGGGCTCGCCGCGATCGTCGGGCACTGCTTCCCGGTCTGGCTGAGATTCAAGGGCGGAAAGGGCGTCGCAACGGGGGCGGGCGTGTTCTTCACGCTCGCGTGGCCGGCGATGCTTGTCGTTGCGGCAGTGTGGATCGTCATGCTGCTGGCGTTCCGCATCGTGTCCCTGGCAAGCGTCACAGCGGCGGCCGCGTTCCCAGTCGTGCTGTTCTTCGTCGCGCACCCACCCGGTCCGGTGGTGTTGTGCGCCGTGCTGGCGGCGCTCGTGATCATATGGCGGCACAAGACAAACCTCGCGCGGCTGGTCCGCGGCGAGGAGCCGCGTCTAGGGGAGAAGAAGCGATGAGAGTCGCGGTCGTCGGTGCCGGCTCCTGGGGAACCGCCCTGGCGATGCACTTCGCCCGGGTGGGGTGCGAGGTCGCGCTGTGGGCGCGCGAGGAGGAGGTCGTCGAGGGAATCCGGGGAAACCGGCGCAACCCCCTGTTCCTCTCGGATCTCGCAATCCCCGAGCAGGTGAGGGTCACGGGTGAGCTCGCAGACGCGGCCGCGGGGGCGCGGGCAATCGTGTTCGTCGTCCCGGTCCAGTTCGCGCGCGAGGTCCTGCGTGGCCTGCGACCACATCTCGCCGCGGGTTCAGTGCTGGTGTCCGCAAGCAAAGGGATCGAGGTGGCGAGCCTGGCGCGCATGGACGAGCTGGTGCGCGTCGAGCTGGGGT
>MEKI01000157.1:26292-33891 GCA_001766905.1 Acidobacteria bacterium RBG_13_68_16
CGCTGGCGGCGCTGCTGACGCGCGGGCTGCACGAGATCGCGCGCCTCGGCGTCAGGCTCGGTGGCCGGGAGGTGACGTTCCGGGGTCTCGCGGGGATGGGCGATTTGGTCCTCACCTGCACCGGCGCGCTCTCCCGTAACCGCAGCGTGGGAGAGCGCCTGGGGCGCGGGGAGCCCCTGGAGCGCATCCTTGCTGGTCGTGAGGTCGCCGAGGGCGTGCCCACGGCACGCGCCGCCTCCGAACTCGCTCGCCGACACGAGGTGGAGATGCCGATCACCTTCGCGGTCGAGGCCATCCTGGCAGGCAAGATCTCTCCGCGGGCCGCGGTCCCCGCGCTCATGACCCGCTCGCTCAAGGACGAGGCACTACTCTGAGGTGGTGGACGGAGCAAAATGTGTCTCGAGGACGACAATGCGACTACCAGTGACTTCCTCCAAGCTCGTCTGGGCGCTGCTTGTTCCGCTCCTGTTGTCGTGCGGCCCGAGCGTGGATAGGCGTCTTTCCGGTTCGTGGCGGGGGGCGGAGGTCAACGGATGGATACCGGTCCGCCTGCAGGGATCTCCAGGAGAGATCGGGTTCCAGCACGGCTACCTCCTGGCGCCCGAGATCGCCGATGCCCTCAAGGTGATCCAGCTAGTGTTGCCGCACGAAACGAAGCGGGACGGGGCGTTTCTCCGCGCCGCTGCAGAGACGATCTTCTGGCCACGGGTCGACGAGGAGTACCGGGAGGAGCTGCGCGGTATCTCGGAGGGTTTGGCGGCCCGTGGGGTCAAGGCGGCCATCGCCGATATTGTGGTGCTCAACGCCTTCCTGGAGATGAGCTACTACACGGACACGCTCGACGAGAAGAAGGCGGCATCCTCCCAGGAGCGCTGCAGCGCGTTCGTGGCCACCGGCAGCTGGACGCGCGGGGGCCAGGCCGTGATCGCCCACAACAACTGGTCGGGATACCTGGAGGGGTCACGCTGGAAAATCATCTTTGACATCCGTCCCGAGAAGGGGTACCGCATCCTGATGGACGGCTTCCCGGGCCTGATCCACAGCGGCGACGACTTCGGGATGAACTCCGCGGGCGTCGTCATCACCGAGACCACGATCTCGCAGTTCAAGGGGTTCGAGCAGAACGGGATCCCCGAGTTCGTTCGCGCGCGCAAGGCGATGCAGTATGCCGCGAGCATCGATGACTTCGTGCGAATCATGGCAAACCGCAACAACGGCGGGTACGCGAACGCCTGGCTGGTGGCGGACACGAAGCGGAACGAGATCGCCCGTCTCGAACTGGGATTGAAGAACGTCACTCTCGAGCGGACGGGAGACGGCTACTTCGTGGGCGCCAACTTCCCAGTCAACCCGAAGCTGGCGGGGGAAGAGACGAGCTTTCGCGTCGACAACCCCGACGAGAGTCGCAATGTCCGCCGCACGCGGTGGGAACAGCTGATGCCGGAGTTCAAGGGATCCATCGACGTCGCGGTGGCCAGGCGGTTCATGGCTGACCACTACGATGCCTACGGGAGGAAGGCCGACGCCCCGAGCGAGCGCACGCTGTGCGGACACGTGGACCTCTCGCCGCGCGGTTCGAGGCCCTGGCAGGAGCCGTACGGCCCGGCCGGCACGGTCCAGGCCAAGGTCGCGGACGCTGCGATGGTGCAGGGCATGGAGATGTGGGCTGCCATGGGCCACCCGTGCGGGCTGGATTTCGTGGCCGCGGAATTTCTGAGGTGGCACCCGGAGTACGGGTGGCAGAGGGAGCTGCTCAGGGACCTGTCCACGCGGCCGTGGACACGTTTCTCGGCGCGATAATCGGCCTAGCGGACGGCGACCGCGCTAATTTCGATCCGGGCGTCCCTCGGCAGTTCGGCGACCTCGACTGTGGCGCGGGCGGGCGGCTGCCTCGGAAAGTACCCGGCGTAGACCGTGTTCATCGCCGTGAAGTCGTCCATGTCGGCGAGGAACACCTGGCAGGAGACGACGTTCTCCAGCGAGTAGCCAGCGGCCTCGAGGACCGCCTTGAGGTTCTGCAGGGCCTGGTGCGTTTCGGCCTCGATCCCGCCCTTGACGATCTCGCCGGTCGCCGAGTCGATGGCGAGCTGCCCGGAAAGGTACAGGGTGTTGCCCGTGCGCACGGCCTGGGAGTAGGGGCCGATCGCCTTGGGGGCGCTGTCAGTGACGATCACCTGCGGGTGCTCACGGCAGGCGGTGACGATCAGAACGCAAGCCGAGACAGCGAGCAGACCTTTCATGCGGTCGCCAGTCCTTTCTCGAGCACCGCGTCCATGCCCTTGCAGAATCGGTCGATCTCGTCGGCGGTGCCGGGGTGCCGGCTCGCGACCGTAGCGATCGCCACGGCGCGCCGGGGGTGCAGGAAGGCGAGTGCTGCGGCCGCCCCGACGGGCTGGGTAGCCGCCGCCATGAACTGACGCCGGTTGAGCACGTCTGGCCTCCGTCCTCGCGGTGGGATCCGAAGATCCCGTTCGGTGCTTTTGGCGTCCCGGGACATTCTAGACCCACACCACCGGGGGTGCGCGGCCGGCTCTCTCGCTCAGCGCGGAAGGACGGCGTCGGCGGCAACTCCGAGGCCGGCGAGGAACACCTGCATGTCGGCTGGAACGGGAGCCTCGAGGCGCAGCTGCCTTCCGGTGCGGGGATGCGGGAAGGTGAGCCGCCAGGCGTGGAGGAACGGCCGCGGGACGCCCCCGCCGCCTCCGTAAAGCGTGTCTCCTGCGACGGGAAACCCTGCCTCGGCGAGGTGCACGCGGACCTGGTGGGTGCGGCCCGTGAGCGGGCGAACCTCGACGAGGGAAAACTCGGCGAGCCTAACGAGCAGACGGACTTCCGTGGAGGCCGGTTTCCCGCTGCGCGCAACGCGGAAACGCCCGGGTACCAGAGGGTCGGACGCGATCGCCCCGGCGATCTTTTGCGGCATCTTGCCCGGCCCACCGTGCACCAGAGCCAGGTACTGTTTCTGGGCCGCCCCCGAACTCCAGATCTTCGCGAGGGCGCGGGCAGCATCACGCTGGCGGGGGAACACGAGCACGCCGGTCGTCACACGGTCGAGGCGGTGAAAGAGCAACACCTCGACGCGCTTCCCCTCCCGGGCCGCAAGCTGCAGCAGGACCCTCTCGTGGGCAGTCAACTCGCCAGGGGCACGCCGCCGTGGCGGCTGCGTCGTGAGACCGGCGGCCTTGTCGGCCGCGACCAGCCAGCCGTCCTCATACAGGATCGGCAGGATGGGGGGCGTCGGCGGTGGGGGTGCCAGCGCCTCGTCCTCGGGGACTACATCGAGCACGTCGGCGAGGTGGAGCTGGCGCGACAGCACGCGGATCGCCCTGCCGTTGAGCCACAGGCGGCCGTCGGCGACCAGGGCGCGGACCCGCCGGCGAGGAATCCCCGTGAGGGCGGCCAGCCCCTGGTCCAGGCGCTGCCCGGCCAGCTCCGGGTGGACGAGGTAGCGCACGACCCCGGGTTTCGGTGCGATGGGCTCCACGGGGTTCACGTTCGAGGCCTGTGGCGCGCCATCGGGTCTTCAGCTCTCGGAGGCTGCTGGGGCGACGGCCGCCTCCCACGGGAGCACGATGCGCGCAGTGGTGCCGGCGGCGCCGCTGGTCAGCTCCAGTCGCCCACCGTGAGCCTCCACCATCTTGCGAGCGATGGCCAGGCCAAGACCCGCGCCGCCCGCGCGGCGGACGGCCATCGGTGCGGTGAGCCTGGCCAGCAGGTCGGGTGGGATGCCGGGTCCGGCATCCCGGACCTCGACCTCAGCCCCGCCGTTGGTGCCCCGCACCGTGGCCGAGACCGGTGGGGGCGGAGCAGCGCTGCGCACCGCGTTGTCGAGGACTGCCAGCAGCGCGTGCGACAGCGCACGCGGGTCCCAGGATCCGCGCCGGAGCTGACCTTCCGATTCCACCTTGACGTCGAACGGCGGCGCGTTCGGGTCCCACCCGAACTGCAGGCGCTGCACCTGCTCGCGGAGGAGCGCGAGAAGATCCACCGAGGTCAGCGTAAGCCTGATCGGCCGGCCGAAGAGCAGCAACTGCTCGAGGTAGTGCTTGAGGGCGTCCACCTGCCGGAGCACGGCCTCGAAGTGGGCCTTGATTTCGGGCGTGTTGCCCGCACGCCGGAGTCCCATCTCTGCCTGGAGCCCCATGGTAAACGCGTGGTTGCGGACATCGTGGGCGATCTGGTTGACGAGGTTCTCCAGCGTTTTCTCGGTCGCATCCTTCATCACTTATATGCTAGCACCGCCTTCGCTTGACATCCTTGGAGCCGTCGGTGAGACTGAGCGGGAGTTCAGTCGAGAAGTGGGGGATGAGCTTGCGGGGGGCGCTTGGCCAGAGGGCGCGCGAGCGCAAGCGCGGCGCAATCCTCCGCGCGGCCGTGGAGGTGTTCTCGGAGCGCGGCTACTTCGGCGCGCGCATGCGCGAGGTCGCGGAGCGCGCCGGGGTGGCGGACGGAACGCTCTACCTGTACTTCGAGGGGAAAGAAGACCTCTTGGTGTCGCTGCTCGAGGAGCACGCTCGCGAGTTCCTGGTGCGGGCGCGCCGCGACGCTGCGGCTTTCGAGGATCCGCGCGAGAAGCTCCGCGCCGTCATCCGGCGTCACCTCGTGAGCCTCGAGGGCGACCGCGCCCTGGCAGGAGTGTTCCAGATTGAGCTTCGGCACTCGAGGAGGTTCCTGCGCAAGGTCGCGCGCGGCCAGGTGGCCGCCTACCTGCACTTGCTCCAGGAGATCATCGCGCAGGGCAGCGCTCGCGGCTGCTTCCGTGCGGACGTGCCCGCCGAGGTGGCCGCACGTGCCGTGTTCGGTGCCGTGGACGAGTTGATCACTGCATGGGTTCTCGCCAGCCACCCTCGGCCGCTGGCGGAGCAGGCCGAGCCGCTGCTAGGGTTGCTGCTCGAGGGTCTCGGGACACACAAAAGGGGAAGGAACTATGAGTGAACCAAGGACTCTCCTGGACATCTTCGACCTCTGGCGGGCCGCGTCCCCGACACCTGCGCTCGTGGACGCCCGCGGCGGGGGACAGAACAGCCTGCCGGCGCCGGAGGTCGCAAGGCGCGTGGCGGGGCTCGCCAAGGGTCTTGAGGCCCTCGGCGTCGGCAAGGGTGACCGTGTCGCGCTGCTGTGCGGCGATCGCCCCGAGTGGCACATGGTGGACTTCGCGGTTCTCCACCTGGGGGCCCTCGACGTGCCGATCTACCCGACGTTGCTGGCGGCGCAGGCCCGCGCCATCCTTGCGGACTCGGGCGCCCGCGCGGTGGTGGCGGAGAACCCCGAGCAGCTCGCCAAGGTGCTCGAGGTGCGGGGTGCCTGCCCGGAGCTCAAGGACGTGCTCCTCATTGACGGGGAGGCCCCGGCAGGGGTGCGGACGCTGGCCTCGTGCACGGTTGAGCTCCCCCAGGGTGAGGCGGAGGCGTTCCTGGAGGGCTGCCGCCCGCGGGTGCAGCCGGAGGACCTGGCCACCCTCATCTACACCTCCGGGACCACCGGCGAGCCCAAGGGGGTCATGCTCACCCATGACAACTTCGTCTTCGACGCGTCCTCCTCCGCCAGCACTATGGCGTGGCCGACGAGCGGCGCGACCGCACTTGCCTTCCTGCCCCTCTCCCATGTACTCGAGAGGCTCGTGGACTACTGCTACTTCTTGCAGGGGCTCACCGTCGCCTATTGCGTCATCCTGGAGACGGCCGATGCGATCCGTCGCGTGCGCCCCCAGATCTTCACCGCCGTCCCGCGGTTCTACGAAAAGGTGTACGACCGGGTCCTCCACGAGGTCTCCCTCGGCCCCAAGCTGAAGCAGTCGCTTTTCCGCACCGCGTTGAGGGTCGGTCTGGAGGGTGTGCGGACCGGCCGGAAGGGATTTCGGTACAGGTTGTTCGACCTGCTGGTCTTCTCGAAGATCCGCGCCGCCCTCGGCGGCCGCATCCGGTTCTCGATCTCGGGCGGGGCGCCGCTCCCGGTCTTCATCGGCGAGTTCTTCCACGCCATGGGGGTCAAGGCCCTCGAGGGGTACGGTCTGACCGAGACCTCGCCCGTGATCACCGTGAACCGGTTCGACCGCTGGAAGCTCGGCACCGTGGGGCCGCCGATCCCAGGCGTCGAGGTTCGCATCGCTCCCGACGGCGAGGTCCTCACCCGCGGGCGGCACGTGATGAGGGGGTACTGGAACAAGCCGGAAGACACGGCCGCGGTGTTGGACCCGCAGGGGTGGCTGGCCACCGGGGACATCGGCGAGCTTGACGGTGAAAGTTTCCTGCGCATCACCGATCGCAAGAAGGACATCCTGGTCACGGCCGGCGGCAAAAACGTTGCGCCCCAGCCGGTCGAGAATCAGCTCACCGCCTCGCCGCTGGTGGAGAACGCGGTGCTCTTCGGGGACCGCAAGCCCTACATCGTGGCCCTCATCGTCCCCGGCTTCGAGGCGCTCGATGCCTGGGCCGGGAAGCGCGGCCTGCCGACCGCTGACCGCGCGGCGCTCCTGGAGCGACCGGAGGTGCAAGCGGCCTACCAGGAGGTGGTGGACGGGGTGAATGCGAACCTCGCCCGCTTCGAGACGATCAAGAGGTTCCGCCTGATCGCCGAGCCGTTCACCATCTCTGGTGGCCAGCTCACCCCGACCCTCAAGGTAAAGCGACGGGTGATCGAGCAGCGCTTCGCAGCGCTCCTGGCCGCGATGTACGAGGAGGGTTCCCCGGCAACCTCGCCGGAGCACTGACGGGGCCGGGAAGGACGAATACGTCCCGTGCCGCCGAAGCCAACTCCGGCCGCGACCTCCCCTGACGTTCCCGGGACCCGCTGGCGTTCACGCCAGCCGTGCCAAGGGCCAAGCTTGCCCTCGTTCGTCGTCCCGATCAGTCTGCCCACGCCGTACCCGATCGGGCCGGTGACCTTGTACCTGCTTGACGGGGAGCCCCTGACGCTGGTGGACACCGGGCCGGCGACCGCGGCCGCCTGGAGCGGCCTGAAGCGGGCCCTCACCGCGCGATCCCTGCACCTCGAGGACATCAGGCGGGTGTTGATCACCCATGGCCACCACGACCACTTCGGACTCGCGCGCCGGCTCTCACGGCTTGGTGCGGAGCTGCTGGCTCACCCCCACGACCGCCGCAACCTCGCTCTCGACCGCAACTACCCCATGCTCTGGCGGCAGCTGGGACAGGCCGGTCTGCCGGTGGCCAAGCGGCTGCCCTTGATAACCGGGCTCCGGTTGCTCGACCGCACGGCCCGGCCGGTCGCCAAAGTGACGTGGCTCGCGGACGGGCAGGAGCTGCCGCACGAACGCGCGAGGATCCGGGTCCACCACCTCCCCGGGCACACCCCCGGACACCTGGCCTTCGAGTTGGTGGAAGAGGGGGTTTTGATCACCGGCGACACGATCCTGGATGGCCTCACCCCGAACGCGGTTGTGGACACCGATCCCGACAACCCAGGCCGACCGTTCCACTCGCTCGCCGCATACGCCGAGACGCTCACGCGCATGGAGACGATGGGAGCGCGGCTGCTCCTCCCGGCTCACGGCCCGTGCATCTCCGACGTGGCGGGCCAGGTGTCGGCGCTGCGGGAGAAGCAGGCGAGGAGGTCCGCCGAGGTCCGCTCGGCACTCTC
>MEKI01000157.1:33908-35078 GCA_001766905.1 Acidobacteria bacterium RBG_13_68_16
GCAGCGGCCGCAGCCCGCGGCGGTCGGTTTCGTCGAGCACGATCGGCAGCGCCTCGAGCAGCGGCTGATCGGCGCGGGCGCTGCCCAGGTGCATCAGGAGGATGCTGCCCGCCAGTGGAACTCCGTGGCGGGCCTCGAACTGCAGCAGGCGGCGCGCGATCGCCTGCGAGCTCAGGAAACGTGACGTGCCCGTCTCCTCCACCCAGTCGAGGGCGTCCAGGGAGTCGGTGGCGCCGTGGGTCCAGTCCACGTGCACGAGACCCAGCTCAGCGGCCCACCCGCGGATTGCGGCGTTGTGCTCGCCGTACGGTGCGCGCCAGAACTTGGAGGGCGGCCTCCCGGTGGCCGCCTGGATGGCCGCCGCGGTGCGCTGAAGCTCGTCCTGGAGCCGGTCGCGGGTAATCTCGGGCCGGGTGTCGTGGCGATGGTTGGAGGCCCACGTTGTCAGGTGGGAGTGGGTGAAGGTGTGATTCCCGATCTCGTGACCGTCGCGGGCTGCCTGGACCACGAGCTCGGGGTAGGTCTGGGCGAAGCGGCCGGTCACGAAGATAGTCACCCGCACCCGCCGCTCCCGCAACAGCGCGAGCAGCGCGTCGGCTCCCTGCGCCTCGCTGTGGGCGTCGAAGGTGAGCGCGAAAAACGGGCCCACGCCCGGCACCGTGGCGACGTTCACCGCCGCGACAGCCGTGGGCCCGGCGGCGATGAGAACTGCGGCGAGGGGTGCTGCGAGGAAGACCACGAAAACATTGTACGCGGTGCCGCCGTGGGCTTGGCACCGGACAAGCGGAACCTCGCGGGCTTTGCGGCCTGCAGCTGCCGATAGGCTACAATCCGGCCAGGCAGACGACGCGATGTGGAACCTCCCCAACTCGCTGACCTTCTTGCGCATCCTCATGGTCCCCCTGCTCGTCGTCGTGCTGCTGACGCGTTTTTCCGGGAGCGAGTTCTGGGGGCTCGGGATCTTCCTGCTCGCGGCCCTCACGGACATCGCGGACGGCATGATCGCCCGCCACACGAAGGCGGTGACCGTGGCCGGGACGCTGCTCGACCCGATTGCGGACAAGCTCTTGATGTCGGCGGCGTTCATCTCCCTCGTCGAGCTCGGCCTCGCGCCCGCCTGGATGGTGGTGGTGATCGTCGGGCGTGAGTTCGCGGTCTCGGGGTTGCGAC
>MEKI01000158.1:0-6555 GCA_001766905.1 Acidobacteria bacterium RBG_13_68_16
CCTCGCCACGGGCGCTCGCCTCGTCAATCACGCCCATCAGAACCACACGAGGAAGCGGTTCGCTTCCCGTGCTCACGCAGCGACCGCGTGTTGACGCCGCTGGGGGTGTGCCGCACACTCACCTCCGGTTCCCTGGGGAGGGTAGCGTGTCGGTGAGTAGGGGGCAGCTGGCAAGCACGTTCCTCAGGATCGGCGCGACCTCGTACGGTGGCCCGGCGATCGTCGCGCAAATCCGCGAGGTGACGGTGCTCCAGAAGCACTGGCTCACGGAAGACGAGTTTCGCGAGTCGCTAGCGTTCGCCCAGACGCTCCCCGGTCCGATCGCGGTCGCGACCGCCGCGCACATAGGCTGGCGCCTCCACGGCGGCTTCGGGACGTTCGTCGCCATGGTTTCGTACATCTCGCCGGCGTTTTTGCTCATGCTCGGTCTGTCGGCAGGGTACTTCCACTTCGAGGGGATGCCGTCGGTGACGACAGCCTTCCGCGGCCTGGGTGCTGCGGTGGTTGCCATCGTGGTGCAATCGATCGTCTCGATGGCGCAACCGGCGCTGCGGAACTGGCAGGGGTTGGCGATCGCGGCCGCGGCGGCCGTCGGTTTCTTCGGCGGGGCCGATAGTCTGCTGGTGCTGCTCGCCGCCGCCATCGCCGGTGTGCTGGTGGGGCTGGTCTGGCCCGGCGCCCAAGAGCCTACGACCGACCCGCCGCTGCAACGAACTAACGGCGCGGGTGCCTACCGCCGGACCGTGCTCGCCACCACCGCGGTGGCCCTGGCGTTCGTCGTTGCCCTGTCGGCCTCACGCCTCGTCTCGCCCCGGTTCCCGTCGCTCGGCGTCACTATGGCGAAGATCAACCTGGTGGCGTTCGGCGGCGGCTATACGGCGATTGCCCTGATGTTCCACGATGTCGTCCATAACCCCGCCACTGCCTGGCTCACATCCAAAGAGTTCATCGACGGTCTGGCGCTGGGACAGATCACGCCGGGTCCCGTTAGCATCACGGCCACGTTTATCGGCTACCGGGTAGGCGGGGTCCTGGGCGCCACCTTCGCGACGGTGTGCATCTTCCTCCCCTCTTCGCTGCTCCTGGTGCTGCTCGCCCCCCACTTCGCTCGCCTGCGGGGCGTGCGCACGGTGCAGGCCGCGGTAGGCGGGCTGCTGGCTGCTTTCATCGCGATGCTGTTACACGTGTTGGCCGAGGTGGCCAAGAGCGCCTTCGTGGGCCCGTGGGACGTCGCGCTCGCGGTGGCCGCGATCGTCGCCCTTCGGTTGCGCCTCAACGTGGTCTGGGTGGTCCTGGCGGCGATCGCGCTTTCCCTGCTGCTTGTGCGTTAGATCACCGGAATACTCTCCCAACTGAGATACGTTCGCAGAGGGGGACCTTCCACAGTGTGGCCTGATTTGATAACCGCCGCGCCCGCGTCAGTGCTGGCGCTCGCCAGCACCGCTCATGTTTCTCTTCTGCTCCTCCGGCGGCACCGGACTGTTCGTGCTCCAGCGCGGGTCGGCGCGCTCGTGCCTTCGCTCGCGCTCTCCGCGGCGCCGTGGCTGCTCCCGGCCCCCGCCTGGCTCGCGGCTGGTCTCGCGGCGCACCTGGGGTGGTTCGCGGCCTGCGAGAAGCTCTTCCCAAGAACCGCAGCGCCGAGCAGGCTTGCGCGGCAGTCGAGCGGGCCGCTCGCAACTGCAGCGACCGCAGCACCGGCCGCAGCACTCAGCTCTCCGCCACCCCGCACCGGAGCGTCGGATTTCCAGCCGCTGCCGGTCCTGGCGGTGTTCCAGGAAACCGAGGACATCAGTTCGTTCAGGATGCTGCGACCGGAGAGCTTCGAGTTCGCCGCAGGCCAGTTCCTGACGGTACGCGTCCAGGTGGACGGCAAACCGCTGGTGCGCTGCTACTCAATTAGCTCCGCGCCCGAGGCGACCGGCTACCTGGAAATCTCGGTGAAGCGACAGGGGGTGGTCTCGGGGACGCTCCACTCCACGATTCGACCCGGTTCGATGCTGGCGATCAAGGGGCCGAACGGGAAGTTCACGTACCCCGCCGGCGACGACCGGCCGATCGTGTTCCTCGCAGGGGGTGTAGGTATCACCCCGCTCATGAGCATGTTCCGCCACGCGGTGGCTGCGGAGCCCATGCGGCCGGTCAGGCTGCTGTACTCGGTCCGCAACGAGAAGCACATCACATTCCGGCATGAGCTGGACTGGATCGCCGAGCGGCACCCACAGGCAAAGGTGGTCGTCGTGACCAGCGAGGGCCCATTTCCGATCGGTCACTTTGCCGGCCGCATCAATGAGACGCTGGTCCGCCAGTTCGTCCCCGACCTTGCGGGCTCGATCTTCATGATCTGCGGGCCGGGTCCGATGATGGACGGCATGAGGCAGATGCTCGCCTTGCTCGGTGTGCCCGAACCCCAGGTGCGCCACGAGGCGTTCGAGGCTGCCATCGCGATGTCCAAGGATGAGAGCGCGCCCGCCGCAAGGGCCGTGCCGCAGCGCGCGGCGGCGCCAGCCCCAGGTGCAGTTGCAGGCGCCGGACCCCGCCTCACTCTTCGCCAGAGCGGCGTGACCGTAACCGTTCAGCGGGAGCAGAGCCTGCTCGAGGCGGCCGAGGCGGCCGGGGCCGCCATCCCCAGCTCGTGTCGCGCCGGGGTGTGCATGACCTGCCGTACGCAGCTCCTCGACGGCGATGTGGATTGCTCCTCCGACTCCCTCGATGAGGACGACCGTGCTGCCGGCTACGTCCTTCCCTGCGTATCGTGGGCCACGGGCGACTGCACGCTCGACGCGTGATCTGCGTCACAGTCTCTTTCCGTCGGTCAAGTTAAGGTCATTCACTGATAGTTTAAAGACACCGGCCTGGGGGGGCAACGGTACTGTGACGGCGACGTCGGTCCACCGGTTGGCGAGTTCCTCGCAGGCCGCTTCACGCCCGGAGCCCCGCGCGGTGGAGCGGTCGGCCCGGAAACCCGAGCGGCGTGGCTTGGCCGCGCGTTCGCTGCGAAACGTGTTGGTCCTCGCCGCAATTGCCATCGTCGCGGTCTGCGCAACGCTCCTCTTCGCCCTTGGCGGCCTGAAGTACTACACCACTTCGCTGAGTGTTCGGGGCTACGCGCCGGCGCACAGGCTCCTGCGCCCGTCGGGCACGGTGGGGCTGGCGCTCGGGATCGGTGGCTCCGCCCTGATGATCCTCATGCACAGTTACTCGCTGCGCAAACGGGCGAGGCGCCTGAACCGCCTCGGGTCTCTCCCGCGCTGGCTCGACTTCCACATTTTTTGCGGGATTCTCGGCCCGGTACTGATTACCTTTCATACATCGTTCAAGTTCAACGGCGTCGTTTCTGTTGCGTACTGGTCGATGCTGCTGGTCGTGGCCTCGGGTTTCGCGGGGCGCTACCTTTTCGTGCGAATCCCCAAAAGCATTCGCGGCCAGGAGCTGACCTACGCCGAGGTGGAGGAGCAGGTGAAAGAGCTTCGGGCCAAACTCCTGGCAACCAGGCTTCCCCTGCCCGTCCTCAAGCTGATCGAGGCGTTCGAAGCGGATGTCCTGCCACCCCCGGGAACCGAGCCGAGGTGGCGTGGCATCCTCTTCGGCGAGCTGCGCCTCCGGCAACGTCTCAGTGCCCTCAAACGGCGGATCCGCGGCGCCGGGATCGATCACAGACTTCTTCACGACGCTCTGAAGCTGATCGCCGAGCGTTCCGTGCTCCTGCGTCGGCTGGCCTACCTCAAGAAGACCAAGAAGCTGTTCGAGCTCTGGCATGTGTTTCACATGCCCTTGGCGTTCGTGATGCTGCTCATCGTCACGTTGCACGTGGCCACAGCGGTCTATTTCGGGTATGCCTTCGGAAGGTGATAGGAGGAACCGGATGAGCCGACCGGTGGCCCCCCGCCCACACCCCCTTGCCGGTTTCGTGGCGGTCCTCCTGCTGACCCTGGCCGCCCCCCCAACAGCGTCGGCGCAGGGGATCGGCGTCCTGGTGTCCCCTGGCCCCCTCAGCGGGCCGCACGCCAAGCTCGAGGGGCTTGCCAACTGCCAGAAGTGTCATGAGCCCGGGAAAAAGGTCACCGCCGAACGGTGCCTCGTCTGCCACAAGCCCATCGCAGAGCGCATCGCCGCTAAGAAAGGCGTCCATCGCGACGTCACCAACGACTGCGTGAGCTGTCACGTGGAGCACGCGGGCTCCAACGCCGAGCTTCGTCCTCTCGACCCGAAACGCTTCGACCATGCGGACGAGACGGGCTTTGCTCTCGACGGGAGACACGCGGCGATCGCCACGAACTGCGAGAAGTGCCACAAGACGCGCTCGTTCTTGGGCGTGCGGCCGGATTGCGCCTCCTGCCACCAAGACCCTCATAGGGGGGCTCTTGGCAGCGCGTGTGCGTCCTGCCACAGCACGGCGGTGGCTTTCCGCGAGACCGCTTCGAGCTTCGACCACACGAAGACGGCGTTCCTCCTTTCGGAGGCGCACCGCACCGTAGCGTGCGCCAAGTGCCACGTGAACAAGGTCTACAAAGGGGTGAAGTTCGCTGCCTGCACAGACTGCCACACCGACCCCCACCGCCAGCGGTTCGCCCTTGCCTGTGCCAACTGCCATTCCGGCCCGACCTGGAAAACCGAGAAGGTCGAGCACGTGAGGACCGGGTTCCCCCTCGTCGGCAAACACGCCGGCGTGCAGTGCGCCTCGTGCCACAAGCAACCGCCGATGCGTGCAAAGCTCGAGTTCGCCCGCTGTGCCGTCTGCCACGGGGACCCTCACCGCGGCGAGTTCAAGCAGGACTGTGCGGCCTGCCATACACCCACGGGGTTCCGGGGTGCACCGTTCGACCATCAGGCAAAGACGAAGTTCGCCCTCGCCGGCAGGCATGCGGAAGTCCCCTGCGCGTCCTGTCATAAGACCGCCTCGACCGCCTCGGCGCGCGGCGGCACGCTGAACGCCGACTTTCGCGGCCTGAACACCGCCTGCGCCTCGTGCCACACAGACGTCCACGCCGGAAAGCTAGGGACGGCCTGCGCGAGTTGCCACGACACGCGGACCTTCCGGGTCGCCACGTTCAAGCACCCCGGCCCCGAACCGTTCTACGCGGGCCAGCACGCAAGCCTCGCCTGCGCGAAGTGCCACGGGGGTGAGGGCGTCATGAAGACCGCGACGACCGGGAAACCGGTGACGAGCCGAACCTACCGGGGCCTCGGCACGGCCTGCGCCACCTGCCACCGCGACGTCCACCTCGGCCAGTTCGGCTCAAACTGCACGAGCTGCCACTCCGTTGATGCACCCAAGTTCGCAGCTGTCGGCTTTTCACACGCCAGCACGAACTTTGCGCTGTTGGGCAAGCACGCCACGGTAGAGTGCTCTAAGTGCCACAAGAGCGAATCCGGCGCGTTTCCGGCGGCATCCGGCTCCGCAGTTCGGTTTAAGGGCGTCTCAGCGGAGTGCCGCACGTGCCACAAGGATGTGCACCTCGGCCAGCTCGGGCAGCACTGCGAGACGTGCCACACCCCGACGTCGTTCACGTTGGCGAGGTACACGCACCAGGGCAACCCCGAGTTCCACTCGGCCAAGCACGCCACACTCGAGTGCAAGAGCTGCCACAAGCCAGAGGACGCCAGGTACCCGGCCGGCAACGGTGTGGCCGTACGTTTCGCGGGCCTGACCTCGGCGTGCGCGACGTGCCACCAGGATCCGCACCGCGGCACACTTGGTACCCGCTGCGAGTCGTGCCACACGACGAAACAGTGGCCGGGGGCCTCGCGCGCGTTCCACAAGTCAACGACGTTTCCGCTCGAGGACCGCCACATCGCGGTTCCGTGCGCGTCCTGCCACATCAACGGCGAAATCAAGGGAACCCCTAACCTCTGCTACGACTGTCACTGGATCCGGCGGCAGGATGACCGCTTCCGCACGCGTCTCGGCAACGCGTGTGAGACCTGCCATCGGCCGACATCGTGGCGCGCCGTGAGCTGGGATCACGGCACTGCAACGGGCTTCCCGCTCAACGCCGGCCACCGGGGCCTGGCGTGCGAATCCTGCCACCACGACCAGGTCTTCACGGGTGGAACCCCCACCAACTGCTACGGCTGCCACCGTAGAGACTTCGATGCCACCCGCCAGCCTGCACACGCGGCAGGAGGGTTCCCTACCACCTGCGACTCATGCCATAAGGCATCGGATACCTCCTGGACACAGGCCAGCTTTACCCACACGACGTTCCGGCTCGTCGGGGTCCACGAAGAGCAGCCGTGCGCGGCTTGCCACAAGAACAGCGTCTACACGGGTACACCAACCGCCTGCGTCTCCTGCCACCAGACCGACTACACCAACACCACGAACCCCAACCACGCGGCCTCGGGGTTCTCCACCGCCTGCGAGAGCTGCCACAAGGTCTCGGACACCACCTGGACGCAGGGGACGTTTAACCACAGTACGACGGCGTTCCCCCTCGTCGGCATACACGCGACTCAGGCCTGCCAGCGGTGCCACGGGGACGGCGTCTACAACGGCAAGTCCACCGCCTGCGTTTCCTGCCACCAGACCGACTACACCAACGCGAGGAACCCCAA
>MEKI01000158.1:6586-6743 GCA_001766905.1 Acidobacteria bacterium RBG_13_68_16
GATTCATGCCACAAGGTGAGCGATACCACCTGGACGCAGGGAGTGTTCAACCACACAACGACGGCGTTCCCGCTGACCGGTGCCCACGCCACGCAGACCTGCCAGCGCTGCCACGGGGACGGCGTCTACAACGGCAAGTCCACCGCCTGCGTCTCCT
>MEKI01000158.1:6806-27936 GCA_001766905.1 Acidobacteria bacterium RBG_13_68_16
GGAGCGAGATGGACGACAAGCACAAGGAAAGGGCCGGCTACCTGTACGACTCGCAGGTCTGTTACTCGTGCCACCCTAACGGGCGGAAACCGTGAGAAGGCGGAGGTAAACGTGAAGCGTTCTCGACCCTCTTTCATCGGCCTCTTCGGCATGACTGCGCTGCTGGTGGCGGTTAGTGCAAACGCCCAGCAAAAGGCGTGGGGCCGTTTCTCGCTTCTCGCGCAGAGCGCGAGGTCCCAGCACGACAACGGCCTGATCAGCACCTTCTCCGAGGTGGCCAGCACGCTCACGCTCCGGTCCGGCAGCGGCGACGAGGGCGGGTTCGAGTACGCGATCGACGTGCGGAGCGCGTCCTACCCGGGCACCCAGCGCGACCGAATCTTCTCCCTCTATGACGCCTACGTGGGCTACCGAGGCAAAAGCGGGGGTTTGGGTTTCCGAGCCGGGCAGATGTGGCTCAACGAGCTCGGAGGTCTCGGCTCCCTGGGCGGCATGCTTGTGGAGTACCGCCAAAAACACCCCTGGGCGACAGGACGGCTCCGGTTCGGGTTGTTTGCCGGCCTCGAGCCCCAGCACTTCAAGGCGGGGTACGTGGAGGGGATCCAGAAGGCCGGGACCTACCTCGCGTTCGACGGCAACCGCGGCTGGCGAAACGTCTTGGGCCTGGTCACCGTCCGCCACGAGAACGTCACCGAGCGGCAGGTCGTGACCATGCTCAACTTCATCCCGGTTGGTAAGAAGTTCTTTCTGTACCAGGCCGCCGAGTACGACCTCCAGGGCCCGGGCGGCCAGGGGCACGGGGGCCTGACCTACCTCTTCGCCAACGTGCGCTACGCGCCCGGAAAGGTGTTGGAGTTCCAGGGCACCTACCACCACGGCCGCTCGATCGACGCCCGCACCATCACCAACGACGTGATCACGGGGAGACCCGTCGACCCGAGAATGGTGGAAGGGCTGCTGCTTGATTCGGCGGGCGGGCGCATCACGGTCAGCATCAGCCGATGGGTCCGCGTGTGGGGCGGCGTTTACAGCGACCGAACAAACCTCGAGGACAAGCCGGCGACACGCATCAACGCCGGCTTCTCCACCACCAACATCTTCGGCACCGGTTTCGATCTCACCGCCTCCGACTTCCGGACCGAACGGACGGGCAACACGTACGACTCCTGGTATGTCTCCCTGGGCAAGACCCTTGGCAGAGCCGTCTATCTCTCCGCCGACTACACCTCCTCGCTCTCGATCCTGCGACTGACCGACTCCGGCGGTGTGACGGTGGAATCGCGGCCCAGCACGAAACGCTACTCCCTCTCCTCCACGATCAACCTGAGCCGGGCCATTTCCGTTCTCCTCACCGGGGAACGACTGGCGGAGCTTACCGGACACGAAGACCGCGGAATGCTCGGTCTCAGCTTCCGGTTTTAGCGCACGGGAACCGCCTCACAGACAAGAAAACCGGGTTCCTGCCGGTGGTGTTATGGCTTTCTCCAACGTCATCAACACTTTGCAGGAGTCTGACGAAGAGTTTACGATCTTCACGGGAACCTTGGGAGGGTGACAACCCAACTGGGGGAGGACCCGGTGCAGGGTTGAACAGCCGTCCAAAACACTGGTCGCAGCCCCCCCTGGTAGTCGGCATAGCTCAGGAGGCCCTGACGAAGGTTGTCCGCCCCGCCCGCGCGTCCGAGGTTTCCGTTCTCCTCGAGCGTCGAAACAACGTCGTCATCAGTCTGATCGAGGACGACGGCGTGGGCTTCGCGTGCGACGTCGCGATGCAGAGCGGCCGCCTGGGTCTGGCCGGCGTGCGTGTGCACGCCCGGGTGCTAGGCGGCAGTGTTGTGTGTCGAGTCTTCTCCGGGCCAAGCTACCATGATGTTTGTGGAGGCGCCCCATACCCCTTCGCGTCCTGATCGCGGATGACCACGGCGTTCTCCGGGCAGGCCTCCGTGCGCTGCTCAAGACCGAGAAGAGCCTCCAGGTCGTGGACGAGGCCGCCGATGGGGACACGGCTCTGCGGCTGGCCAGCCGGCTCCGTCCGGACATCGTGCTGCTTGATCTCAGCATGCCGGGACCCGGCGGCATCGAGGTGACCCGCAAGTTGAAGGAGATGCTGCCAGCGACGCATGTGCTTATCCTCACCGTCCACGAGGATGAGACCCTCATGCGGGAGGCCCTCGACGCCGGCGCCTCGGGCTACATCATCAAGCGAGCCGTCGAGTCTGAGTTGATTGGCGCGATCCATGCAGTGGCGCGGGGCGAGCTCTACGTCCACCCGGCAATGACCAAGTGGCTCCTCAAGCAGCCGGCAGCGTCGGCGGAAAAGAAGCGCGACCCGGCTGCCCTCACACGCCGCGAGACGGAGGTTCTGCGCCTCATCGCGAAAGGCCACACCAACTCCCAAATCGCCGACGTCCTGGGGCTTTCTGTGAGAACCGTCGAAAGCCACCGAGCCAACCTAATGGGCAAGCTGAGACTGCAGACCCGGGTCGAGCTGGTGCTCTACGCCGTGAAGAACAAGCTCCTGGAGTGACCCCGGAGAGGTTCTCACGCCTGGCTGGGTCCCTTGCGCGGAAGGAGGGTGGGCGACCCGCCCGGGTGCGTCCGTAGTCTCTACGGAAACCGGCCCTGGGCCCTCCGTAGGTTCTCCACTTTCATATCCAGGTTCGAGGCCCCATAGTCACATTGAGAAGGTGTTGTGCGAGCGATCGAAGACCCAGGCCTCTTCAGGACCATCGTCGATAACCTCTGCGAGGGGGTTCTTGTGGTGGACCGTGAAAGAAAGGTTCTCTACTGGAGCCCTGGGGCCGAGCGCATCACGGGGCACTCGAGCGTGGACGTGGTCGGCCGGCACAGCTGCGACGGTGTCCTGGCGAATGAGGCCGAGTCCGGTGAGGCCCTTTGCCCGGACCGCTGCCCGCTCGCCCGGACCCTCGTCGACGGCGTCCCCCGCGAGGCCAACGTCTACCTGCACCATAAGGATGGGCACCGGGTCCCGGTCTGCGTTCGCCCCGTCGCGGTCGGGAGCGAGGGTGGGGAGATCTCGGGCGCGCTCCAGAGCTTCGTCGAGACCTTCACTCGGCCTGAAGCAGTTTCCGGACTCGCCGAGCTGGAACAGATGGTCTCTCTTGACGCCGTCACAGGCGTTGCCAACCGGCACTCCACCGAGCTCCGCCTCCGCGAGTCCATGAGCGAGATGCACCGCTACGGCCGGCCGTTCGGGGTCGTGGTACTGGACGTGGATGACCTCAAGAGGGTCAAAGACACCTACGGCCAACAAGCGGGGGACCGGGTGCTCCGGATGGTAGCCAGGACCCTCGCGGCCAGCTCGAGGCCCTCCGACGTCGTGGGACGCTGGAGCGGCGACGAGCTCCTCGTTGTGATCAAGAACGTTGACGAGGGACAGCTCGTGCGCGTGGCAGACAAGTTCCGCTCGTCGGTGAGCACTACCGCCCTAACGCTCGGCCAGGCGCAGATTCACGTGACGGTCTCGGCCGGGGCTGCCGAGGCCCAGCCGCGCGACACCGCGGATTCGCTCGCGGCGAGGGCGGAAAACCTCCTGCACCTCGAGAAGAGGGGCCCGGGCGCCTAGGCCCCTGCCCGCGCTGGAGCAGTCCCCGCGTCACCGCCGGGTGGACGTACACCTCACCACAGGCGATCGCGCGGATCGGAATGGTTGGCTCGGACTCCGACACCCACATGACGACGTACCCGGAGGCGGCAGCCTCGAGCGCACCCCGCAGGAGGTTCTCGTCCTCGTGCGTTGTGAGGATCGACACGTGGGTGGCGGGGAGCCGCTTCTTGATCCGTCGTATCACCTCGATGCCCCCAGCCCGGGCGCGCTAACGTCGAGCAACACGACGTCTCGCTTCCAGCGCAACGCCTACCGCTCCGCGGCCTCGCCGTCCGCTGCCTCGTCCACGACCTCGAGGTCGGGCTCGGCGTTCAGGAAGGCGCGGCGGACACCTTGGTCATCGGGGATGACGATGCGGATGGACACGTGACACCTCCACCGTGACGGTCGTCCCCTCGCCGGGGCCAGTCTTGATCGCGACCCACCCTCCCACCGCCTCGGCCCGCTCGCGTATGCCGATCAGGCCGAGCCGGCCCTTGGCCGACGCCTCCCCGGGGCAGAAGCCGACACCGTCGTCGCTCACGACCAGCACTGCCCTCCGGGCGCGCCGCTGCAGCAGGACCGATATCCTGCTCGCGTTGGCGTGGCGGATGGCGTTGGTGAGCGCCTCCTGGGTGATACGGTAGAGCGCGGTCTCGACGTCACCCGGCAGCCGCCAGCGGTCTGAGCCCGAAGCCTCGAACTCCACCGCTGGACCGCCTTGCGCGTTGAGGCCCTCGACGTACTGCCGCAGCGCGGCCACGAGCCCGAGGTGGTCGAGGCTGGCTGGCCGCAGGTTCGTGGCCAGGCGGTGCAGCCCCTCCTGGACCCCGTCGGCGACTCGCTTGAGCTCCTCGATGCGGGAGAGCAGGGTGGGGCGGCGACCCGCGTCGCGTTCGAGCAAGCGCAGGCCGATCGTGAGCGAGGAGAGTGCCTGACCCGCCTCGTCGTGGAGCTCCCGCGCGACGGTGCGGCGCTCGCTCTCCTGCACCTCGACGAGCTGCCGCGAAAGGGTCTGAAGCTGGGTCCGGCCGGCATGCACCTGCTCGAACAGGAACGCGTTTTGGATTGCCATCGCCGCCGGCGCCGCCAGTGCCTGGGCGAGCTGCTGGTGCTCATCGCCAAAGAAGCCGGCCTCCACCTTGCTCACCGAGAACATGCCGATGACCTCGTTCCCTGCCACCAGCGGCACTCCCATCCAGCTCCGCTCGTACCCCGATTTCGCGCGCGGGCCCCACTCGGGGTGGCGGTAGATGTCGGGGATGACGATGCCCTTGCCCTCGGCAAGCAGGGTATTGATCACCTGGTTGCTGACCGGATCGAACCGTGGTGGGGCGTGTCGCAGCACCCGCACCGCGCCCCTCGACGTCGTCGCCCGCACTGTGAGTCGCCCGTCCCCCTCCCGCAGCATCACCCTTGCACGGTCAAAGGGCACGAGCTGGCGCAGCGAGCCGAGCAGGCTCGACACCACGGTGACGAGGTCGAGGGTGCCGGTCAGCGCCAGGCTGGCCAGGCGCAGGGCCTCGGCGGTTTGGCGCGCCCGCTGCTCGGCCTGGTAGAGCTGGGCGTTGCGGAGTGCGATGCCGACCTGCACACCGATCGCCTCGAGCAGCGCGCGCTCGGCCGCCGAGTAATCGTGGTGGCCGCGCCAGGCGATGTTAAGCACTCCGACCATCCGATCGCCGGCCTTGAGCGCGACACCGATGTGGTCCTGAAGACCCGAGGTATCGAGCACCTCCCGGGGCAGCCGGGGGCAGCAAGAGATCTCGCGTGCCTTTGGGGAGCTGCCGCCTTCCTCGAGTCGCGTCCAGCACACCGAGCAGTCCTTCAGCGGGCAGCTCTCTTCGGCGGCGACAAACTCCGGCGAGAGCCCCTGGTGGGCTGCGATCCGCGGCGGGCCGGCCGGTTCCGCGCCGACCATCGTCACCCAGCCGGCGTGCCCCTCGACTACCGGCAAGACTACGTCGATCACCGCCCCGAGCAGGCGGTCGGGATCGAGGAGGGTCGACGCCGCGGCGGTCACGGTGTACAGAGCCTTCTGTTCCTCCGCGTAACGACGGAGGGCCCGCTCCGCGGCCACTCGCTCGCTGATGTCATCGTTGACGACGATCGCGCCGGTAAGCCGGCCGTCGGCCGTGATCAGCGGCACTGCCGAATTGTCCAGAATCTTTCGCGTGCCGTCGAACGCCTCGATCTCGACCATCTGGTTCAGAAACGGCTCGCGGTCCGCGAGCGCGCGGCGGGCCGCCCATTCCTCCGGGGCGAGCGGTTTGCCGGTGTCCGGCCGCCACGCGCGATAGACGCCGTACTCCTCCGGGCCCACGAAACGCGCCCCAGCCCAGATCCGCTGCGCCGCTACGTTCCCGCTTACCACCGTGCCGTGCTCGTCGAGAATCCATACCCCGACGGGCAACAGCTCGAGGACCTTTCGGAGCAGTTCCTCGCTCTCGCGCAACGCCGCCTCGGCGCGCTCCCGCTCCGCCAGCTCGGCCTCGAGAGCAGCGTTGGCTCGTGCCAGCTCGGCGGTACGCTCGGCCACCCGGACCTCGAGTCCGTTGTGGGCGCGACGAAGCGCTTCCTCGGCCCGGTATCGCTCGGTGATGTCGGTGATCAGCGCCATGCCGCCCGCCCAGCCACCCTGATCGTCGTAGATCGGACTCGCACTCACCGACGCGACGATGCGGGAGCCATCCCGGCGGACGAACTCGTGCTCGTACTGCTCGGCGATCCCCTCGCGCCGCCGCGCCAGCCTCTCCTCGACGGCCGGATAGCTGACCTCGTCCAGGAAGTCGAACACCGAGCGGCCGATCATCTCCTCAATCGTGTAGCCCAGCATGCGAGCCATCGCCTCGTTGACCAGTATCGTCCGCCCCTCCCCGTCCCGCACCCACAACCCCTCCTGTGCGCGCTCGATAAGCTGACGGTAGTTGCGCTCGCTCTTGCGCACCGCGTGCTGCGCCTCGATCAAGTCGGTCACGTTCATAAGCGAGAGGACCAGCCCCTGGACCGCGCCGCTCCGATCCTTAACCGGCGCGAGGGTCCAGTCCCAGTAGGTCAGGCCGCGCTCGGGGTCATTCGGAAACACGAAGGGCTTGCCGCGGAACTCAACGCTCTCGCCATGACCCCTCACCCGCTCGAAGATCGCCTGGTTCTCAGTGTCGGGGAAGAGCTCGAAGTGGTTCCTCCCGATCAGGTCCTGGATTCGGTAGCCGCACCCGGCGGCGTAGGTCGCGTTGACCTGCACGAAGTTGAACTCCGAGTCCAGGTAGGCCAGGTGCGCACGGGTGTTCTCCATGATCGTCCGCAGCAGGTCGCGCTCCCCCTGGAGCGTGGCCGCCAGCTCCTGAACCAGCCGGCTCTCGCTCTCGACTTGGAGCAGGAGGCGCTCGCGCTCGGTTTCCGCACGCTTACGCTCGCTGATATCGAAAAGGGTCCCCTCGATCTGGGTGAGCGCGCCGGTCTCGCCGGGCACCAGTCCGGCGTTTTCGAGGATCCAGAATCGCGTGCCGCCCTTCCGCTCCACCTCGGTCTCGCACACCACCGGGCTGCCGTCGCTCGGCAACTTGGCCAGGAACGCCTCGCGGGCCTTCGGGCCCGGGTAGAAGGAGGGAGCCGGCGTTGAGAGTATCTCCTCCCGGGACGCATAGCCGTAGATGCGGGCGAAGGCCTCGTTGCAGTCGAGGAGGCGGCCGTCGAGCGTCGAGCGGTACACGCCCGCGAGGCTCTGCTCGAACAGCCGGCGGTAGCGTTGCTCGCTGGCGCGCAGCGCTTCCTCGCCCCGCGCTCGCTCCGCCATCTCGGCGCGCAGCGCCTCGTTCGCGCCGGCGAGCTCGGCGGTGCGCGCGCCAACTCTCGCCTCGAGCTCCTCGTTCAAGCGCTGCAGCGCCTCATCGGTGCGTGCCCGCTCGATGAGCTGGGTCACGAGCGGGCGGAAGGCAAGCAGGTAAAGGAAGGGAAAGATCAGCACCGTCAGCATGCCGGCGTCGAACAATGCCTCGGGCAGGAAAGCCATCGGCTGCATGAGCCCGATCAGGACCATGACCGAGAACTCGGCGACGAATGCCGCGAGCGCGATGGTGAGCAGCAACCGTCCCGCCCAGCGAAGGGCTGGAACCGGGCGGCGCGCGCCCGCTGGCGTCCGCTGCGCACCGGCTCCAACCCCTGTGGGTGCGCGCTCGGCAACCAGCGCGCTGATTGCCTGGCCCACGACCTCGCACCCCGCGACCCTGCTCGCCACCGGCACCACCGCGCCTGCGCCCCGCACGGCGTAGCCCAATGGCCCGGCGCTCAGCTCCACGACTCGCAGGAGCCTGCCGGAGTCGGCGCCGGCGGCCGCACCAGCGGCGCCGACGAACACGACACCATCGGCGTCCACCTGGCGCGCGTGCTCGAGCGCCGCCGCGCCGTCGGCGATCACCGCGCTCACCAGGTGCCCACATCCCTCGAGCAGGGCGGCCACCCCTGAGCCGTGAGGAGGAACCCCACCGACCACCAACATCGCTTTATCGCTCACGTCCGCCACCTGTGCCTTCCACGGGCGGTGGAGCCCGCCGCCCGATCCGATCAGCGATCTGATCTCCTTGCAACAGCGGCAATTGTAACGGATACCCCGGGTAAGGCCCTCGGGGAAAACTACTGAGACCGCGCCGCCCTTCCTCCGCAGTCAACCCTTAGCCACCCCGTCGCTCTTTCCGTGGTTTGCACGCTTGTGCGGCCCTGTGGCCGGGCGCCATCTTGTTCGCGAGAGTCGGATGGAGCTGCAACGGAAAGGCGCGAAAAGGAAGAAACCTGGTGTACCGCAGTGAGGCGAACGAAGGAGGAGGAAGGGACATGAACACTAACAGGAAACAGCGGCGGCACCCGAACTGCCCCGCGCTGCTGCGGTCGTTTGCACTCGCCCTGGTCTTTCTGACGGCGGCGTCGGCCGCCCAGGCCGTCAGCGTGACCGTGACAGGCGTCAACCGGGATGGCACGACGGCGGCTGTCGGCTCCTACCGCTGGACGATCGAGGAGGACAGGACCTACCACGTGGCACCGGGGGCCGCCGACCCGAACACCCTGTCGGTGGTCTTCCACCCCAGTTACATGCCGGTGGTGGCCCAGGGCGACGAGGCCGACCTCGACGCCGCCCTTGCGTCCCTCGACTCCAGCAAGCACTACTACATCTCGGTCGTCCCCAAGGTCGCCGGGAGCTGGGCGATCGGCGGTGCGCAAATCGCGCCAACCGACACGACCGTCACTGTGTACATGAACCAGCTGCCGCTGCCCACCGCGCAGATCAGCGTCTTCGTTTTCGAGGACGACGAGCCCCTCAACAACACGCCGGACCTGCCGGTTGAGGAGCCCACGGCGCTGGAGTGCCCGGGCCCCCACTGCATGCAGGGCTTCAGCATCATCCTCGAGGATGCCGGCGGACGGTACGGAATCTCAGCCGGCGTCGAGATGGAGGACGCCTACGGCAATCCCCTCGGAACCGAGTACGACTTCGACGACCTGAACAACAACGGCGTGCAGGACCGGGGCGAGCTGTTCGTGGTTGACGCCGAAGGCCAGCCCACCGTGCTCACGATGGGTACCGGCGTCATCCTGACCGGGGCCGACGGCTACGCCTACATCAAGAACCTGTCCCCGGGCAAGTACGGCATCACGGTGGTGCCGCCGGCCGGGCAGGGGTGGCAGCAGACCGCGACGATCGAGGGCACCAAGATCATCGACGCGTGGGTGAAGGCCAACGAGCCGAAGTACTTCCAGGAGTTCGGCCCGCCCGGGCCGCACGTCTTCGTGGGGTTCGTCAGGCCGATCAACGACACCACGGTCCTCACGGGCGGCGCGACGATCGCGGGCAGGGTCGTTAACCTGCACATGTCGCGCCCGCCGGACTACGCCTTCTACAACGGCGCGCCGTTCGAGCACACCACCCCGTGGATCGGCCTCAACCTGGGGGCCGCCGGTACCGGCCGCGCGGTCTATGCGGCGCGGGCCAACTCCGACGGCAGCTTCTCGATCCCCAACGTGCCGACGGGCAGCTACCAGCTCGCGGTATGGGACGAAAACCTCGACCTGATCTTCAGCTCCCTCGGGATCAACGTCAACGGCAACGACTGCAACGGGCTCGGCGGCTGCAACCTCGGTGAGCTCCCGGCGTTCGACTGGTTCACCTCCCTCCACCACGAGGTGTTCTACGACACGAACGGGGACGGCTTCCGCGACCCCGACGAGGAGGGCATGCCCGACCAGAACATCAACCTCCGGTGGCGCGATGGCACGATCAACCAGGCCGCGCCCACCGACGGCGAGGGGTTTGTGCCGTTCGACGAGCTGTTCCCCTTCTTCGCCTGGCAGGTGGCCGAGGTGGACTTTGCCCGCTTCAAGGCCACCGGCGTGACGGTGACGGTGGACGCCGGCGGACCGATCCCCTTCGCCAACCCCTGGTCGTGGGACGGCCAGCTCAACCCGCAACCGCAGTGCCTTGACGGCGTCGCCTACGACCCACTCACCGGCACTTGCCCTGGGGGCCAGGAGCTCATCAACACGTACACCGGCGACAACCTCACCCGCACCGACGCCGGGCCGGTGCTGCTCAAGGCGTACCAGGGGTTCCTCAACCAGGAGAGCGTCATGCAGTGGGGCAAGCAGGCGTACGGCCCCAACGAGAACGGCGGCATCACCGGCGTGGTCTACTACTCGACCACCCGCGCCGAGAATGACCCGCGCTACGGCGCCCCCGAGCCCTGGGAGCCCGGCATCCCGCGCGTCCAGGTGAACCTCTACAAGGACGCCAACAACGACGGCGAGATCGATGACATCAACGCCCCCGCGGGCGTGCAGCTTGCCGACGTGGACAACGCCCCATTCGACAACTTCCCGGGGCCTGAGGACGTCGAGCGGAGCGGCGTCGCCGGATTCGACGTCGGCGACGCGATCGAGTTCGCACACACAGACTCCTGGGACGACAACCAGCCCACCGGCTGCCAGGGCGAGGTGTTCACTTTCGACCCGGATGGGCCCTTGGGGCCGATCCCACCCAGCCCGAAGGATTGCTACGACGGCCTGCGTAATTTCAACCAGGTGCGTGACGGCGTCTTCGACGGCGGCTATGCCTTCGGTCCCGCCGCCTTCGGACCCGCGATGGCCCCGGGCGTCTACATCGTCGAGGCGGTGCCGCCCCAGGGCTACGAGATCGTCAAGGAGCAGGACAAGAACGTGGACTTCGGCGAGAGCTACACGCCGAGCACCCTGGCGTTGCCGCAGTTGTGCGTGAACTGGGACGACGTCGACGGCGATACCTACCCCGGCCAGACACTGCCGGCCGAGCTCGACCTCTTCCCCGGCATCGCCATCGCCGAGACCCTCGCGGATGGCGATCCCGCTCCGGGCGTGCAGCGCCCGCTGTGCGACCGCAAGCAGGTGCGGCTGTCCAACGGCCAGAACGCGGCCGGCGACTTCTATCTCATGACCAAGGCACCGATTGCCGGTCACATCTACGGCTTCATCCTCGACGACACAGCCAACGAGTTCGACCCCAACGCGCCCAACTTTGGCGAGAAGTACGCGCCGCCGTTCCTGCCCATCTCGATCCGAGACTGGACGGGGCGGGAGATCGGGCGCACCTACTCCGATCAGTACGGCGTCTACAACGCGCTCGTCCCCTCGACCTACACCGCCAACCAGCCCAAGCCTTCGGGAATGGCGCCCAACATGATCACCGTCTGCCTGAACTCGCCGAAAAAGCCCGATCCGTTGAACCCCGGGCAGTTCATCGACGACGAGTTCTTCAACCCGCAGTACAGCCAGTTCTGCTACACGTTCCAGTACATGCCGGGCACCACCACCTACCTCGACACCCCGGTGGTGCCGGTGGCGGCGTTTGCCGGCCCCGACCAGTTCCCGCTCGACTGCGAGTTCCCCGACCACACGCCCAAGATCGCGCGGGTGGACGGTTCCGCGGCCAGCGGTGGTGGCCCCTACGTAGACGTGAGCGGCGGCCCCCAGACCATCACCATCACCGCCGAGGGCGACGTCCACGTCAAGAACCCGGCCTGGGACTACAAGAACCCCCTCGCGAACCCCAAGACCATCGCTCGTGACTACGGCTTCGGCGGCACCGAGGGCGAGGTGTGGATCGGCACCACGCAAATTGCACCGGCGAACGTCACCTGGACGGCGGGCAGCATCACGGCCACCGTGCCGACGACCGCCCGCACTGGGCAACTGAAGGTGACCCGCGGTGACAACGGCAAGTCCACGATCGCCGGCCTGACCGTCACGGTCGAGACCTCGAACAACGTCAACAACAAGCTTCCGGTCACGCGCGTCCGCAAGGGCGTAACTGCGGCCGGCGTGTACCCAACAATTCAGGCCGGCATCGACGTGGCCGCAGCGGGCAGCCTCGTGCTCGTCGAACCCGGCGATTACGAAGAGCTGGTCGTGATGTGGAAGCCGGTATACCTGCAGGGCTACGGCCCGGCGGTGACCAGCATCGACGCGGTCAAGGTCCCGGCCGAAAAGCTGCAGGCCTGGCGTGACAAGGTCGAGGGCCTGCACGCCCTCGGCGCGTTCGACCTTCTGCCGTCGCAGGAGGCCAACTGGGCCGGGATCGAGCCCGATGCGCTGTTCAACGAAATGGGTCCAGCGATCATCGTCCTCGCCAAGAACGCCACCCCCAACCAGGGCGGATTCGGCTTCATCGGCGGCCAGCGCAACTCGCGCATCGACGGCTTCACCCTCACCGGCGCCGATCATGCGGGCGGGGTCATGGTCAACGGCTACGCGCGGTTTCTTGAGATCGCCAACAACCGCGTCATCGGCAACCACGGCCTCTACGGCGGCGGCATCCGCGTCGGTCACCCGACCCTCACCACCCTCGCCCAGACTGCCTACGAGAACGCCTTCAACACCGACCTGTCTATTCACAACAACCACATCACCCAGAACGGGTCAACCGATGGCGTCGGCGGCGGCATCGCGCTGTGCACCGGTTCCACCGGCTACCAGGTGACCGGCAACTACGTCTGCGGCAACTTCACCATGGGCCAGGGCGGCGGCATCGGTCACTACGGACTGTCAAACGGCGGCCGCATCGCCAGCAACTGGGTGATCTTCAACGAGTCGTTCAACCAGGGCCAGACCGTCAACGGCGGCGGCATCTTCATCGGCGGCGGCGCGCCCCTCCTGATCACCGGCCAGTTCGCCAACCTGTCGGACGGCGCCGGGTCGGTGACCGTCGCCGACAACCTCATCCTCGGCAACGCGGCCGGCGCCGGCGACGGTGGCGGCATCCGTACCGACAAGGTCAGCGGCCGCGACGTGCGGTCGAACCCCAACCAGCCGCAGAGCTGGTACGCCGTGAACCTCGTCAACAACATGATCGTCAACAACGTGGCGGCGCTCGCCGGCGGCGGTATTTCGCTGCAGGACAGTGCGATGGTTAGGATTCTCCACAACACGATCGCTCACAACGACTCCACCGCCACCGCCGGAGAGGCGTTCCCGACACCAAACCAGACGGCGTCCACGCCTCAGCCCGCCGGCATCGTTTCGCGCAAGCACGCGCCCGAGCTCGACGCTTCGTTCGGCAACTCTTCCGGCGTGCAGCAGTACAAGCTCTACTCCAACCCCGACCTGCGCAACAGCGTGATCTGGGAGAACCGGTCGTTCTACTTCTCAGCTGACGCCGCCGCACCGAGCCCGAGCGACCCGATCACCTACGGGCTGGTCCCGGCCACGCCAGCCTATCAGGACCTCGCGGTCCTCGGCATCACCGGCCTGCTCAACCCGCGCTTCTGCACGCTCACCTCCCTCACCGCCACGGGGCCGACGCCCGGGACCTACCACCCGAGCAATAGCGTGCTCGACCCGCAGTTCGTCCGCGGGTACTTCAACGGCGACCCCGGCCAAACCATCCTCTTCCCCGAGCTCGGGAGCCCGATCCAGGTGCCGGCGGCTTTTGCCGAGGGCGGCAACTTCATCAAGCTCCGCTTCGGGCCGCTGACGCTCAACCGTCTGGACAACGGGCTGCCGTACGGCGACTACCACCTGCAGAACAATTCGCCTGCTGAGGCTAGCGGCCAGGCCATGAACCAGCTGCCGGCACTGCCCGACATCACGCACGACTTTGACGGCAACACCCGTCCGATTCCGAACAACAGTAACCCGGACAAGGGCGCGGACGAGCGCCCCTGAGTTAGAAACCTCCAAGCCCCCGCCGGGCGTTCACCCGGCGGGGGCGCGAGAAGGAAAGGAGTTGACGAACATGACATCACGCAGGATCAACCAGGCGATGTACCTGCTGGTCGCCGCGCTCGTCCTCGGCACGCTGCCCGCGTCCGCCGCGATCACGGTCCAGTGCCCCGGCGACACCAACGGGGACGCGGTGATCAATGCCCCCGACCCGCAGCACCCCAACGCGAAGTGCATGCATCTGGGGGCGGGGGACGGCTTCGTGACGATGGCCGACGGCCACCTGCAGTACATCTTCGGCTTCTCCAACCTCACGGGCGTGCTCGAGGCGGACACCATGGCGGCGGGCATGCTGGCGGCCAACTTCGCGGCCCCGACAATCACCGTCAAGGAAGGGGACGAGTTCTACCTCAGCCTGTCGAACGTCGGCATGATCATGCGGCCCGACCTGTTCGACCCACACAGCGTGCACTGGCACGGCTTCCCCGACGCGTCGGCGATCTTCGACGGCGTGCCCGACTCCTCCGCGGTGATCAACATGGGCTCGACCTTCACCTACTACTACAACGTCGCCGACCCGGGCACCTACATGTACCACTGCCACGTCGAGGCCACCGAGCACATGCAGATGGGCATGCTCGGCAACCTTTACGTCCGCCCCGTCCAGGACGGCACGGCCTACGTGGTCGGCCCGAAGACTTTCACCAAGTTCGCCTACAACGACGGCGACGGCTCAACCGGCTACGACCGCGACTACGCCATCCAGATGACGTCGTTCGACTCGTACTTCCACGACGAGCACCTCGCCGTACAGGCGCTGCCCTTCTACTACATGAAGGACGACTACGCGATGCTCAACGGCCGCGGCTATCCGGACACCGTGAACCCGAACCCACTGCCCGCGCCCGTTGACGAGTTTGGCGACCCGGTTAACGGCGGCGTCCAGTCCCAGCCGGTCAGCGCTCTGATCACCGCCTCCGCCGGCGACCGCGTTCTCCTCCGCCTCTCCAACCTGAGCGTGACGAAGTTCTTCACCCTCGGCGCCGCCGGCGTCCCGATGAAGGTCGTGGGCTGGAACGCGCGCCAGTTGCGCGGGCCCGACCCCGACGGC
The DNA here is from genome assembly GCA_001766905.1 of Acidobacteria bacterium RBG_13_68_16. Taxonomy (GTDB): domain Bacteria; phylum Acidobacteriota; class Thermoanaerobaculia; order Thermoanaerobaculales; family Thermoanaerobaculaceae; genus RBG-13-68-16. The sequence goes on from MEKI01000158.1 coordinate 21,704, forward strand.
GCCGGCCCAGCCAAGGGCAAGGACCTCTACTTCGACACCACCTCGGTGACCCTCGGCGGCGGCGAGTCGGCGGACGTGATGCTCGAGATCCCTGCCACTGCGACCCCGGGGACGAAATACTTCCTCTACACCACAAACCTAAACTACCTGAGCAACAGGGCGGACGATTTCGGCGGCATGATGACCGAGATCGTCATCCTCTGAGAGAGACGATGAGGAGGCAAGAGATGAAACCGACACTCCATCGGCTCGCAGCGGTTCCCATCGTCCTCGCGGCCGTGCTCGTGCTGCCGTCGCTGGCGGGCGCGCACTCGCTGATCGAGGGCCTGACGGGGACCAACTTCGGGCTCACGGTCAAGGCCGACTACGTCACCACCGGCGACGGCCTGAACATGTACTTCTGGGGGTGCGCGACCAGCCCGGCCGCCCGACCCCAGTACCCCTGCCCGACGCTGATCGTCAACCAGGGCGACACCATTACGGTGACGGTCACCAACGGCCTCTCGGGCGCCGGCGCACCCAATGTGTCGCTGGTGTTCCCGGGCCAGGCGGCCACGGCCGCCGAGGCCCTGGCCCCGACCAGCGCCGGCCTGCTCACGCTCGACGCGACACCGGGTGGGGCGGTGAGCTACACCTTGACCGCCAGCAACGCCGGCACTTACATGTATCACTCCGGCACGCGGCCCGACCTGCAGATCGAGATGGGCATCTTCGGCGCCCTCATCGTCCGGCCGTACGGCTACGACCCGATGGCCGGGCGCGCCTACAACCACGCCGATTCCGCCTACGACCACGAGTACCTCTTCGTGCTCTCGGAGATGGACCCGAGGATCCACCAGGCCCTCGAGTTCGGAATCGCCGCGGGCATCGCTCAGGTCGAGACGTCCGGCTGGCTGGCCGACTACTTCCCCGGCTACTGGTTCGTCAACGGCCGCAACGCTCCCGACACGATGCTGATGCCCGGCGTTCCCCAGCTGCCGACCCAGCCGTACGGCGCGATGGTGCGCATGACCCCTGGCGACAAGCTGCTCATGCGGGTGATCGGCGCCGGCCGCGACATGCACCCGTTCCATCACCACGGCAACCACGCCAAGGTCATCGCCCGCGCCGGCCGCCTGCTCGAGAGCACACCCGGCGCCGGCGCCGACCTCGCCTATGACGTGTTCACGGTCCAGTCCGTGCCCGGCGAGACCGTCGACGCGATCTTCACGTGGACCGGCAAGAACATGGGTTGGGACATCTACGGCACCGGTTCCGAGTACCCGCACACCTGCAACGGGATCGCGGTCACCGCGGCGAACCCGTCGTCGCCGGGCTACGACCCCGTGACGAAGGAGTGGTGCCCGGACCATGGCAAGGCGCTCCCGGTGGTCCTGCCCGAGAAGAGCGACCTCACCTTCGGCGGCTTCTACAGCGGCAGCCCGTTCATGGGCACGCTCGGGGCGCTGCCGCCAGGCGAGGGCGGACTCAACCCCAACGCCGGCTTCACTTTCATGTGGCACTCGCACACCGAGAAGGAAATGACCAACTACGACATCTTTCCGGGCGGCATGATGACCATGCTGGTCGTCGAGCCGCCAGGCACACCGATCCCGTAGTCGAAGGAGAGAGAGATGAACTGCAAACGGACTTTCAGACAGCTTGCACTGGCGCTGGCGGTCGCGGCCGCGATGGCAAGCCCCTCCTTCGCCGCCACCTACGGCCTGAGCGCCGGCACGGCGACGATCACCGTCGCCGGACAGAACGTGCCCGTGTGGGGCTTCGTCTGCACCTCGACCACCGTCGTCGGCGCGTGCCCGAGCCTCGGCACGGTCACGGTCCCCGGCCCGGTGCTGGTCGTGCCCCCCGGCGAGGACCTCATCATCAACCTCACCAACAACCTCCCCGAGCCGGTTTCCATCATCATCCCCGGCCAAGCCCTCCCGGCCGTTAGCGGCGGGATCGCACAGGGAGCCATCACCGATACTCAGGGGCGGCAGCGGCTCACATCGTTCACTGGCCAGGCGGCCGCAAGCGGCGGCACTGCGACCTTCACCTGGACCGGGCCAAGCCCCGGCACCTACCTCTACCAGAGCGGCAGCCACGTCACGCAACAGGTGCAGATGGGTCTCTACGGTGCAGTTACCAAGGACGCGGCAGCCGGCCAGGCATACCCGGGCGTGCCCTACGACGCCCAGGTGATCCTGCTCTACAGCGAGATCGACCGTGCGCTCCACGACCCGTTGGCCCTCCCCGCCAACGCCATCAACTACAAACCTTCGTACTTCCTGGTCAACGGCCAACCGTTCGCCGCCGGAGACCCGCCGGTTGCCAGCGTGACCAGCGATCAGCGCGTGCTCCTCCGCTTCCTCAACGCCGGCCTCAACACCCACGTACCGGCGCTCCAGGGCGCCTACATGAGCATGGTCGCCGAGGACGGCAAGCCGTACCCGTACCCTCGTGAGCAGTACTCGGTCCTGCTTGCCGCAGGAAAAACCCAGGACGCGATCTTCAACCCCACCGCGGGCACCTTTGCGGTGTGGGACCGCAGCCTGCACCTCAGCAACGCCGGGGCAACGGGGGGCGGGATGTTCTCGACCATTCAGGTCGCCGCCGCGGGCGGCGTGCCCATCGCGGTCGCCGACGCATACGCCGCGACCGAGGACACCACGCTCGACACCACGGCGTCGTTCCTCAACGGCGTGCTCTTCAACGATACCGGCTCCCCGACCACCGCGAGCCTGGTGGCCGGCACCGCCGCCGGCGCGCTCACGCTCAACGCCGCCGGCTCCTTCACCTACATCCCCAATGCCAACTTCAACGGCACCGACTCCTTCACCTACCGCGCCTTCGCGGGCGCGGTCGGGAGCAACGTAGCCACTGTTACGATTACCGTGGCGGCGGTTAACGACGCGGCAGTTGCGAATGCCGACGCCTACGCCACCGACCAGGGGGTCCTGCTCACCGTCGCCGGGCCGGGCGTGCTCGGGAACGACAGCGACGTGGACGGCGACCCGCTCACGGCCGTCAAGCTCACCGACCCGGCGAGCGGCACGCTGACCTGGGGTCCGAACGACGGCTCGTTCACCTACACCAACGCCGCCGCCGGTACCTACACATTCACCTACGCGGCCAACGACGGCACCGTCAACAGTGCATCGGCCACCGTGACGATCACGGTCAACCCCCACGTCGACCAGGCGCCGGTCGCGGTGGACGACTTCAACACCACGCGCACGACCACGCCCGTGAACATCAACGTCCTCGGCAACGACTACGACCCGGATCTCCCCTCGACCCCACCGTTGCCGATCACCGGCCGCACGGTGACGATCGTGTCCAAACCGAACCGGGGCGGCACAGTCGCCGTCGACAACTCGACCGGTGTGGTGACCTACATCGCGAAGAGGAACTTCCGCGGCACCGACACCTTCTCGTACAAGGTGACCGACAGCCTCGGAGCGACTTCGAATGTCGCCTACGTCAGGATCAACGTCGTGAGGTAGTGACAACAACCAGCCGTCCGGGCGCCCTCCTTGTGGGGGGCGCCCGGCCGGGCACCAGAAAGAAGCGATGAGACACGCAAAAGTCCCCCCCACCCCGACCCGCCTGCTCGCGGCGCTGATCGCGCTCGGGATCACCGCTTGCGCCTCGGCTCCGCCCACACCACCCACGCCGACGCCGGTCAGCCTCGAGGAGCGCTGGGGCGTCCAGGTCGTCGGCATCCGGTTGTCCGCGGCCGGCCACATGCTGGACTTCCGGTATCGGGTCGTCGACCCCCTCAAGGCGGCGCCGATCTTCGTCCGCAAGACCAAGCCGTATTTGATCGACGTTGCGAGCGGCGCCAAGCTCGCGGTTCCCGTTCCGCCGAAGACCGGCCCGCTGCGCAGCTCCAACACCCCGATCGCGGGCAGGACGTACTTCATGTTCTTCGGCAACGCCGGCAAGCTGGTGAAGCCGGGCAACCAGGTCACGGTGGTGGTCGGCGATTTTCGCGCCGAGAAGCTCACGGTGGAGTGAACCGTGCGCCTCACCCGACCAAGGCAACGAATCTGGTACGTAGCGGTGGGCCTCGCCCTCGCCCTTTCGCCGGCGCCGCTGCGCGCCAGCATCATCGAACGTGAGCTTCTCGAGACACTGCAAACGGCACCGCCGGAGCAGGAGATTCCGGTCCTCGTCGCCTTTGCCGGCCGTACCGGCCTCGCACCGGTAGGGTCGGTCGCCAACCAGCGGGGCACTCGCAGGGCGGAGCTGGTGATGGGCCTGCGCCGGCAGGCTGACGACGCGCAGCAGCCGGCACGGGAGCTTTTGCGCGGGCGCACCCTCGAGGAGCCGGTCTCGCTCTGGGCGATCAACGCCATGGCGGTCTCCGCGCGACCATCGGTGATCCACGAGCTCGCCGCCCTCCCCGGGGTGTCGAGCGTGCGCCCCGACGTCACCATCAAGCTGCAGGCGAGCGCAGCGGGCGCCGCCCCGGTTCCCGGCTGGAACCTCGCCGCGGTCCGGGCGCCGGAGCTGTGGGCTGCCGGCCACCGGGGCGCCGGTGTCGTGGTCGCCGTGGTGGACAGCGGCGTGGACGTGGCCCACCGGGACCTCGCCGGCCGCTTTCGCGGCGGCGACAACAGCTGGTTCGACCCCTCCGGCAGGCACGCCACTCCCTACGACGGCGAGGGACACGGCACCCAGGCGGCGGGGCTGATCGTCGGCGAAAGCGCCCTCGGCGTTGCGCCCCACGCCGTGTGGATCGCGGCGAAGATCTTCGACGACGACGGCACGGCCAAGCTGTCCGCCATCCACCAGGGGTTCCAGTGGCTGCTCGACCCCGACAACGACCCGGCCACTGATGACGCCCCCGACGTGGTCAATAACTCCTGGGGGTTCCCGGAGGAGGTCAACGAGTGCTTCCGCGAATTCGAGCCGGACATCGCCGTGCTCAAGGCCGCCGGCATGGCCGTCGTCTTCGCCGCCGGCAACGACGGTCCGGCCAGCTCCTCCAGCGTCAGCCCCGGCAACAACCTGGGCGGTTTCGCGGTCGGGGCGGTGGACGACAGGGGGATCATCGAGATCTCCAGCAGCCGCGGCCCTTCGGCCTGCGGCGGCATCTTCCCCCACGTGGTCGCGCCGGGGGTGGACGTACAGACGACCGACCTGACGTTCGGCGGCGCCGTCCCGGGCTCGCTCGCCACGGTGACCGGCAGCTCTTTCGCCGCGCCCCACGCCGCCGGGGTCATGGCGCTGCTGCGTGGCGCCTACCCACAGGCCACCCCAGAACAACTCGAGGGGGCGCTGCTTGCCGGTGCCCGTGACCTCGGCGAGCCGGGCGCCGACAACGAGTACGGCCACGGGCTGATCGACGACGCCGCGGCCCTCGCCGCGCTCGGCGGTGTGCTCGGCGCCCCGGCGTGCCGCGACGGAGACGGCGATTGCTACTACCCTTCCGCCGGCTGCGGCACGGCTCTGGACTGCAACGACGGCGACCCGGCCGTTCACCCCGGCGCCGCCGAACAGCCGGCGGACGGGATCGATCAGGACTGTGATGGCGCCGACGGCTCTCACCTGAGGGTTCGCCGCCGCCTCGGCCGGGCCTCTCCCGGGAACGCGGCGCCCGCGGCCGCAAGGGGGGAACAATGAAAGCCCTTGGTCTCGCCGGCGTTTTGCTCGTGCTCAGCGTGGCCGCCGCCGCGCAGACCACGGTGTACACCGATGAGGCGTCGTATCTGGCGGCGCTAGCGGCGGGCGGCTACCAGCAGCTCCTGGAGGGGTTCGAGGGAGCGGCCTGGGCCGGCGTCCGGACGACCGTCGGGGGTCCCGCCCACACCGCACCATCGATCACGAGCAACGGGATCACCTGGTCGGCGAGTGAGGGCATCACCACCAACAACCTCTTCGCCTTTGAGGGCACCTGGCGGGTCCACGACCACCCTGCCGGTGACCCCGACCTGCTCTTCGGCTCGAGCAGCGTGACCCTGTACGGCGGGGGCGGCTGGTTCACCACCACCACCACGACGACCGTCCGGGTCGTCCTCGACGGCGCGCTGGTGGACGGGGGCAGCACCACGATTGACTCCGGCTGGAGTTTCCTCGGCGTGATCGCCCCGGCCGGCTTCACCGCCTTCGAGATCCGCGATACAGACGCCACCGCGCTGGATCCCAAACAATGGTTCGCCGACGCGTTCACGTTCGCCGTCGCGGGGGGCGCTGTCAACCACGCGCCCAACGGGGTGATCACGGCACCCATCGGCAACGTCACGGTC
>MEKI01000159.1:0-10067 GCA_001766905.1 Acidobacteria bacterium RBG_13_68_16
CACGGCTGCCCGCCGCGTTGTGGTGGTGCAGCAGGAGCATCCCGAGCGCCGCATTCGCCGTGTAGTCGGCCCGCGTGTAGGTGACCTGAATCGTCTGGCCGTCGAGGTCCTGGTACAGCGGCTGCGCCGCCGCGGCTCCCAGGTAGTCCGTGCCGCCGAAGACGAGCCCCGGGTGGGCAACGTCGAAGGTGTGCACCTGGGGCGTGCCGGTCCCGCTCAAGGAGTAGTTGAACTTGCTCGCACCCGACGGAAGACTCAGCCACGGGAGGGGCACCGGCAGCACCAGCACGTCGCTGTTGTAGGGCGCGGTGTCGCGCACGTCGGCCAGCACCCCATTCACGGGCGCGAAGTGGCAGTCGGCGGTGTCGACTTTGCAGAGCGAAGCGGCGAAGATGCTGCTGCCCTGGCTCAACTCGTCGACCGTCAGCTCGTAGTCGTTGGTGCCGTCGCGATTGCTGTCGATGAGGATGTCGATCGGGACAGACACCGGGACAGACCAGCCGGACTTCGTCGCGACCCCGAGGTAGACCATGGTTTCCGGGAGCCCCTTCCCGGCGGCGACCTGTGCCTGGTAGTCGCTCGCCGCCCCGAGGTAGCGCACGGGCACTGCCGGATCGGTGTTGATCTCCTGCAGTTCGAGGGCGCTCACCAGCGATACCACGTCCTCGGGGAACGACGATCCTGTCGAGATCCCCTGGCCCTCCAGGTGGATCAAGAACGTCCCGTCGCCGGAAAGCGGAAGCCCCGTCTCGGCCGTTCCCATGGCGGAGGCGGGTCGCACGGCGGCGTAGAGGGGCACCCGAAGCGCCTGCCCCGAGGTCGGTGTGAGGGTCACGTAGCCCCCCACCTCGCTCATCCACCAGCGCGGTTCGCCGCCCGCGGTCTCGACGAAGCCCGGGTCATGCGTGTGCTTCATGAGCGAGGCATCGGCCAGCAGCTGCACGGCGAACGTCGCGGAGCCGCCCGCCGGCACGTTCACGCTCGCTCCGCCGGGGAAAGAAACCGTGACTCCCGGAACGCCCGCGACCTCTGTGTAGCCGAGTTCGAACGTGAGATCTGACGGCGAAAGGTTGTCCACCCTGACGTCGGCGAGGTACGTCGCCACGCCCTCCACCTCGAGCGCGCCGAAGGACACGCTTACCCGGCCCGGGCTACCTGCGCTGTACGCAACCACGGGTGCCGTCGCGGCTGCGGCAACATCCACCCGCCCTGCGCCCACCCGCCCGGGCCCAACCAGCGGCGGCGTCTTGTTGGCCCCGACGAACACGGGGTGGTTCGCGGTGTTCATCGCGAGGGCTTTGAGTTGCTCCACCGACCACGTGGGGTGAAGCTGCTTCAACAGTGCCATGACACCGGCGATGTGCGGCGTCGCCATCGAGGTGCCGCTGAACGTTATGGCCTCGGTTCCCGTGCCCGCATTGGCGGACGAGATCGAGAACCCCGGTGCGGCGAGGTCGGGCTTGAGCGCGAGGTCACCCTGGCGGGGTCCGCGCGACGAAAACTCCGAGACCACATCCTCGAGGCTCGTCTTCAGGATCGAGGCGACCACCCCGGGGCTGGGCAGGTTGCCCTTGAGCACGTTGCCGTCGTTCTGCGAGATGAAACCGGACGGGACGGTGATCGACGTGCCGGAGCCGTCATCCGCCATGTTCACGAGCACGTCCCCGTCGCGATTGTTGGCGATGATCACGAACACCGCGCCGGCAGCCTGCGCGTTGGCCACCTTCCACACGAACGTGCAGAGCGAGCCGTCGGGCTTGTCCCCGCCCCGGTTGATCAGAGCGATCTTTCCGCTCACCGCCGAGGCGTTGGTCAACGCTGCGCAACCGTCCGCCGGGTTCGCCAGCACGATGCTGCCCGTGATGCCGGCATCCGGCGCGGCCGGCCCGAACAGAGCGGCGGTAGCCTGCGCTTCCCCGGTGATCGTGGAGGGCGACGTCACTTGCAAGGTGTAGGCCAGGGCGCCGGCATCGCCGGCCGACGCCGCCGAGATCGCGGCGTCGGCCGTTGCCGGGGTGCCCGTGATGAAGTAGCCGTCGCCCGCATTGCCGGCAGCCGCCACGGTGGTGACCCCGGCGAGCGCGGCCCGGTTGACGGCCACCGCCTCCGGGTCGTCGGCGGTGCCGTAGTCCGATCCTAGCGACATGTTGATGACGTCCAGGTGGTCAGAGAAGTCGCCGTCGTTGTCGGGATCGAGCGCCCACTCGATGGCCGGGATCACCATGTTGGTGCTGCCCTCGCAGCCAAAGACGCGCAGCGAGTAGATCTGCGCGCCCGGCGCCACGCCGGGCCCGATCTTGAGCGCCCCGAGCGTAGTGCTCGGGCCGTAGGGCCCGGTGAACGTCTTGTTGTCCATCGTCTCGCCATAGCCCGCGAGGGTGCCGGCCACGTGCGTCCCGTGGCCGTTGCAGTCCTGCGGGTCCGGGTCCGGCTTGGGGGTGGTGGAGCCCACGGTGCCATCCCCGTCGTAGTTGTCCCCGACGAAGTCGTACCCGCCGACCACCTTCGCGTTCTTCGGCCAGTTGGGGTCCACGTACGTGTCGTCCGAACGGTAGGTGCCCGAGCCCCCGAAGTCCCTGTGGAGGTAGTCAACGCCGGAGTCGATCACGCCGACCTTGACCCCGGTGCCCGTGACCCCCGGGCCGGCCGGGTCCCACACCTGGGGCGCGCCGACGAACGCCACGCTCGTCTGGTTGCTCATGCGCTTCGGCACGAGCGGGTGCACGCCCTTCACTCCAGGGAGCCGGCGGATCTCGTCCAGCTTTCCCGCGTCAACCTCCACCGCCACTCCGTTGTACGCGCGCTGCGCGCGGTAGAGCACGCCCGCGTGGATCTCCGACCCGGCGAGAGCGCTCACCACGGCATCCTGATCACGGTTGATGAGCGCCAGTTGCGCCTGCGCGACCGCGACGGCGCGGGCGTGCGACCCGGTCGAGAGCGCGCTCGCCCTCATCTGCCGGGTGTAGACCTCGGCAACCGGGGGCCGGCTGAGCTCCACCATCACCGCCACCCGGCTGTCCGGGCGCACGTTAAAGTCGCCGGCCCGCACAACGTGCTGCTGCGCCACCGCCGTTCCGGTGGCCGTTGCCGCCAGCGCCAGCGCGGCACCCAACGCCGCGCGCGCCGTTCGAGGATTGAAGTACCGAGCTTCGCTCATTGGGGGAATCTATTCGCATCACCCTCGCGTGTCAAAACGGACAGCAGCCGTCGGCGTGATCGTTGTCACGATCCTCTTCGCGGCGCGCGAAGCCGGCCCACGTAGAGAGCAAGAGTCTCAAGATGCGGTCCCGGAGTGCGACGGAGCTTGACCGGACGGCACCTCCGAGCCTAGTTTGTGTGCGGGGGGTCGGTTGCCAATGGGACGTCCGCGCGTTCGCCATGCGCTGCTGCTCCTGCCGCTCGTGATCGTGGCGGTGTGGCTGACGCAGAGGGCCCGCGCCGTGCGGGACGACCCGGCCGACGTCCTGCGTGCGCTGCGAGCGGCCCACGGTCCCATGCTCCCCGCGGCGGGGACAGCCGGGGCCTCCGCCCGCACGGAGACCTCTGCGTACGATCGGGAGACGCTCTACGAGTACATCGACGGCGCGGCCGAGTCGTACCTTGCCCGTGGCTTCGAGCGCTGCCTGGTCGCGACCTACACCTTCACCGGCACCGCTGGCTCGGCCCTCGACATCACCGCCGAGGTCTATCGTTTCGCCGCTCCCGGAGGCGCAAAGGAGCAGATGCTCGCCGAGCGGCCCAACGCGGCCACACCGTTGCCGGGGATCGCCGACGCGTTCGTGGACCCCTCGACCCTGGTGGCGATCCGGGGGCGCGACTACCTCAAGCTCACGGCGCTGGCGTCCGGTGCGGAGAAGGCACTCGTCGGCATCGCCGCGGCTTGGGCCGGGGAGCAGCCGTGACCGATCCGTACCGCCCGAGCATCACCCGCCGTGAGGCCGCGCTCCGCCTCTCCGCCGCCGCCGTCGCCGCCGCCGCGGTCGGCGGCGGGGCGCTCGTGTTCCACAACCGGCGCTCGGTGGTGGCGGCGGCCGCACCGATCCCCGACTGGCGGGTGCCGCTCCCGGCTTCCGCCCCGAAAGCGGCGGCGGCCCGTGGCTCCGACCCCGGCACCAACGTTCGGCGCGCGGTCGCGGCGCTGGGGGGGATGGAGAGCTTCGTGCACCAGGGCGAGGTTGTGCTCATCAAGCCCAACATCGGGTGGGACCGCCTCCCCGAGCAAGCCGCCAACACCGACCCTCAGGTGGTCGCCGAGCTGGTTCGCCTCTGCCTTGCCGCAGGTGCGAAAAAGGTGATCGTCACCGACATCTCCTGCAACGACCCGCGCCGCTGCTTTGCCCGTTCGGGGATCGCGGCGGCGGCAGCGGCGGCCGGTGCCGAGGTCCTCGAGGCACAGCGGCTGCGCATGGTGCCCGCCGCGCTGCCGGGGCTCTCGGCCGGGCTGGAGGTGGTCGAAGAGATCGTGCGGGCCGACCGGGTGATCAACGTCCCGGTGGTCAAGCATCACAGCCTCTCCAAGGCCACTCTCGGGATGAAGAACTGGTTCGGGGTGATGGGCAGGGGGCGAAACCGCCTGCACCAGGACATCAACCGCGCGCTCGCCGAGCTGGGCGCCACGTTCCGGCCCACGCTGACGGTCGTGGACGCGACACGGGTGCTGGTGGCCAATGGTCCGGTGGGCGGGAGCCTGGCGGACGTGCGGGCCGTGGGTGCGGTCGCCGCGGGCACGGATCCGGTGCTGTGCGATGCCTGGGGCGCGGCCCAGCTCGGGCTCGCCCCGGGGAGCCTTCCGTTCGTCGAGGATGCCGAGCGGCGCGGCCTCGGACGCGCGGACCTCGCGCTGGTCAAGGAGCTGGGCACGTCATGAACTGGACGACCCGGATCCGCATCGTCTACCAGGCGACCTTCCTGGTGATCTTCGTGTGGCTGCTCGCACGCCTGGCGGCGGGCGATCCCCGCGCCCTCCCCTACTCCGCCTTCCTCCACGGCGACCCGCTCTCCGCAATCGGGGTGACGCTGGCCGCCGGCACGCTCCCCGGCGCCCTGATCTGGGCGCTGGTGCTGATCGCGCTCACGCTTGTCTTGGGGCGCGTGTTCTGCGGCTGGATTTGCCCTCTCGGAACCCTGCAACAGCTCTCGAGCTGGCTGTTCTCCCCTCGTTCCCGGCGCGAGAGCCTGCAGGTCAACCGCTACCGCCGCTGGTACGCGCTCAAAACCTACATCCTCGCCGCGGTCCTGGTGGCCGCGCTCGCCGGGACGCTGCAGAGCGGTCTCTTCGACCCGCTCTCGCTGACCGCGCGCGCCCTCGCCTCCGGCCTGTGGCCTGTGCTTCCGGGGGGCAGACCGGTACCGGGCGGGTGGCTGGCCGCTCTGTTGTTCCTCACGATCCTGGTGGCGAGCCGCTGGATCCCGCGCGTGTTCTGCCGCGGCCTGTGTCCGCTGGGCGCGCTCCTGGGTGTCTTCTCGCGCTTCGCAATCTTCCGTATCCACCGCGTCAGCGACGCCTGCAACAGCTGCAAGCTGTGCGCGTTTGCCTGTCAGGGAGCGGACGAGCCGCTGGGCAACCACCGCGTGAGCGAGTGCCACGTCTGCCTCAACTGCCTGCCGGGCTGCCCCGAGAACGCGATGAGCTACCGAGCGCTGCCGCCGCTTCCGTCGCCCCCGCCCAAGCCCGACCTCTCCCGCCGCTACCTGTTCGGGACCGTGCTGGGTGCTTTCGCTGTGGCACCGCTGCTGCGCGCCACCGGGGGCGGGCGCGACGCCGCGAGGCCGCGCCTCATAAGGCCTCCGGGGGCGCTTGGCGAGCCCGAGTTCCTGCAGCGCTGCGTGAAGTGCTCGCTCTGCCAACAGGCGTGCCCGACCGGCGCGCTCCAGCCCGCCATCGCCCAGGCCGGCGTTGAGGGTTTCTGGAGCCCGGTACTGGTGCCGCGCCGCGGGTGGTGCGAGTTCGCCTGCGTGCGCTGTGGGGAGGTCTGCCCCACTCAAGCGATCTCCCGCCTGACCGCTGTGCGCAAGACCGGCTACGACGGCAGACCGCCGGTGAGCATCGGCACCGCGTTCATCGACCGCGGCCGCTGCCTGCCCTGGGCGATGAGCACGCCCTGCATCGTCTGCGAGGAGATGTGCCCGACCGACCCCAAGGCGATCTGGTTCGAGGTCGCGGACGAGCCCGTGCGCGAAGGCACTGCCCGCAGGGTGCAGCGCCCTCGCGTTGACGCCGCAAAGTGCGTTGGGTGTGGAATCTGCGAGAACAAGTGCCCGGTGGGCGAGGAGGCGGCGATCCGCGTGGCCTCGGTTGGCGAGACCCGCGACCCCCTCAACCGCCTGCTGGCCGGGGAGAACCCCTCATGATCCGCCAGTTGCGTTTTGGTTCTGCCGGCCTTATCAGTGTCTTAGCACAGTGCAGTGCCCTTTTCGTGGGGGTGCTCATGACCACACAAAGCGCGTATGCAGAGGTGCGCCCGCCGGCAGTCGCGGGCGCTTTCTATCCGGGCAGCGTCAGGGAGCTCCAGAGGGACGTCCAGGGGTACCTGCACGGCGAGCCCACGGGGCACCCGCCGGCGGCGGTGATCGCCCCCCACGCCGGGTACGTGTTCTCCGGCGCCACGGCCGGCAAGACATTCGCGGGGCTCGCCGGCGGGACGTACACGCGCGTGATCCTGCTCGGGCCCTCGCACTACGAGAGCTTCCGCGGGGGTGCGCTCCCGGCCCCGGAGATCACCGCCTTCGCAACCCCCCTCGGAGAGATGCCGCTCGACAGGGCAGCCGCGGCCAAGCTCTCCAAGTACCCGGAGTTCTCGGGACCGGCGCGCGCACACAACCGCGAGCACTGCCTGGAGGTCGAGCTGCCGTTCCTGCAGGCAACGCTCGGCGGCGTGTCGATCGTGCCTATCTTGGTCGGTAACGCCACCGACCGCGCGGCGGCCCGCGGCATGGCGCGACGGCTCGCGGAGTTCGTGGGCCCCGACACGCTGATAGTGGTCTCCTCGGACTTCACCCACCACGGCGGGCCGTACGGCTACAAGCCTTTCGCAACCGACGCCACGCTTCCGCCGAAGCTGATCGCGCTCGGGAAGTCCACCGCAGCTCGGGCAGTAGCAATCGACCCGCGCGGCTTCTCGGACCAGATCGAGGTCAGCGGCGACACCGTCTGCGGTGCCCGCCCGATCGGCGTTTTGCTGGAACTGCTCGCCCATGCCTTCCAGGGCACCGGCAGGGTGGCGGACGTCACGACGTCCGCAGAGGTGAGCGGCGAGATGGGACAGGTCGTCACCTACGTCGGCGTGGACTTCACCGGCACCTGGGGTCCGTGGCGCGACGACCCACCCGCTCCGCACCCGACGGAGCTTTCCGCCGCCGAGCAGAAGTCCGCCCTCGCCCTGGCCCGCGCCACCCTCACGACCCACCTGACCCACGAGGGGCAGCTCGCCGACTGGTTCGGCGCCCACAAGGTCGAGGGCAACCTGGCCGCACCCTCGGGGGTCTTCGTGACCATCAACAACCGGGGCGCCAAGGCCAAGAAGGCTGGGCGGCTGCGGGGCTGCATCGGCACGATGGAGGCGACCGAGCCGCTGGTGGACGCGATCGTGGAGGCAGCGGTCTCGGCCGCCCACGATCCGCGCTTCCCGGAACTGGACGCCAGGGAGCTCCTCGAGGTGGAGCTGGAGGTCTCGGTGCTCTCGCCGATGCGCCCGGTCCCGGGCTCGGACGCAATCGTTCTCGGCAAGCACGGTGTGCTGCTCACCAAGTCCGGGAGGCGCGCGGTGTTCCTCCCCCAGGTGGCCACCGAGACCGGGTGGGACCTCAACACGTTCCTCTCGAACCTCTCCCTCAAGGCCGGCCTCTCGCCCGACGCCTGGAAGAGCGGGGCGACGTTCGAGGTATTCACAGCGCAGGTTTTCGGGGAGAAAGAGTGAGCCGGCGGCTGACGCGGCGGGAGCTGGTCGGCCTGATCGGTGCCGGCGCCGTGGCCGGCCCCTTGCTCGCGCGTGCGACCTCCGGACCGGTCGTTCGCCGGGGCCGGGTCGGCCTGGGGACGTTGCCGCCGCCTCCGCCGGGGCGCGCTCTCGACCGTGGCGCCGCCCGCGCCGCCCTCGAGCGCGCCCTCGTCGCGGCCACCGGGGAGCCGTCGCCGCGATTGGCGATGGCCGCCCTGTTCTCCCCCTCGGACACCGTCGGCATCAAGCTCAACTGCCTGGCACGCTCGCTCTCGCCCCGGGTCGAGCTGGTCGAGGCGCTCGTCGGGCTGCTGCGCGAGTATGGCGTCCCCGCACATCGCATCATCGTGTTCGAGCGCTCGGACCGTGAGCTCCGGCAGGCGCGCTACACCATCCGTCGGGAGGGTGGCGACTACCAGTGCTTCGGTGTCGCGAGCGACTACGACTCCGAGCCCTCGACCTCGGGCGAGATCGGGTCCTGCTTCGCGCGCGTCGTGTCCACCACCTGCACTGCCCTGGTCGGCTTCGGCGTCGTCAAGGACCACGACCTCGCGGGCATCTCCGCCAGCCTCAAGAACTGGTACGGGGTGATCCACAACCCGAACAAGTACCACGACAATCATTGCGACCCTTACGTTGCCGATGTGGCCCGCCACCCGTTCATCAAGGACAAGCTGCGCTTGACCATTGCGGATGGCGTCACCGCCCTCTATCACGGCGGCCCCGCCTGGCGTCCCGATACGACCTGGCCGCTCGGCCTGGTCGTGGCGTCAACCGACCAGGTGGCGGTCGACGCCTGGGCGTGGCGGGTCATCGACGACGAGCGGCGCCGGCACGGCCTGCCGACCGTGGAGGCGGCGGGGCGGCCGCCGCGCTTCATCGCCACCGCCGCCCGCTACGGCCTCGGCGTCGGCGATCCCTCCGCGATCAAGGAGGTGCTCGCGTGAGCGGGAAGCTGAGCCGCCGCGATCTGGTGACGGCCGCCTGCGCGGGAGCGGCGGCGGCGCTCCTGCCGAGGACCGCGGGCTCGACCTCGCCACCGCAGGTCGGCGCGGTGATCACCGGAGACGAGCTGCCGGCGCGCGAGGCCTCCTGGTACAAGAAGCTCCCCGAGTCACGCGTCGAGTGCCAGCTCTGCCCGCGCGCCTGTCAGGTGGCGGACGCGGAGCGCGGAGCGTGCGGCGTGCGGGAGAACCGCGGCGGAACCTACTACACGCTCGTGCACGGGGTCGCCTGCTCGGTGCACCTCGACCCGATCGAGAAGAAACCTTTCTTCCACGTGCTGCCCGGCGCGCAGGCGCTCTCGTACGCGACGGCAGGCTGCAACGTCGAGTGCAAGTTCTGCCAGAACTGGGAGATCTCGCAGTTTCGCCCGGAACAGGTGCGCTCGCAGTACCTCCCGCCCGAGACGCTGGCCGAGGTCGCGAAGCGCAACGGTGTCCCGCTGCTCTCCGCGACATATTCCGAGCCGGTCGTGTTCTGGGAGTACGTGCGCGACACCGCGATCGCCGGCCACCGCCTCGGCGTCCGCTCGACGGTCGTCTCCAACGGCTACGCGCAGGAGCAGGCGCTCAAGGATGTGCTGCCGCTGCTCGCCGCCATGAAGGTGGACCTGAAGGCGTTCACCGAGCGCTTCTACCACGACCTCGTTCGTGGCGAGTTGAAGCCCGTGCTGAAGGCGCTCGAGATCATCAAGGCGAGCGGCACGTGGTTCGAGATCGTCGTGCTGCTGATCCCCGGTCAGAACGACTCCGAGCAGGAGGTGCGCGACCTCTCGCGTTGGGTGAAGGCGAACCTTGGCGCCGAGGTGCCGGTGCACTTCACCCGCTTTCACCCGACGTATCGCCTCACCAACCTTGCCCCCACGCCAATCCCCGTTCTCGAGCGCGCGTGGCAGGTTGCCAAGGCCGAGGGGCTCGCCTTCCCCTACCTCGGCAACGTGCCCGGCCACCCGGGCGAGAGCACCGCCTGCCCGGGGTGCGGCACGCGCCTCATCCGCCGCGTCGGCTTCCAGGTGCTGGAGAACGCCCTCGCAGGTGGCAAGTGCCCGCAGTGCAAGCGCTCCATCCCCGGCGTCTGGTCCTGACGATCCCCGCGCGGGGCCGGCGCTCCGCGCGTGCTCAGCTTGCC
>MEKI01000159.1:10126-10911 GCA_001766905.1 Acidobacteria bacterium RBG_13_68_16
CTGAGGGGCAGGGGCGCTTGCGCTCCAGGCACCGTGGGATCCTTCCCTGCGCTCCGCGCACTCTGTCATCGCGAGGAGCGCAGCGACGAAGCGATCTCGCCGACTTCAACGAGATTGCTTCGCCCCCTTACGGGGGCTCGCAATGACACTCAATCGCGGAGTGCGTGTTCCACACAGGACAGGGGCGTTGCGAGGGCTCAGGACGCCGCTGCTCGGTTACCCGATGTGCTGCAGGAGGATCTTGATTCCGATGGCGATGAGGAGAAGGCCGCCGAGGATCTCCACACGGCGTCCGAAGTGCGCTCCCAGACGGCTGCCGACCTCCATCCCAATGACGGTGACCGCGCCGCTCACAAGACCGATCACCGCGCTTGGGCCCCACACCCTCACGCCGAGCATCGCAAAGGAGAATCCGACCGCGAGCGCGTCGATGCTGGTGGCCACCGAGAGCATCACGAGTGACGCACCCCGGGTGGGATCGTTGGCCTGCACCTCCCCGCCCTTCTCGCGCAGCGCCAGAAAGATCACCTTGCCCCCAATGAATGTAAGCAGGCCGAAAGCCACCCAGTGATCGTAGTCCGCCATCATGTCGGCTACGCTGAAGCCGGCGAGCCACCCCAGCACGGGCATCAGGAACTGGAAGAGGCCGAAGTAAAACGCGAGCCGAAACGTCTGCCTCGCGGTGACCCGGTGCAGCGTCACCGATGCACCCGCGGCCACGGCGAAGCAGTCCATCGCCAGGCCGAGCGCGATGACGAGGATGACAAGCGGGCTCACGGATTCCG
>MEKI01000159.1:11023-11226 GCA_001766905.1 Acidobacteria bacterium RBG_13_68_16
TCGAGGGCGGTGTACGCCTCCCGAGGCGCCACGGCGCACCATCCCACCGGCTCGCTCCCCGCGTATGCCAGGACCCCTGGCTCGGCGCCCGATCTCACGATCGCCCGGAACGCCTTCCGGTTCCCCTCGCCCTTCCCCCGGTCGAACTCGGAGCGCTTCAGCCTCCACGTCATGCACCAGCAGCCGCCGCACGCTCCCCGCGC
>MEKI01000159.1:11241-15953 GCA_001766905.1 Acidobacteria bacterium RBG_13_68_16
CAGGTCGGACCAGCGGTCGGCGGTCAGGGGCCGAAACTCGAGCGCCGGCGCGCCCGCCCTTCCCGCGGTGCCACCCACCCTCTTGGCCATGGGACGATTTTCGCAGATCCTGAACCGCCGGCGCGAAAGATTGGGGATGCCTCGCGCTGCAGACCGACCTCGGCTAGAATCCGCAGTCGGAGGGAGCGTGCCCAAAGGCGCCGAGGACCTGCCCGGGGAAATCCTGGAGAGCGCAACTGGACTGCTGGTCGACCTGTGCACCATGTCGTCGGCCAGCGGCGACCATGAGGGCATTCGGCAGGTAGCTTCACGGGTCGCCGCGGAGCTCGCAAGGCGCGGCCTCTCCGCAGAGGTCGGTACCGAGAGTGACGAGAACAACGAGCCGCAGCCGGTGCTGATCGCGTGCGGCCCCAAGGCGGGCGATCACTACCTCCTCCTGGTCGGCCACATGGACACCGTGCTGGACGCCGCGCCTCCGCGGATCGAAGGTGGCCGGCTCATCGCGACGGGCGCCCTCGATATGAAGGGCGGGCTCGCGATGTTCGTCGGCGCCCTCGATCTGCTCGCCCACCGCGGCCAGCAAGCACCCGCAGACCTGATGCTCGTCGCGGTCCCCGACGAGGAGGTGGGGGGCGCGATCGCCGAGAGGGCCGTGCGGCGCTGGGCCGCGGACGCCCGCGCGCTTCTGGTGATCGAGCCTGGCGAGGCGCGCAACGGCGGCGAGACCCTCGTGGCCGGACGGCGCGGCCTCGCCGAGTGGCGGCTCGACGTCACCGGGCGCGCCTCCCACTCCGGTCTCGCGTACTGGCAGGGGCGCTCGGCCCTGGCCGCGGCCGCCGACTGGTCCGCCCAGGCCCAGCGAATGTCCGAGCCCGGTCCAGGCCCCACCGTAAACGTCGCGCGCCTGGTCGCCGGCGACACCGACTTCGTGAACGGTCTCGCCGCGCACTTCGCACTGCTCGGCACCTCGCGCCGCCGCAACGTGATCTCCGAGCGCGCGCTGGCCGAGGGCGAGGTGCGGTTCCTCTCGCGGGCCGACGGCGAGCGCATCGTCGATCGCCTGGAGAGGCTCACCGAGACATTGGCCGAGCACTACGACGTGAAGATGGTGTTTGCCCGCGGCATCAGCGTGCCGCCGGTTGACCCCCACGGCCCCGGGGCACCGATCGTGGAGCGGGTCGTCGGGCTCGCTGCCGCGCGCGGTTGGCAGCTCGAGGTCGAGGAGGACCGCGGCGGGATCTCGTTCCCCAACTACGTCCCGGACCCCAGCAAGGTCCCGATCGTGGACGGCCTCGGACCGGTCGGCGACGGCATGCACACCCGCGAGGAGTACCTCGACCTCGCCTCATTCGAGCGCCGTATCGTCCTCCTCGCCGATCTCCTCGCTACCCTCTGACGCGCACCCACCTCATTTCCCTCTCCCAGGGGGAGAGGGCCAGGGTGAGGGCGTTGCGGCTCTAGCCCTCCAACAGATGTGCGATCGAGTTGGCGTAGTAGGCGAGCAGCACCCGCTCATCAGGGTGGACCAGCAGGCCGGCCTCGGTTCGCGTCACGAGGCGGCGCAGCACCAGCATCCGTACGCCGAGCTTCACCAACTTCGCGGCCGGGCTGCGCGGGTGCGAGAGGGTGGCGCCGCGCTCCTGCAGCCCGGCGATCTCTCTGCCAACCTCGGCCTCCAGGTCTTCCTCGGCGACCGCGCCATTGGCAAGCCGTAGCAGCACCCGGGAGACGAGCGACACGGGCGTCACCGGCACCGCGCGCGCAATCTCCGCCATGAGAACCGTGCCCAATCGGAGCACCTCAGCGCGGTACTCGTCCGGCGGCATCCACCTGAAATCCTTCCCCAGCCCCTCGATGTACTTCTTGATCGAGAGCGGCACGCCGAAGTTGACGCACGCCACGCCGAACCGGTGGAGGCGCCCGCGCACCAGCAACCACAGGTTCTTCCCCACAAAGCGCAGCGTCACCGCCGCCGCGCCCATCGCCGAGGCGCGTGGTCGCGTGCCTGCAATCGCGAACGTCTGGGTGCGGTCCTCGAAGACCCGGTCGTAATTGAGCCCGACGGGCACGAAGATGAGATCCCGCGGTCCTGCCGGGTCGAACCTCTTGAGGACGTAGTTGAGGAGGCCGAGCCTGGGTTCCTGCAAGCGGCCGTCCCGGGTCAGGCGGCCCTCGGGGAAGATCCCCTGCGTCACCCCGCTCTCGGTGGAAAGTTGGACGTAGCGCTCCAGCACCTTGCGGTAGAGTGGATCGGAAGCGTTGCGGCGAACGAAGTACCCGCCCATGCGGCGGATCAGGGTGTCGAGCGGCCACACCCGCGCCCACTCACCCACCGCATAGCTCACCGCCGAGATGCGCGCCACGATGTAACCCACGAGCAGGTAGTCGAAGTTGGAGCGGTGGTTCATGACGAAGATGATGCTCGACTCGGTGTCCACGGCGGCCACCGCCCGCGTGTCCAGGAAGCTCACCCGGACTCGGTAGAGGAAGCGGGCGATGTGGCGGGCCACCCAGTGCGACGGACGGTAATAGAGGTAGACGTTGAACCGCGGAACGATCTCGCGTGCGTAAGCGCGCACGAGGTTCGTCACCTCGTCCCAGGTGAGGCCCTTCGCTTCGCGGTACTCCTTGGCCGCCTGCGCCACCTCCGGGTCGTGAACCAGCATCTGTTCGACGATGCGCTTCCGGGTGAGCTTGAACGGTTGGAGCCGGAGGCGCAGGCGCTCGTTCAGGTCGTCCACCAGGCGGCGCACCTTGCGGCGGACCACTACGCGCAGGCCAGGCAGGAGTATTCGCTCGGCGAGCGCAAAGGCAGCCAGGATCAGCACGGGAATCAGGATGTAGAGCGGGATGAACACCTGCGGCTCTCCCCCCTAGAGGCGCGACCGTTCCGGCGATTCTTGGGAAAGTATAGACCTCTCCGCCCATGCCGTCCGCAGGCCGCCAGACCGGCTACGATACCCAAATGGAAAGGTCGGGCAGGCTCCGCGCGTTTGAACTCACGCTGGTGATCGCGTCGGGCGTCGGCAACGTTGTGTTCGAGGACCTCCTCCATGCGAAGACGGCGTTCGTCATCGCCGCCGCGGCGGTCTGGCTCGCCTACGTCCTCTGGCGCCGGCGCGTCGACCGGGCGGTCCTGCATACCTGGGGGCTGCGGCGCGACAACCTCGCCGCCGCGGGGAAAGCAGCGGTCGCGGTCGCAGCTCCCCTGGCGGTGTGCGCCGTCGCATACGGTTTCGCGGCCGCCCATTTCCCGCCGCCGCGAGGGTTCTGGCTCATCCTTCTGCTCTACCCGGCGTGGGGGATCGCGCAGCAGTTCCTCCTCAACGCCATGCTCGCAAGAAACCTTAGCGCCGTGCTGCCGGGCTGGGCGGCCGTCCTCGCCTCCGCCGTGCTGTTCGCCGCCTCGCACGCCCCCGACCTCCCGGTTGTGGCGCTCACCGTTCCGGCGGGGGCGTTGTGGGTGCTGATGTACCGCCGCTGGCCCAACCTGTGGGCGCTCGGGATAGCCCACGGAATCCTCGGCACCCTCGTGTTCTACGGCGTGCTGGGACGTGATCCGCTGGCGCTCCTACTCGGAACGATCCCGGGTTAGGCGTCGCCGTCCTCGTTCTGCTCGGAATGACGGGAAAAACTGTCATTCTGAGCCCCGAAGGGGCGAAGAATCCCACCGCACCTGAGGGTTGTGGGAAGAAGTCGATCCGAGTGCTCACGCCGACCCGCGTGGTACGATCCAGGCACCATGCATGCCTTAAAGCTGCTTGCCGTGTATTTCCTCACGCTCATTACGTTTCTCGCGATTGATTCGGTGTGGCTCGGGTTGATCGCAAAAGACATGTATCGCCGCGAGCTCGGCCACCTTCTCGCGCCAAACGTTCGCTGGGGAGCCGCTCTCGTGTTCTACGTCATCTACATCGCGGGGCTCCTCATCCTCGTCGTTCTTCCCCACAAGGGGTCGCCGCTCCTCACGGTTGCGGCGCTCGGCGCGCTGTTCGGCCTCGTGGCCTACGCCACCTACGACCTCACCAACCTCGCGACACTCACGCGCTGGCCGCTGTCCGTTACGCTCGCCGACCTCGCGTGGGGTGCGGTCGTCACCGGGGTCACGGCGATTGCCGGCCGGGGCTACGCGCGCTGGCTCCTGACGTGACCACCTTCCGCACGGTACGACCTGGAGGAGCCTTCCCCTCATGAAACGCCTCGGCACTTACCTCGTGTGGATACTCCTGAGCGAGCTCGCCGGCGTGATCGGAGGACTTGCGACTGCGCCTGCGATCCCAACCTGGTACGCCACGCTCGTGAAGCCGACGTGGACGCCTCCTGGCTGGGTCTTCGGCCCGGTGTGGATCGCCCTGTACGCGCTCATGGGCATCGCCGCGGCGCGCGTCTGGATCCGCCATCGCCAAACGTCCGCGGGAAAGCGCTCCCTCGCCCTCTTCGGCGCCCAGCTCGCGCTGAACGCCGAGTGGCCGGTCCTGTTCTTCGGCCTCAAGGTCCCTGGCGCCGCGCTCGTCTCAATCGTGATCCTGTGGGCCACGATTCTCGCGCTCATCGTTTGGTGGTGGCGGCTCGAGCGCATCTCGGCGCTGCTGCTGATCCCCTACCTCGCCTGGGTGAGCTTCGCCACCGCCCTCAACGCCGCGATCGTGCGCCTCAACCCCTGACAGCCGCCGCTCCGCGCGTTTTGTCATTGCGAGCCCTGCCTGCGGCGG
>MEKI01000159.1:15964-33815 GCA_001766905.1 Acidobacteria bacterium RBG_13_68_16
TAGGGCGAGGGGACGGCAGAACGCAGCCGGCCGAGCGTGGGCGAGCAGAACAACCCTCACCCCGCCCTCTCCCATTGGGAGAGGGAGCTGTGCGTCAATGCCCCGGGGCGCCGCTTCCCCAGGACGGGGTCTACTTGAACTCGATCAGGTACGAGTGGAGTTCCGTCGTGCCGACGTTCTCGCCGGTGTGGGTGAGCGCGTCGCGCCACACGACTTCCCCGCCCTTGTACTCGAGGTCCTTGCTCTTCCCGTCGGCTGTCGTCGAACGGAACTTACCGCCGTTGACGACTATGAGGATGCCGGCCGGGTGGGAGTGCATGGCCTCCTTGTCGCCGGGTTTGCTGTGGTACTCCAAAACGCGAACCTTCTCGTTGTCGAGCTTCATCGAAAAGGCCTGGGGCGCCACCTTCACAGGGTCCATCCCGGGCGAAGCGATGGCAACCACCGCGATCACGGACCCAACCATAAGCGCCGCCAGACTCACACCTGTCACTTTCCTCACGGGTTCCTCCCTTTCGGATACTTGCCTCCGCAAACCCCTGGGAGGGCCGGAGCATTCCGCCGACGATCCCGAGGCCGACAGGACCGCACACCGCCTAGAAACCAGTGCAGCTGCGAGGAATGAGAGAGACATGTTCTCATGCGCTGTTACGCCCGGCAGGTTGCGACCAATCGAAGTGACCGAGGACACGGCCGCAGCCGCGGTTTTCTTGAGTCCAGTTTGACTAATCCGGGAGCGGAAACTATCTTCTTTTCAAGCACTGCGAATCTTGGAGGGAGCTCGCCATGACCCCCCTTTGGGCTCTCACACGTCGGCTTGCCACCCGGCTGACCGTCCTCTCTGTCCCCTTCGCCCTTGCTGCCGGCGCCGCGGCGCAGCAGAAGCAACCCTCGATCGAGGAGCTTCTCAAGCGCCTGCTGCGCGAGCAACAGGACCAGCAGACCGTCGCCGGCGGAGGAACGATCAAAGTGGTACGAATCAGGGGCGGGACTGGGGCCAACGTCGAGCTGGAGGTCCAGCTTACCGGCGTCACCCAGCCGGCACGGGCCAAACTGGAGGTGACGCTCTACAACCTTCGACTGCAAACGCTGGAGGGGGTCAGCGTGACGCATGACCCGGTTCCGGCCGGGGACTCGACGGTTGGCGTTCAGGTCACCTACACGGGCTCAGGTAGTGTGGCCACCAGTGCCGCGCGGGTCGCTCTGATCGACAGCTCCTCCGGTAAGGCATGGAGCCGCTTCCGCATGGCCCTCACGCGCCAGTTGTCGGGGACCGGCGCCGAAACCGGCGCCGCGCCCGGCCAGACCGGCGAGCGGGCAGCCCAGATCTTCGACCTGACGCCGGAGCCGGTGGGTGACACCGCGGGCGCCGGGGCTGCAATTCGCCCGGGGCTCGTGAGGGCGCCTGTCGCCCCGGTGGCCGCGGGCGCCGCGCGCGTCCACCCGACGGTGGCTGCTACGCCGGTCACGGGGGGAGCCGAGCGATTGCATCCCGTGGTGGCGGCGATCCCCATTGTCGACCTCTACGGCCTCGCCTCCCAGGCAAGCTGGTCCTCCACCGCCGGGGCGCTCCCGTTCAATGCGCCCGACAACGACGTCCGCGGTTTCGTGCGCCCGCTTGGCCGCGCGACGCTGATCGACGGTGCGACCTACGAAAGCGTCCTCGAGACCCACCCGAGCTGGATCGCGTACGGTTCCATCCAGGGCAGTTACCAGCTGACGATCCCGGCCTCCGCGACCCGTTTCGTCTCCAAAGTCGGGCTGCTGGCAGGCGCCAGTTCGTCGGACGGTGTCGTGGTCAAGGTGGTGCTGCGCGGGGCTGGTGCGATCCACATGGTGGCGACTCGTCAGATTCGTCCGTCCGACGGTGTCGTCGAGCTTTCCGGAAACATCCCGGAGTCGTGGCGAGGCCGCCCGGTGACCCTGGAGCTGCGCGTCGGGGCAGGTGTCTCGGCGCGGCAGGACTGGCTCACCTGGGTAGCCCCGGCGATCCGCTAGCCAATGCTTGTCGAACTCACCCTCGCATGGGTCACGCTGCTCCCGGCGCCTCAGGGCAGCGACGAGGCACCGGTGCTCCGAAGCCTGGAGCCGGAATCGATCCCGGCGTACTCACCGGTGACCCTCAAGCTTCACGGGGAGGGGTTCACGCGCGACTGCCGTGTGAAGCTGGGAGTGCCAGGGCGGATGGTCCCGGTTCCGGCACAACTCGTGGCACCAGACACGTTGACGGTCGACCTCCGGCTCGGACTCGGCCCACAACCCGTCCAGCGGCAGGTCGTGGTGGACTGCGGCGGCGGCCGCGTGACGCCGCCGCTCCCGCTCACGGTCGAGTCCCCCGCCGCGCGTCCACGCATGGGCAACCAAGCCGCCTCTGCCTCGGCGGAGAGTGCACCACCGGCACCGACCGAGGCCGTCGCGGCCCAATCGACTGCTCCGACCGTGGAGCGGCTCGAGCCGCCGGAGCTCCCAGCCGGCCAGGCCGGAATCCTCACCGTCTTCGGCAAGGACTTCGCCGCCGGCGCCGTGGTCAAACTCCTTGCCAACGTGAACGCCGGGACCTCGCGCGCCCCGCAGTACGAGATGAAGCAGTTCGACACCGAGGTCCTCTCGGACACGGTGTTGACCGTCCAGCTCGACCGGGGCTTCTCTCCTTCGCCCCGTCTGCGGACGGTGGTAGTGGTCAACCCGGATGGCGGGGAGAGCACCCCGTTCATCCTGACGGTCACCAGGAGGCAACCGTGAGAGTACCAACCGTTGCGGCCGCGACCTTTGCGCTGCTGGCGTTGCCGATCGCCGCGCAGCAGCCGACCCCCTCTCCGTCTATGAGGCTCATGAAAGCCCCCGACCTCCAAAGGGCGCTTCTGAAACCCAACCTGGCCGGCCAGCTCACGGTGGACCAGATCAAGGGCAAGAACGGCTACGGCCCCGGGTTTGCCGTACCCCTCGGCGACCGCGTGACGGTGGCGCAGCTCGCGGAGTTCTCCCTCGAGACGAGGGACCTGTGCCGGCTCAGCCTGAGCGTCTACCCCGATGCCAATCCCGCAACGGGCATTTTCTACTACCGCCCAAAGCGCTACGCACTTCGCTTCGACCCTCAGGACGGCTATTTCATGACCGTGGACTACAAAGGCAGCACGACTGAGGGGAAGAACGTGCTCGTCCAGGCGAGGCTCACCCCGGGTTCGGGCACGAACGACCGGGAGGTGCTGACGGCGCTCGTGAAGAGCTACCTCAAGAGCACCGGCAGCCGCGTCGAGCCGATCCTGCTGCCGCTGCCGGCCACCCCGGAGGCCCACTTCGACCTCACCGACTGGAACATCGCAGCGGTCACCGTCAACGGCGTCGACCCCGACACCGGGGAGCTGGTGATCACGCTGTCGGCCGACGTCCCGACGAAGGAGCTGCTCACGGGCACGTTGGGCAACGTCAATGGACTCGTCGGCACCGTCACGTTGAAGCCGTTCGTGATCTCCGATCAGCAGCCGATGCGCGAAGCGATCTCGATAAACGCCGAGATCCGCATGGCCGACATCGGCGGCGGCCCGCCGACCTTGTGGAAAAAGGCAACTGACGGTACCGCAGAGCTGGTTAATTCCTGGCCGTTCCCGCTCGCATTGCGGCACCTGTGCTACCTGGTCCAGGACCCGGCCTCGGGGGCACTGAGGCTGCGAGGATGGCGGCTGGGCGACAGAGTTCTTCAGCCCGGCGACCGGGCTCGCCTCGACCCCGCAAAGCTCAACACCGAGATCGGTGGCGCGGTTACGGTGACCGCCTTTTACGATGCCGCCCTGCAGCGCGACGACGCCACGGTGCGCAAGGTTGTCGAGTCGCTCACCGGCGGCGTCGGTGCACTTCCTGTCCAGCAGCTCGGATTGGAGGTTGTCAAGGCGGAAGAGCTGTTCCCCCAGTACAACGTGTACAAGATCGCCGTCGAGGTACGGTCCGCGCACTTCGATCCGCAGGGGCGTGCTCAGATCAGTCACACCTACGAGCTTGACGACAAGACCCCGACGGTGCAGTGCGACACCCTTTACCTGTGGTCGGACCCGGGAAACGACCTCTACCAGTACCGTGTGGGTGTCATCACCGTCGACGGCACCGTCCACACCGACACGGCGTGGCGCTCCCCAAACCCCACTCTCCCCACCAAGGTGTTCGTGGGCGCCGCGCTGATCGAGGAGGTGCTCGGGAAGTGAGCCGGTGCGCTTCCCTGCTCGCTCTCGGTCTGCTGATCCCGCAGGCCGCGCAGGCGTGGCCGGTGCTGGCTGGCGGCAAGGCCACACCAGCCGGGGCCTGCTACCCGGACCACCACGTCGCAGCACTATGGTGGCTGGCGCCGCCCCCACCCGTGGTCAAGGTCGTCGAGGGGCAGCCCGCCGTCACCTTCACCCAGTTCCGCTACTCGGGTACCCGGGCCACCCACGACCAGGGGGCGTTCTGGGGGAGAAGCCTGCTGCAGTTCACCCTGATCTTCCCGGAGAGCGGCCCGCGGTTGGCGCAAGCGCGGGCCGCGCTCCCGGCCGGCGCGCGGGTCGAGCCGATCGCGCCGGCTGTGGTCGAAGCCCAGGTGGTGTGCGCCGCAGCCGACAGTCCGGCCGCGGTCGTCGACGCCGGCACCGCGCGCTCAGCCTCCGGCGGTGACGCGCCGGTTCGCGCCGCCGCCTGGGAGGAGCGCAGCTTCTCCCTCTCCATCCCGCCCGAGACCACCCGGCTGCTCTGGGAGGCGTTCGAGCGTGGGGCGATCGTCGTCTCGGTCAACGTGAGCGCTGCCGCCCCCGCCCTGCCGATGCCTCTCGAAAAGGGCCAGGAACCACCCACGCCTGCGCCGGTCCCCCTTATGGTGCACAGCGTGGCAGTGACCGTCGACCCGCACCGCAACCCCGGTGCGATCAAGATACTGGAGCTCGACGCCACCATGGCTGCCGGCTACACCTTCCTGGAAGTCGCCTGCGCAGACTTCACTGAGGGCGCGACCTTCCGCGACCTCGCAGTTGTGCTGGTCACAGTCTCGGCCAAGGCGGTCAACGGCGACACCCTGCGCCGGGAGGTGCGTTTCGATTCGAGCGCGCCGGCCCAGCAGGGCGTGCAGTTCGACCGGGCCGTTCGGCTCGATGCAGGGTACGACGTCGTGGTGCACCGCGTCTTCGCGAGTGGCCGCGCCGAGGTGGAGCCGCCCCGGCACGTCGATGCCTGGACCGGCTTCTTCAACGCTTCGAGCACGGGTTCACCAGAGCCATCGGGGCTCGACCCGCGGTTGCTGTACTGACGCAGGAGGTTACCCATGAAGCGTGCTCTCGTCATCGTCTCATCCGCCCTGGCCGCGGTGTGCCTGCTCCCCCGGAATACCGGCGCACTTGTCCGCTACGACACCGGACGCATGACCCTGGGGGGCGTCGAACTGTTCCAGGACGCCGACGACCCGATGCGTTACTACTACCTACCGACCGCACCGAGCCTGGCGCTCTGGGAGAGCGGAGCGCCGCAGCTCCTCTGCATCAAGTTCGTCGACCCGCAGGGAAACGCCTCGGGGGGCCTGCTCCACTTCCTCGCCACCCTCGAACTGCCTCCCGACCAGATCGCCGAACTCGAGAAGGAGCTGACCAAGAAGTTGCCGGGTGCAAAGCTTGCCGGCGCGCTGCCGCTGCTTGAGGCGAAGGCGGAGCAGGGCAAGGAGAGCGCGAGTTTCCAGGTGGTCTCCGCAGTGCTCTCGTCCACGGGCGAGGGCGGATTCACCCGCTCGCTGATCACGTCCGGCCATGCTCCCTTGACCCCGGGCAGCCGGGCGGCGGTGGCCGCGACGCTCGACCCGAAGGGCGCAACTCTGCTCTGGGACTCCCTCAACGGCGCGACCTCCGACGTCTCGGTGAGCCTGGCGGCGGAGTACGAAGCCATGGTGCGCGGCTATAACGCCACCATCAGCGCCGAGGTGAACACCGTCTACGAGCACTTCTCGGCCGTGCTCAACAAGCAGCAGGGCTACACCAAGCGCGAACTGCGCCAGATCGTGGACACGCTCGCCCATGACAACGTGCTCAAGGTCGAGGTGTTCGACCGCTCGAAGTCGCTTGGCATCGACGCCACGGCCATGGAGGGTATCCTCTCGCTGGTCACCGACAAGCTCGTCAACCTGATATTCGACGCCCAGGCTGGCCTTGCCAAGATGCCCGAGCAGGAGGCGGCGGTCGAGAAGGGGCAGATTGAGCGCCGGCAGTCGCGCGGTGCCTTCGTGAAATGGTTCGCGGGCACCGGCGACCAGCCCTACGTCACCGACAACCAGTTCGTCATGAAGTCGCGGAAGGACGTCCGCCGCACCACTTTCAACCTGCTGCTGGCGCGCGACACCACGATCCGAGTCCCGGTGTACCTGGCCGGAAACATGGGCGGCCTGTACCGCGAGTACCGCAACAACCAGGAGGTGTTCCGGGTGGTCAACCTCGCGGACCCGGCGTTCCAGACCCGTGACGTGCGCTTCGTCCTCGACAGCGAGTGGGCGTCGCTCTTCCCCACCCTGGTCAACTGGGTGGCAGTGACAT
The DNA here is from genome assembly GCA_001766905.1 of Acidobacteria bacterium RBG_13_68_16. GTDB lineage: Bacteria > Acidobacteriota > Thermoanaerobaculia > Thermoanaerobaculales > Thermoanaerobaculaceae > RBG-13-68-16. The sequence goes on from MEKI01000159.1 coordinate 22,498, forward strand.
TCCGGAAGGAGCACGGCGAAGGGCGCGACGCGACCACCGACCAGGCGCAGCTCACCGGACCCGAAGTCTCCAAGGGCACCCTCGAGCGCGTGATCCGCTACCCCCGCCTTGGGGCGCAGGGCGCCGACTGGCTCGGCTACCAGTACCGGGTGAGCTGGAGCCTGATTCACCGCGACCTGGTCACGCTCCCGAAGGAGGAAGGCAAGTGGCTGTCCGGCACCGACCCGGTGGTGACGCTGCGGCCACCCCTCGCGCTCGCCACCGCCGAGCTCGAGGTGGACCGCGACCTGATGGTGGAGCGCGGCGTCAAGGTCGCCGTGGTCGAGGTCGAGGAGAAGGTGCTGGGCAAGGCCGAGACCCGGCGCGCGGCGGTGCTTCGCGTGACCGACACCGAGTCGGTGGTCAAGCTCTCCGCGGTCCACGACCCCGCCGCCGAGCCCCGCCTGCGCGTAACGTGGCAGGCGGCGCGGGGCGGCGAGCGGAAGGCAGGTCCGTGGCTCGGGATGGGCGCCGGCTACCTCCTCCTCGAACCGCCGGACATGAACCCGCCGAAGGAAACACCATGAGAAGGGTCGCGCTGGCCGCCCTCGCGTTTACCGCGGCGGCGTGGCCGTGTGCGGCGCAGGAGGTACTGCTCGACCGTTACCTGGAGATGGCGGGGGTGACCCTGTTCGCGTCGCGTACCGATCCCCACGCTTGGTACTACCTGCCCGACACGCCCAGGGTCGCGACCTCGGAGGCCGGGCTGCCGGATTTTTCCCTGGTAAAGTACACGACCGCTGCCGAGCCGGCTGGCGGCTCGGAGGGGATTGGCGCGGCGCGCGGTGGTGGTGTCTTGCACCTCCTCGCCACCTACGGCGTCACGCCCGAACGCCTGTCGCGCGCTGAGGAGGCGCTGCGCTCGGCGCCCGAGCGCAAGGATGACCGCATCCTCGGGCCGATCGGCTTCCGCGCCGGCAGCTTCGCTCTCGTCTCCTCGGTGGTGGCAACCGGAGGTTCAATGACCCGGCGCCTGGTCGGCACCGGGCCGGCGCCGCTGCTTGAAGGCGGCAAGGTCGCGGTCTCCTCCGAGCTCACGCCCGAGGGAGCCACGTTCCTCTGGAAATCGTTCGAGATGGCGAACCCCGACGTCAGCTTGGCCTTCTCGATGGAGATCGAGGGGTACCGCACACCGTACGAGGCTGAGCTGGTCGCCAACTGGGACCGCCTGCACGAACGCCACGACGCCTCCGTGCGGGCCAAGATCTTGTGGATCGGCATCGACGTGAAGGTGTTCATCGACCAGTGCTTCTCCGACGGCACGATCAAGCTCGACGTCAAGGGCGAGAGCGCGGCGATGGAGCCGCTGCTCGAGAGCGCCTACGCCAAGGTCGCGAGTCTCCTCTTCGACCCGCTGCCCGAGCCGGCTCGCACCGAGAGCGAGGGCGCCGGAGGCGTGCTCGACTCCCTGCTCGGCGCGGTCAAGAAGAGGAGCCCGGTGGATCTCTTCGCCGGCTACCAGTTCACCCGCCAGCGCCTGGTCGGCACCGCCCGCATCCGCCTTGCGCAGCAGCGCGCCGAGCGGCTCAACATCCTGCTCACCGGCAACATCGGCCCGCTCGCCCGGCGCTGGGGCAAGGACGAGAGGTTCTTCCGCGCCATAAGTCTCGAGGATCCCGCCTTCCGCCAGCGCGAGGTCGCGATCAGCTTCGACGGCGACGCGGCCGAGTTCGCCCGCGTCGTCAACACCCTGGTCGTACAGCTCGAGAAGCAGCACGGGGACGGCACCGTGACCCTGCGTGAGGCGATGCTCGACCCGCGAACGCTCGGCGAGCAGGGAAACCGCATCACCTTCGCCTACTCCAACGCCGGCGACGCCGATCTGCAACGGTGGCTGCGCTATCGCTACCGGGCGGTCTGGAGCTTCCGCGGCGGCCGCCAGCACGATTCCGGCTGGCAGGAGGCGGACGCCTTCGCCCTCTCCCTGCGGCCGCCGTACGCGGTGCGCCGGGTCAGCTTCGAGGGTAACGGCGAGGTGCTGGCCGGCGCGGGCGTGCGCTCTGTGCTTGCGCGCCTGGAGTGGGATTTCCTCGGCGAGCAGCGCACGGAGAACATCACCCTTCGCCCCCCGGGGTGGAGCAAGGAGCAGGAACTCGTGCTCCCCTCCGACCGCCCCACCTTTCGGATTACCCTGACCTGGCACCTGGCGGGCGGGCGCACCCTGCGCTCGGGCCCGCGCGAGGAAGAGGGGGAGATCGTCTACGTGGACGAGCTCCCGGAAGCGAGTGACACGCCGGCCGCGCCGGCGACTGGAGGTCGGTCATGAGAAGCGTCTCGCGTTGTCTCGGAATCGGCATGGGTCTCGTCGCCCTGCTGCTCGCGGGCGGCGCCTCGGCCCGACTGCTTTACCAGGAGACCGTCACCATCATCCTCAACGATGGAACCCAGGTCGTCCTGGTACTGGACGACTACGGCATGACCACGCCCGCCCCGCCGGCGTCGCAGCAGATGCAGCAGGCCAAGTTCGACTACCTCAAGCGCCTCGCCCAGGCACGAAAGGACTTCGACACGCGCATTCCCACGGGCCCACCGGTCGTAATGGCGGTGCCGAAAGGTGCCTCCGCCGCGCAGGACAAGAGCATCCAGGGGCTCCAGCCGGCCAAGGGCAGCTTGACCGAGGCGCTGGATGCGCGACGCAACCACCTGCGCGGGCAGTACCTGTGGCCTCTGAAGTCCGGCCCCGAGAAGCACTATTACTACCTCCCGCCCCCGCCCCGCGTCGCCCGCGACGCCTCGGGGAGGCCCCAGTTCCTGTTCATGAAGTTCACCTCCGACAAGGACAAGGCTCACGGCGGCGTGGCCGGCGGAATTCTCCACTTCCTCACCGAGTACGGCCTCTCCGCCCAGCAGGAGACCGAGCTCAAGCAAAAGCTCGCCGCGGCGATCCCGGGGGCGAAGGTGATGGGTGCGGTGCCGATGGAAATGGGCGAGGGCGAGTCCACCTTCCGGGTGATCTCCGCCACCCTCTCCGACACCGGCCTGACCCAGCGCGTGGTCTCCTCCGGCAAGGCACCGTTGCTGCCCGGCCAGAAAGTGGCGGCCGCTGCGCGCCTCGACCCTGCGGGCGCCGTGCTGCTCGAGGAGTCGCTCAAGCGGCCGACCTCGGACATCTCGGTGGAGTTCGACCTCGCCTTCACCTCGTTCCTGCCCGCCTTCGACGGGACCATCACCTTCGACTGGGAACGCTTCAAGTCCCACATCGACGACTGGAAGATGAAGTACCGCGATCGCAAGGACTGCTGGTGGTGGATCTTCGGCTGCCACCACCACTACACCACGGACGAGATACGCGAGATCTACGACATGATGTGCGAGAACGAGACGATTCGAATCGAGTGGACCGAGGGGATCGCCGACGAGCGGCTGGAGGCGATCCGCCAGGCGTTCTTTAAGTTCATGGAGACCTCGTTCTTCGAGCGCACCGCCGCGGGCTTCGGCGAAGAGGAGGGCGGGGAGGAGGACAAGAAGCTCACCGAGGGCATGACGACGCCGGAGCAGCGCGGCAGCAGCACCGACTTCTACCGCTACGTTGCCAAGAGTGAGGACTCTTACAAGAACAAGACCATCACCATGCGCGTCACGCTTCCGGTCAAGCAGCCCTACGTCACGGTCGGCAATATCTCCGGCCAGTGGTACCGCAAGGCGAAGGGTGACTATCCCGAGCTGTTCGCCGAGGTCAACGTGGACGACCCGTTCTTCCAGCAGCGTAAGGTCGTGTTCAACCTCGACCTCGACGCGGTTGAGATCTTCGACCAGGCGATCAACTTCGTCACCGTCGAGGTGCGCAAGCAGCGGCCCGGAGGGCGCGACTTCCACGACTCCTTCACGATCAACAAGCAGTGGATCGGCGCCACCGGTCCCACCGCCACCGTTACCTACGCGAAGATGCGCGACGACTCCCCCGAGGTCTTCGACTACCTGGTGCGCTGGAGCCTGCGCGGCGGCATCGAGTGGCCGAGCCAGCCGAGCTGGATTAAGGGGAACTGGGAGGGCGTAACGCTGGCGCCGCCGGTCATCCCGCTCAAGATCGAGGCTGAAGCGGACCTCGAGGAGCTCAAGGGCCTCGACATCGCGCGCGCGGTGGTCGAGGTTCGCTACACACAGTTCGGCAAGACCGTCACCGACACCCGAGCGTTGCAGGTCTCCGTGGCCAAGGGCGAGCCGGTAGCCTCGCTTTTGATCTTCCGGGACCGCGACAAGGGCGCCTGGGATTACCGCGTCACCTTCTACCACAAGCGCCTCGGCCCCAAACAGGGAACCTGGGCCAAAGGCGGCGAGGGTGGCTACGTCTTCTGCACCGTGCCTGAGGGGTTGCGGGCAGCTGCCACGGCGGCGAAGGCAACAGGCGGTGAGTAACGGGAGGTAGGTATGCGCAAGCTGACGCTGTTCGCAGTCATCGCGCTGGCGCTGGCGTTGCCGGTCGCCGCACAGGAGATCCTCTTTGACCAGATGGTCGAGGCCGCGGGCTTGAAGTGTTTCCCCGTTCAGGGCGACCCGACAACCTGGTACTACCTGCCCGACCGGCCGCACCTTGTCACCGATGCCGACGGCAACCCCGAGTTCTCGTTCCTTATGTACGTCACGCCCACCAAGCAAGGCGAGAGCGGCATCAACAAGGCACCGGGCGGGGGCATCGTCCACTTCCTGGTCGCCTACGACGTACCGCCGGACCAGGTGCGGCGGGCGCAGACGGAGGTCGGCCGGAAAAAGCCTAACGCCAAGCTGGTTGGGCCGGTCAACTACGTCGAGGGCACGTTCGCCCTCATCACCGCGGTGACGGACCCGCAGGCCGGGCTCTCGCGGCGGGTCGTCGGGGTCGGCAACGCACCTTTGATGGCCGGGCACAAGGCCGCGGTCTCCATGCACCTGACGCCCGAGGGGGCCTCGCTGCTGTGGGAGAGCTTCAAGCAGCACACCCCCGACATCTCGGTGGCGTTCGAGATGACCGTGTCGGGCTACCGCAACCCGGTCGAGGCGGCCATGAGCATTGACTGGCAGAAGGTCAACCAGACAATGCAGATCGAGGCGGCTGGCCGGTACTCGTTCATCGCCGCCGAGGTCGACATCATGCTCCAGAAGATGCGCAACAACGGCGCGATCAAGGTCGAGCTCAAGGGTGCGCCACCGTCACAGTGGAACGACATCCAGTCGCTCGGCCTCGAGCTCGCGCGCCAGTACCTGTTCGAGAGCCAGGGCGCCTCCGGCCTCGCCGGCCTGGGTGCCGCCGGTACGCAGCAGTCGCCCCTCGACCGCCTCTGGAAACTCTACGGCGACGAGTGGAAGCAACAACAAAAGACTTCTGACCTGGAGCTTGTGCGACCCGAACTCCCAACCGGGTTCACCATAGGTCCTCTCCGACGGGCCGTATTCCAGTCTTCCCCGCCGGGCTTGATCTACGCCAGGCTCGACGGAGGGTCGCCGCTCGTACTCGGCCGCACTGGGGGCGGTCCAGGACGCCGAGGAGGGTTTCATGCCGCGCGTGGCAGCGGCGACCTCGTTCTTGCGGCAAACGACGCAGCCATGCTCGGCGATGCAACCCCGAACTACTGGCCGAAGGTTGTCGAGAACACCGAGCGAGGAGAAGACCTTCTACAGGAGCGCCGGTGCACCGAAGCTCTCATAGCGTTCAGAAACGCCCGGTTCAACTTGATACTCCAGCTGGGATATGAGCCGTCGCAGACGGGTTTCGCCGCCGGCGTGCAGCTCTACGTCGCGGCTCGCGAAATCAAGGCTGCCGTGTGCGCCAACCAGCCGACAGCTGCGATGGAGGCCCTGACCGCTTTCGGTGTTGCGGCCCGGCAGCTTGGCCGGTCCGCGCTCGCAGCCAGGGGGGAGACGCTCCGCGACTCGCTGCAAGGCACGTCGGGCCAGCTATCGTCCGGCAGGCAGGACGAGATCGACCGCCAAGTCAGTGACATAAACCGGGGCGCCTCCCGGGCCGGCGCGGCGCAGCATCCGCGGTCGAGCGAATCGGAGGCGATGCCGGAACCGAGACGGGAAGCGGCGGCGCTCTACGATCGTGGTATCGAGCAGTACTACGACGGACAGCTTTACGAGGCGGCCCAGGCGTTCGTGGACGCCATACGGCTCGCGCCGGACTGCGCCGACTGCTTCTACAACCTTGCGATCATCGGCGTCGAACTCGGGCAGCGTGACGCCGCCCTCAACTACCTCGACCGCCTCTTCGAAGCGCGCCCCGAGTACGGCGGAATCGTGTTCATGCGCAACGCTCGCGCCGCGATTGCTGCTGCGCCGCACCCGATCCCCGCCGAACGCCGGGCACAGCTCGCCGAGTACCTCGCGGCGATGGACACCAACACACAGGCGCTGCTCGCGTCCTCTCCCGGGACAACGGCAGCGGCGGACGCGGGCGGGTCGGGAGTAGCGCCGCCGAAGCCCGGTGCGGCCCAGCAGGCCGCATACAGCACGCAACAGGACCTGCCTCGAGGTGGGCCCGCGTCCATTACTCCGCAGCAAAGCGGGTCCTCGCCGACGCCCGACCCGAGAGCGGGGCCGCTCACTCCCGATCAGGAGCAGGCCAAGGCATGGTTCAAGCGCGGCATGAATCTTTACAACATGGGGCAGTACAAGGAGGCGCTCGAGCTCTTCGAGTCTTCAAACGCCAAGTTCTCGACACCTGAGACGCAGTGGAACATCGGGCTGGCGCACGTCAGACTCGGGCACACGCAGCAGGCCGTCGCCGCGATCGACAGCTACATCGGCGGCAAGGGCGGTGACGCCGGCCATCCCAAGCTCAGGGCGACGGTCGACGCCCTCGCCGGCGAGCCGCAGCCGATGCCCAGCGAAAGGCGCGACGAGTGGGTGGAGAAGCTCAAGCAGGCGGATCAGGCCGACCAGGCTTCTGCCGGCACCGAGCAACCACCGCCCGCCGACGGCGAGACCGTGGCGAAGCACGCCGTATCGGGCCCCGGCAGCGAAACGCTCTGCGAACAGGCCTCCACGCTCTTCGCGAAGGGCCTCGAGGCGTGGGACAGTGGCCGGATTCAAGACGCCATCAACTATCTCGAGCAGGCCGACAACCTCTGTCACAAGGCGGATTTCACTTGGAACCTGTTTGTCTCGCATCTGGCCCTCGGCCAGCGGGACCTTGCCCTCGCCTACCTCGACCGCTACTTGCAGGAAGTCGCGGAGTGCAGAAAGAAACCTCTGGTGGCGGCCGCTCGCGACCTGATCGCCGCGGCGCCCGCGCAGATCCCCGACGAGATGCGCGCGCCGCTCTGGCGCCCGCTCGAGGACGCCTGCGGTTCCATTCCGCTCAAGTCAATGAAGGTCGGCGCCACGGGAGCGGCAGGTGCCGAGCAGGCACTCGCCGCTCTGCCAGCGGTGGCGGCCGGTGGACCCACCAAGACCCCGACTCCGACGGTCAAGCCAGGTGCGCTGCCGGGGGTCGCTGGGGCAGGTGCTGCCGCCGGCGCCACGCCGACGCGGACGGCCACGCGAGCCACGCCGACGGCGACGCCCAAGCCCGAGAAGCCGACCACCTGGGGGGTGATCGCCTCCTTCAAGCTCCGCCGCATCGAGAGCACGGGCGCCTTCAACCTCAACCTCAAGCAGTGGCTGCGCACCGATCAGGCGGTGCGCTTTGCCGCCAACATCGGCGACCTCTCCAGCCTGATGGGCAACCCGCGTTACTTCCGCCGCGTCAACCTCGACGACCCGGTGTTCAAGCAGCGCGAGATCCCGGTGACCGTGGATGTCCGCGGCGAGGATGCGTTCGCGGACATGCTCAACGCAGTCACCGTCACGCTCAAGAAGCGCCACGAGAGCGGGAAGGAGACCCTTGGCGAGGTGACCATCTCCCGTGCCGAGTTCGCAAAAGCCACGCCCGAGACGTTGGTCTACGGGTGGGACCAGGATAACAACCGCACGCGCTGGCTGGACTACGAGGTGCGCGAGCGCTGGAACTACGTCGGTGGCCCGGTGATCGAGACGCCGTGGAAGAAGACATCCGCGGGCGCTCTCGTGCTCGAGCCGCCGCTGCGGCCGCGCGCGCTCATCCTCGAGGCCGATCCCACGTTCCTCCAGACGCAGGGCGTGCGCGACGTGGTGGTCGAGGTGCACTACCGTGCCGGCGACGCGGATCGGATCGCGACGGCAACCGTGCGTGGGTCGGCGCCTTCGGGCGAGACCAGGCTCCTGCTCTACCAGGACCCCCAGCAACCGGGGTACAGCTACTCGTACACGTGGCGGCTGCGCGGCGGCGACAGGAGAGCCGCCGGGCCGTTCAACGAGACCGCCGACATCATCTACCTCGACGAGGTGCCGCCCGGCTCGTAGGCGAGCAAGTCTGGATCGACCGCTACCTTACGTGGGGCGCCACCCTGCGAAGTCAGGGGCGCCGCTTGCCCCGCGCGACCTTCCAGAGACCGCGTTTGGCAAGGCGCGTCGCTTGGAGACTGGTCGGAGGCCCCCTCTCCGGGCTACCGCCGGCCCAACGGGAGCGTCCGGGTCACCAACGTCGAGGAGTCGAATGGCACCGACGGTGACGGCATCAGGCCGGCAGGTCTCGGCCGCAGCGATGTGCCACTAACCTCCGGCAGGCCGTCGGCAACGTCGGTGAGCACGAGCGAAGGCGCCCCGGCCGCCCGCACGGACATCGTGAGCTCCACGCCCTCCGGCGGCGGCGCGGTGTAACGGAGCTGCCAGTTCTTCCGTTTCTCGGGCGTGTTCGGCTCGGGCAACGGTTTCCCGTTGACGCTCCCTCGCAACACCTCGGCGCCCGGCACGCTGATCCACACCACCCGCGTCCCGGGATGCGGTTGGATCAGGAGGCGGAGGGTCCGGACCCCGCCCTCGATCGTGTCCTCGAGGACCGTCGCGCTCGGCGGAACGGCGGCAATCGGAGGCGCCTCCCGGTGTAGGTAGCGTGCGCGGAACGGGCCGTAGTCGGCCAGGCTCCCCGGACTCGTCCCCGCGACAAGCTGCGATGTCCACTCATCCGGAGCACGGTCGCGGCTCGCCCACGCAGCCTTGCCGGTGTCGGCGTTCAGCGCGTAGAAGAGGCTGTCGCCGCGCGGGTGGTCGGCGTCGTAGCTGCCGTGCGCCGCTGCGACCACGAACGCGGCGAGGGCGACCACCATCGCCGCCAGAGGCAGCAGCCACCTGCCCCGATCCTGGACGATGTGGATCTGCGGCAGCAGCAGCCCGAGGACCACGACCACCGGCACCGTGACCAGGAGCATCGTGTCGGCTACGAGCATCAGGAGCAGGTACGGTGCCACGGCGGCCAGCAGGAGCACGACGACGGTGGCGGGGATCCAGGTGACGAGCTGCGACCCCGGCGAGTGTTCGGGTCGTGCAAACTCGAAACCGAGCGTCAGGAGGGCGACCACGAGCGGCCAGAGGAAGAGATAGCTCCCGCCCACGAACCACATCGTCGTGGCGGCCGTGAAGCCGAGCCAACAGATGAGGGCGCCGGCGACCAGGTTTTCGCGGCGGATCCGATTTCGAACGAGCGCGTACAGCGCCACGAAGCCGGCGATCGTCAGGGCGACGAACGCCACGCCGTATGGATGGAGGTTGTACGCCATGCCGTACGACCCGAGCGGCACGGCGCCTGTGAGCGGCAGCGCCCGCCAGATCAGCTCACACGCGCCCGCCGAGACCGCGGACGTGAGCAGGTATCCCACCGCCCCGACCGCCAGCCCGCCCGCAGTGAGCCTTCCCGCCCTGAAACCTAGCACCACCACGAAGACGGTCAGCAGGACGGCGACAACCATCAGCGGGACCGCCCACGACTCCGGGTAGGCAACGACGACCCCGAACAGACTGAAGTAGATGGCATCGGGGGCCGTCGTGCGCGTCAGATCCAGGTTGCCGAAGTGACGCGCCAGCGCGAGCGCGGAGTTCCCGTGCTGCTGCAGGCTGCGAGGATCCAGGTGCTCGACGTCATCGAGCCTGCTGTGGTAACGCGCCCCGTTGTCGATGAACGCGAAATCGAACGCCGAGATCTCCGCCTTCTTGAACACGGAGTGGTCCGAGTCGCCGGTGGGCAAACGACGGCTGGCCTCGGAGAACAGCGACGACGCGTTGGGATGCGCGCCCGACCGGGCGAGCTGCCGTATCAGCCAACCGTTGTGCGGCGTGGTCCTGTACATCAGCGACGGGCCGGCGGTGCCGCGCGCTTCGAAGTTGACGACCACGCCCACGTCGCCGGCCCACGGATGTTCGTCCACGAACGCCTTGGCCCCGAGCAGGCCGATCTCCTCGGCGTCGGTCACGAGCACGATGACGTCGTTGCGCATTCGGGAGCCGGCCGTGAGCGCGCGCGCCGTCTCAAGCAACGTCGCCACGCCGCTGCCGTCGTCACCAGCGCCCGACCCGCTGGGAACCGAATCGTAGTGGGCGACGAGCATCACGGCCCGCGTGCCTCCTGTACCCCTGATCCGGGCCACGACGTTGCGTACGGTGGCTGCGTCATACGATGGCCCCCACGAGGGCTGCGCAAACGAAGCCGTCGCTGTCTGCACCTCCGGGGCGAGACCCAACCCCTGCAGGCGGGCCACGATGGTCTCGCGCACGCGCGTGTTCTCGGCCGAGCCGGTTGGATGCGCTGCGCGCGCGATCTCGCGCAGGGCCGGGAGCGCTCGCCCGGCGGAGAACCGGTCCGCAGGCGCGTCCGCCGGCGCTGCGGACGGCGGCTGGATGGCGAGGACCGCGATCCACGCGAGGACCGCCATCAGCAGGAAGGTGAGGATAGGCACCAATGGGAAGCCTGGGTTTGGGCGTTGCCGCGGGTCTGCCGGCATGCCAGCCATCCTACTCGACGCATGGGAAGGGTGCTCGGCTCTCGGGGCGCCCATAAGGGGAAGAGACTTTGCTAGCCCGCCCCGAGCCAGTGACGACGTGGGCCCGGCGCTCCGCGCGTTCTGTCATTGCGAGCCCTGCCGAAGGCGGGGCGAAGCAATCCCGCCGCATTCCACGGGATTCCGCCACGCGCCCCGGACAACGCGGGGCGCTCGCGGCTACGGCGTCGTCGCTGCGCTCCTCGCGATTACAGCACGCGTGGTGATCTCGGTCCCCTCTCCCGAGGGGAGAGGGACAGGGTAAGGGGACGGCAGAAGATCCCCGTCGCCGATGTGGCGTATCGTGACACCGGGGGGAGTCGGCGATGAAGGTCTTGGCAGGAATCCGGACGGCCGTCTACATGACGGGCTTCGTTGTGCTCTGGGGCTGGCTCGCACTCGGCGTGCGGCGCTACGACCCGGCCTTCGGTGTCGAGATCCCAGAGTGGGCACCGTTGCTCGGGTTCGCTCTCA
>MEKI01000159.1:33843-34198 GCA_001766905.1 Acidobacteria bacterium RBG_13_68_16
ATGCGGATTCTTTTTCGCGACCCATGGCCGCGGCACCCCGGCCCCTTTTGACCCGCCGAGGGAGTTTGTGGCCGTCGGCCCCTACCGCTACGTCCGCAACCCGATGTACATCGGCGCGTTGCTGGTGCTCGGCGGGTTCGGTCTCGTCGAACGCTCCCAATCCGTGCTGGTGCTGGCGCTCGGGGCAGCGCTTCTCGCCCATCTCTTCGTGCTTCTGGTGGAAGAGCCGGGGCTGGAGTCGAGGTTCGGCGACAGTTTCCGCGTGTACAAGCGGTCGGTGAGGCGGTGGCTCCCGCGCCTGCCTTGACACCGGGACGAGTGTGGGGCCGGCGCGCCGCGCGTACTGTCATCGCGA
>MEKI01000159.1:34232-37162 GCA_001766905.1 Acidobacteria bacterium RBG_13_68_16
GCCGCGAGCGGCCTGCCAAGGCCGCGTGGCGGGATCCCAGTGAATTGGGCGGGATTGCTTCGCCCTGCCTCCGGCAGGGCTCGCAATGACAGGCACGCAGCGAGCGCGTGTCCCACATGATCCCGAGGCAGGCGTATGATCCGCCGGTGGGGCGGAGACGACTCTCATGCAAGCCGGTGGCGCCAACGACCACACGGCAAAACGCTTATCCGTCCCGGGAGCGAGCCATGACCCGAATTCGCCGTGCCGCCTGCCTCACCTTCCTGATTGCCGGCCTGATGGGCACCATCGCCGTCGCCGCACCGACGCCGGTGCCGTCCGGTCCGCCGGCGGCCCCGAAGCGGCCCGTCGTGAACAAGTACTTCGGCATCAGCGTCACCGATGACTACCGGTGGCTCGAGGACTGGAGCAACAACTTCGTAAAGAGCTGGAGCGAGGCCCAGAACCGCTTTACGCGCCGCTTCTTCACGAGGCTGCCTCAACTCCCCGCTATCCGCGAGCGCGTCAGGCAGCTCGAGAGCAGCGGCTCGGCCGAGTACTACGAGCTCGAAATGCGCGGCGGCACGCTGTTCGCGATGAAGCGGCAGCCGCCCAACCAGCAACCCTTCCTCGTGACGCTCAAGTCGCCTTACGACCTCGCCTCCGAGCGCGTGCTGCTCGACCCCAACACCCTCGACAAAGCGGGGACGACGCGCATCGACTTCTACGTCCCCACGCTTGACGGCTCGAAGGTCGCGGTCTCGCTCTCGGAGCGCGGCACCGAGAGCGGCACGGTGCGCGTGCTCGACACCGCCACGGGCAACGAGCTCCCCGACCGGGTGCTGCGCGTCAACGGCGGCACGGCGGGCGGCAGCGTGGCGTGGAACGCCGGCGGCTCAGGTTTCTACTACACGCGTTACCCTCGCCATGGCGAGGCCGCCACCGCGGACATGGACTTCTTCCAGCAGGTGTACTTCCACAAGCTCGGCGCCCACGGTTCGGACGACACGTACGAGCTGGGCGAGGACTTCCCGCGCATCGCGGAGACCCTGCTCGAGACCTCCGACGACGGCCGCTTCGTGCTCGCGAGCGTGAAGAACGGCGACGGCGGCGAGGTCGAGCACTTCCTCAGGAAACCGGACGGGGCCTGGGTGCAGGTCACGCGCTTCTCCGACGGGGTCGTGGAGGCGGACTTCTCAGCCGACAACGGTCTCTACTTGCTCTCGCACAAGGATGCGCCGCGCGGGAAGATCCTGCGCGTCCCCCTCGACGCCCTGAACGTGCAACAGGCAACCGAAGTCGTGGCCGAGGGCGACGCGGCCATCACGGGGTTCCTCGTCACGCCCGGCTGGCTGTACGTGCATGACGTCATCGGCGGCCCCTCGCAGGTGCGGGCCTTCAAGCAGGGTGCGAACGAGCCGCGCGTGCTGCCGGTGCCTCCCGCCTCCGCCGTGACCGGCCTCGTAAGGCTCGGCGCGGACGGCGTCGCCTACAGCGTCGAGAGCTTCACCGAGCCGGCCGCCTGGTTCAGCTACGACCCGACCACCGGCAAGGCCGTCCGGACGAGCATGGTCGCGACCTCGCCCGCCGACTTCGGGGACTGCGAGGTGGTGCGCGAGACGGCGACCTCCAAGGACGGCACCAAGGTCCCCCTCTCCATCCTGCGCCGCAAGGGCGCCAAGCTCGACGGCTCGCATCCCACCCTCCTGACCGGCTACGGCGGGTTCGGCGCCTCGATCACTCCCTACTTCGACCCGAGCGCGCGCGTGTGGCTCGAGCAGGGCGGCGTCATTGCAGTCGCCAACCTGCGCGGCGGCGGCGAGTTCGGCGAAACGTGGCACCAGCAGGGCATGCTCACGCACAAGCAGAACGTGTTCGACGACTTCGCGGCGTGCGCCAAGCACCTCATCGATGCCCGCTACACCAAACCGGAGAAGCTCGCGATCGAAGGAGGCTCCAACGGCGGCCTGCTGATGGGCGCGATGATCACCCAGCACCCGGAGCTCTTCCGTGCCGTCGTGGCCCACGTGGGCCTGTTCGACATGCTCCGATTCGAGCTCTTCCCCAACGGGCAGTTCAACGTCACCGAGTACGGCTCGGTCTCCGACCAGGAGCAGTTCAAGGCGATCCAGGCGTACTCGCCGTACCAGCACGTCGTTGACGGGACGAAGTATCCCGCCTGCCTCTTCCTCACCGGCGCCAACGACCCCCGCGTGGACCCGGCCAACTCGCGCAAAATGGTCGGGCGGCTGCAGGCGGCCACCGCCTCGGGCATGCCGGTGCTCCTGCGCACCACCGCCGGCACCGGGCACATCGGCACGCCGCTCGACGAGCGCATCTCCAAGCAGGCGGACGTGTACGCGTTCCTTTTCCACGAGCTTGGCGTGCTGTACGCGCCGCCGCCGTTCGTCAGGCCCGGCACGTAAGGAGGTACCACCATGACGCTGTGGGTTCTGCTCGCCATCGTTTTTGTCGCAGGCGCGGTCGGGGGCGTGATCAACGCCTGGATGTCCGACAACGGGTTCATGCTCCCGCGGACCGAGGAGTCGGGCGGGAACCGTTTGATCCGCCCGGGCTTCCTCGGAAACATCATCACCGGCGGTATCAGCGCCTCCGTGTCCTGGGGACTGTACGGGCCGTTTGCCGCCGCGTACATCGTTGGAGGACCGGCTCCCGGAGCCGAGGGAGCCGCGTTGGGTCTCTCGCTGGCCTCTCTCGTGGGTGCGGTGCTGGTAGGAGTCGGCGGCGCACGGTGGCTCACCAACGAGGTGGACAAGAAGCTGCTTCGCGCTGCGGGCACTGCGTTGGCCTCTTCGCCGGCAAACCCCGAGCTGGCGGCGAAGATTGGGTCCGCCTCACCGGCCGCTGTGCTGCAGATGGCCTGCGGTACGCGCAAGTAGCATCAGCACCCGCTCTCCGCTCGCCGTGGGAGCGGCATCCTGCCGCGACCG
>MEKI01000160.1:0-612 GCA_001766905.1 Acidobacteria bacterium RBG_13_68_16
TGCAGCCGGACGAGCTTCCAGAGGCTGTACTTGCTCTGCCCCTTGAGCCGCTCGGCGTGGGCGACCGGCACCTCGGTCACGCGGCCCGCGAACATGTCGGCCAGCACCGGGATGAACGTCGAGATCTCCTTGGACTGACACAGCGTCTTGACCACGCCGCTCCGGTAGGCCCGCAGCATGCAGCCGTAATCGGAGAGGTGCACGCCGGTGGCCATCGAGGTCACGCGGTTGACGAGGCGCGAGGCGAGGCGACGAAAGAAGGGGTCCTGGCGCTTGATGCGCACCGAGCCGACGACGTCGAACCCCTCTTCCATCTTGGCCACCAGCTTGCCGATCTCCTCCGGCGGGTTCTGAAGATCGGCGTCGAGCGTGACGATGATCTCGCCGCGAGCCGCCTCGAACCCGGCAAAGATCGCCGAGTGCTGACCGTAATTGCGGTTGAAGTCGATCACGATAATGTGCGGGTCGTGCCCGGCGGCCTCGCGCATGATCGCGAGCGATCCATCACGGCTTCCGTCGTTGACCAGGAGAATCTCGTAGCTCCTCGTGAGGGCTTGAAGGGCCGCCGCGAGGCGCGCGAGCAGCTCGGGGAGGCTCTCCTCCTCGTTGAAC
>MEKI01000160.1:624-9077 GCA_001766905.1 Acidobacteria bacterium RBG_13_68_16
ATGGAGAGGTAGGGCTCGGACATGTGGCCTCTCATTTGCGGGCCGGGGCGCCCGCGCCACCAGCGCTCACTAGGACGTCCTTGATGGCTGCCACGACGTAGCGCACGTCATCCTCGCTCATCAGCGGGAAGAGGGGAATCGAGCAGAGCCGCTCCGAGACCCACTCGGCGACCGGGAGCGCACCCACCCAGTGCGGGTACCTGGCCGCGTAGTAGGGCTGGGTGTGCACCGCCCGGAAGTGGATGCCGGTTCCCACGTTGCGCACCTTCAACTCGGCAATGAGCCGATCGCGGGTGACTCCCGCGCTCTCCAACACCTTGATGACGTACAGATGGCGGGTGTGGAAGTGGTCGTACCGGGGGATGGCGAGCGGTTCGATCTCGGGCACCTCGGCCAGGAGCTTGTCGTACAGGCTGGACAGCTCGCGGCGCCGCGCGTTGAACTCGCCAACGGAGGCGAGCTGGTGGATCCCGAGAGCCGCCTGCATGTCCATGAAGTTGTACTTGAAGCCCGGCAAAACGATCTCGACCTGAGGCGAACCCCCCTCCGCGTAGCGGTTCCATGCCTGCTTCTCGAGGCCGTGGAAGCGCAGCGCCCGCAACGTCCTGGCGAGCTCGTCATCCTGGGTGACGAGCACGCCGCCCTCGGCGGTCGTCATGTTCTTGATCGGGTGGAAGGAGAACACCCCCAGGCGGTCGTAGCAGCCGACGTGGGTGCCCTTGTACCGGCAACCGACGCCGTGGGCCGCATCCTCGAACACCCACAGACCGTGCCTGCGCGCCACGTCGAGGATCGGGTCCATGTCGGCCGGCGCGCCCGCGTAGTGAACGGGGATGATGCCAACGGTCCTGGGGGTGACGGCGGCCTCGAGCCGGCTCTCGTCGATCTGCAAGGTCGCGCGGTGGATGTCCACGAAGACCGGCGTCGCCCTGGCCACCTCGATCATGTTCACCGTCGAGGCCCAGGTCATCGGCGTGGTAATGACTTCGTCGCCCGGCTTGACGCCCAGGGCGATCAAGCCGATGTGCTGGCCGGCGGTGGCCGAGGAGAGCGCCAGCGCGTGCGGGAAACCCGTGTAGGCGGCAAAGTCCTTCTCGAAGCGCTCGGCCTTGGGGCCGGTCGTGATCCAGCCCGAGCGCAATGTGTCGACGACCTCGTCGATCTCGAGCTGGCGGATGGTCGGCCGGGAGAAGGGGAGGAAGTCGCCTCGCTTTGCGAATCCGGTCCTCATCGCGGTGCGTGCTCCAGCGGGCCGACGGTGCAGGGGGCCGACCAGGCGACGGCGTCTCTCCCGGAGCGGCGGTTGCCCGCCGCCGGCTGCCCGAAACTCTGTCGCAACATCGCGAAATGATAGCACGCAGCAGGATGAGGTAGGGGCGCGGGGTCCGGGATCCGGGGACCGCCCACATCGCGAGGGCGTCGGGAATCGAGAACGACGCCACACGCTGCTTTTTGTCGAGCCCGACCCCGCAGTCCGACACACTGGTCTGAACCCGAGTGCTCGTGCTACAAGACGGGCACCATGGACGAGTCCACCCCGCTCTCCGGCGATCGCCGGGTGGTCCGGCTGGCAATCGTGCTGGGGGCGGCTTGCCTGGTGCTGCTGTTCTTCTGGCGCTTGGGTGAAGCGCCGCTGCTGGAGCCCGACGAGGGGAGGTACACCGAGATCCCCCGCGAGATGCTCACCAGCGGCGACCTGGTCACCCCGCGTCTGAACGGCGTTCTGTACTTCGAGAAACCGCCGCTGTACTACTGGCTCAACGCCGCGGCGATACGCGTGCTGGGCCTGACCGAGTTCGCCGCCAGGGTGTGGAGCGCGGTGTTCGGCCTGCTGGGCGTGCTCGTCACCTGGCGTCTCGGTGTCGAGGTTGGCGGCAGGAGGGCGGGTCTCGTCGCGGCGGCGGCGCTTGGCACGTTCCCACTCTACGTCGCGCTTGGCCGCCTGGCCACGCTGGACATGACGCTCACCTTCTTCCTGACCGTCACGCTGGCCTGCTTCTGGTTCGCCCACGGGGAAGGGGAGATGCGCCGAGCGCAACTCTGGTGGCACGTCGCGTTTCTGGCAGCGGCGCTGGCGGTGCTGACCAAGGGCATGATCGGGGTGGTGATCCCGGCGTCCATCGTCTTCCTCTATCTGTTGGCGACCGGGCGGTGGCGGGTGCTGGCCCGGGTGCCCTGGCTAACCGGGATTCCGCTGTTCCTCGCGGTTGCGGCGCCCTGGCATGTGCTGGCTGCGGCACGCAACCCCGACTTCCTTTGGTTCTACTTCGTTCATGAGCACGTGCTCCGCTTCGCCACGCCGATCGCCGAGCGGCACGAGCCGCTCTGGTACTTCGCGGCTGTCCTGGTTCTCGGGTGCGCGCCGTGGTCCGGTCTGTTTCCCTCTGTGCTGCGCCTGGTGCGCTGGCGCGAACGGAGGAGCGCCCTGGCCGAGCACCCGGAGCCGACGTTTCTGCTGCTGTGGTCCGGTTTCGTCTTCGTGTTCTTCTCGGCCTCCCAGTCCAAGCTGATCCCGTACATCCTGCCCGCGCTGCCGCCCCTCGCGGTCATGGTCGGCCTGCTGATGGCGCGGCTCCGCGAAGGCGAACTGGGCGCATCGCGCCTGGAGTCGGGGGGCATCGTGGCCGGAGGCGTCCTCACGGCCCTGGTCGGCGTGTTCTTCCTGTGGGCGGGGCTCGGGAGGGTCGACAGGCTGGGACTCGGCGGCCTGGTCTCGCCCGGGCTCGTGATCCCGGGTGGGCTGCTGGTGGCGGTGGCCGTCCTGCTAGTGCTGGCCGGTCTCGGGCGAATCTGGCGCCGGCGCTTGCTCGCGCTGTTTGTCGCCTCCTGTTGCATCGGTGGGGCGATCATGGCCGTGGTGCCGTTGGTGGGCCGCGAACGCAGCAGCAAGGCGATCGCCGACCAGTTGCGCGGCCAGCTGCGGGATGGCGACCTCGTCTTCGCCTACCGGTGCTACCCCGAAAGCCTCCCCGTGTACCTCGAGCGAGCGGTTGGCGTGGCTGCGTACCAGGGGGAGCTGGCGTTCGGGATCTCGCACCTCTCGGGTGAGGAGAGGCAGCTGCGCTTCCCGACTGCCGAGGAGTTCAAGGCCATCTGGGACTCCCAGAACCGCGTATACGCGGTGGCACCTCTCAACTGGTCCCGGCGAATGGCGACTGACGGCATCGCCGGCGCGCGTGTTCTGCTGGAGACGGAAGGGTACGCGCTGCTGTCGAACGAGCGGCGGTGAACGACAGGCGAGGGGCAAGAGGCAAGAGGCGAGAGTTAAGAGCCAAGAGCTGAGAGTTAAGAGTTAGGAGGGGAAGGCCTTCCTCGAATTCTTCACTCTTCACTCTCAACTCTTCACTCGCCCTCGCACCGAGGGCGGAGCTTGTGCCGGAGAGTTCAATCACAAAGTCCTAGCTCACAGATGCTTAGGCCTGGTCCAGACCTTGACGTCGGGGGATCGCGAGTCTAGATTTGGTTTAGAGGGTTAAATACTAACGAGGTTAACTAAGTGTCCGAGAACGCCAGCTCCCAGCGGTCGCGACGTGAGTCCAACGAGGGCGGCGGCGGTCTGGCGAGGACCGATTCCTTCCACCTCTTCCGCTACAGCCACATCTTCGCTGCGGCGGTTCGCGAGGTTCTCGAGGTGCGCTTGCTCCGGGAGGCCACGGAGCTCCCGCTGACGCTTTCGCAGTTTCACCTTCTCAAGCTCATGGCGGTCAACGGCCAGCACCAGCTAGGGGAGGTAGCCGACTTCCTCGGTGTGAGCCCGCCGGCCGCCACCAAGAACATCGACAAGCTCGAACGCCTCGGTCTCGTGATCCGGATGCCATCCCCCGGCGACCGGAGGGCGATCCTCCTCTCCGTGAGCCCGAAAGGCCGACGCCTCGTGAGGGACTACGAGAGGCTCAAGACCGCGCGCGTGGCCCCGGTACTGGAGGGTTTCGAGCCCGAGGAGCTCGAGCAGTTCTCGCGGCTTCTGGAACGCTTCGCGGTGGCGCTGCTCGCTCTGAGCCCGGGCGGGGACGGCTTCTGCCTGCGCTGCGCCGCCTATCTCGCTGCTGGCTGTCCGGTGGGGGAGGTCCGCGGCGGATGTCCCTACGAGAAGATGCGTGGCGGCCGGCAGGTTCAGCTCGGTCGCGAGGAAGTCCCATGAACTCGTCTGGACGTGGTCAATGAAATACTGGCGAAAGCCCCTCGACTTCGGTGACGTCAAGGTCCCCCACGGTGAGGTCCGCATCCTCGTCGAGCGCTGCAAGGGTTGCGGGTTTTGCGTCGAGTACTGCCCCAAGGACGTGCTGGTCATGTCCGAGGAGTTCAACAAGAAAGGGTACCACCCGCCCAAGGTCGTGAAAGCTGGCGAGTGCGTCAACTGCAACCTTTGCGAGATGATCTGTCCGGACTTCGCGATCTTCAGTGTCGCGGTTTCGGACGGGGACGCGGCGGGAGCCGCTGGATCGTCGCCCGAAGCGGCAGGAGCCGACCCGCGTCCACCCGAGCGGGAGCTGAGGAGGGCATAACGTGAAAGCCGACCCTGCGGGTGTCTTGACAGGCGTCCACTACCTCGACGGCGACTTCGCCTGCGGCGAGGGGGCGATGGCCGCTGGGTGCCGCTTCGTCGCCGGATACCCGATCACCCCTTCCACCGAGGTCGTGGAGCGGATCTCCCGTCGTTTTCCCCTGATGGGGGGCACCTTTATCCAGATGGAAGACGAGCTCGGCAGCATGGCGGCGGTCGTGGGCGCTTCCTGGACCGGCACCAAGTCCATGACCGTTACCAGCGGCCCGGGATTCAGCTTGATGATGGAGAACATCGGCCTGGCGGCAATGATGGAGACGCCCTGCGTGGTGGTTAACGTACAGCGGGGCGGGCCGTCCACCGGGCTGCCCACCATGGTGGGACAGGCCGACATGATGCAGGCGCGCTGGGGCTCCCACGGCGATTACGAGGTCATTGCCCTCAGTCCGCAGTCGCCGCAGGAGACCTTTGACCTCATGATCAACGCCTTCAACCTGGCCGAGGTCTACCGCGTCCCGGTTCTCGTGATGATGGACGAGTGCGTCGGGCACATGACCGAAAAGGTGGTGATCCCCCCCGCGGAGGAGATCGAAATCGTACCTCGCACGCTCACCGGCCAGCCTCCGGAGTCGTATCTGCCCTATAAGGTTGACGGGAAGCCGGTGCCGGAGTTCGCCCGCGCCGGCGACGGCTACAGGTTCCACACCACGGGCTTGACGCACGACGAGCGGGGCTACCCGGTCATGAGCAAAGAGTGCCAGGAGAAGTGCGTCAGCCGCCTGCTCGACAAGGTCCGCCGGAACGTCGACAACATCGTGAGGCTCGAGGAGCGAGAGGTGGATGGAGCCGATGTGGTGGTGGTCGCCTACGGGATCACGGCCCGCGTGGCGCGCATTGGCGTCGAGCTGGCCAAGCTGCAGGGGGCGAAGGTTGGCTTCATCAGACTGATCACCGTCTGGCCCTTTCCCGACAGACGGATCCGTGCGGTGGCGGAGAAGGTGAGGGCGTTCGTGGTGCCGGAGATCAACTACGGGCAGATGGTCCTCGAGGTGGAGCGCTGCGCGGCCAAGGCGGGTGCCGACGCCGTCCTGGTCCCTCACCCTGGCGGCGGCGTCCACGACCCGAAGCGCATCTGCGAGGCCATTCTAGGAGCGGCAAAATGAGCACGCCGGCTGAGCATCCCGAGGTCCTTCCGGAAGAGCACCCTGTCGCACCGTACATCCGAACCGACCGCATGCCGCACATCTGGTGCCCCACATGTGGCATCGGCACGGTCGTGAAGTGCTTCGCGACTGCCCTGGCCGAGTCGGGGCTCGACCTGAACAAGGTGTCGGTCGTGTCCGGGATCGGCTGTACTGGCCGAGTGGCCGGCTACATGAAGCTGGACGGTTTCCACACCACCCACGGTCGGGCCATTCCCTTTGCGACTGGCCTCAAGCTAGGACGACCGGAGCTGCTCGTTACGGTGTTCTCGGGGGACGGCGACCTGGTGGGCATCGGCGGTAACCACTTCATCCACGCCGCGCGGCGCAACATGGACCTTCTGGTCATCCTCGTCAACAACTTCATCTACGGCATGACTGGCGGACAGAACGCGGCCACGACGCCACTCACGGCCAAAACTTCGACCATGCCGTACGGGAACTTCGAACGGGCCTTCAACCTGCCCCAACTCGCAGCGAGCTGCGGGGCCACCTACGTGGCACGCTGGACCTGTCTTCACATCCGGCGTCTCACCAAAGCGTTCGGCGAGGCCCTCAAGCGCAGGGGGTTCCGCTTCATCGAGGTGATCACCCCGTGCGCGACGCTCTACGCGCGCCTCAACAAGTTGGGGAGCGGGCTGGATCTGATGCGTTTCTACCACGACAACGCGGAGATCCGCCACGGTGCGGACACGCGCGAGGTGGGCATCGCCTTCCAAGACCGCATCGTCTGCGGCAAGTTCGTGGATGAGGAGCAGCCTTCCTTCCTGGAAATGATGCACGAGCACTACCGGAAGACCCTCGGCTCCAAATACGTGCCGACGCCACCGGAGGGGGGATGGCTCCATGAGTAGGACGGAGATCCGAATCACCGGCTTCGGTGGTCAAGGCGTCGTCCTCTCCGGTTTCATCATCGGCCGTGCCGTCGCCGTCCACGCCGGCAAGCACGCGACCATGATGCAGAGCTTCGGTCCGGAGGCGAGGGGTTCCGCGTGCAGCGCGACGGTGGCGGCTTCGGACGAGGAGGTCCTCTTTCCGTACATCGAACGGCCGGACATCTTCGTGGCCATGTCGGCCGACGGCTACGAAACATACCGCGACGACCTCAAGGAAGACGGGATCCTGATCTACGAGCGGGATCTCGTCCACCCGGTCAGCAAGGAGGGCCAGCGGGCCTTTGGCGTGCCGTCCACCCGCATCGCGGAGTCACTCGGGCGCTCGATCGTGCAGAACATCGTGATGCTCGGCTTCTTCGCCGCGGTGACCGGCATTGTCCCCCGCGAGGCGATGCGGGACGCGGTCCGCGCGTCGGTTCCCGCGGGCACCGAGGAGCTCAACCTTAAGGCTTTCGACGCCGGCTACGCGTACTTCGAGCAGGAGTACAAAGGAGCGAACCCAAGAGAGGAGGAGGAAACAGCGGCCGCCGCGGGACCGGCCGCCCACGCGTGATCGAACCAAAGCGACTTTTCCCTCGGAGGTGTGGCAGCATGGCGGACCGAGCAAAAGTGCCGGAAGGCACATCGCGACCGGTTGAGGACAGGAGGGCGCTGGTCATCGGCGGTGGCATCGCCGGCATCCAAGCCGCCCTAGACCTGGCGAACGCCCGCATCCGCGTAACGCTGGTGGAGAAGGGGCCGGCGCTGGGCGGTCGCATGGCCCAGCTCGACAAAACCTTCCCCACAATGGACTGCTCGATCTGAATCCTCGGCCCTAAGGCCATGGATGCCGGTCGGCATCCTCTGATCGAGGTGGTCACCAACGCGGAGGTCGTCGGGTGCGAGGGCGAGCCGGGAAGCTTCCACGTCCGCATCCGCAAGCGGCCGAGGTACGTTCGCGACGACCTGTGCGTGGCGTGCGGCCAGTGCTCGGACGTGTGTCCGATGGTGGGAGGCAACGAGTTCGATATGGGCCTAAAGGCCCGCAAGGCGATCTACCGCCCGTTCCCCCAGTCGGTCCCAGCGACCTACGTGATCGACCCCGAGACCTGCCTCAACTTCCTCGGCTTCCTCAGCGAGAAACAGCGTCGACGGCTGAAGAAGGTCCAGGATTTCAAGAACCGTGGCGAGGAAGTCCGGTCTGACGGCATCCTGGTGTGCGGCCACTGCAGCAAGGCCTGCGAGGTCGATGCGATCGATTTCGACATGGAAGCGGAGGAGATCGAGAGGGACATCGGGGCGGTCGTCGTGGCCGTCGGTTTTCAGGAGTTTGACGCCCGCAAGCTCGGAAACTACGGCTACGGGCGCTTGCCCAACGTCGTCACCAGCCTCGAGCTCGAGCGCATGCTCAACGCGTCCGGCGTCACCCAGGGGCACGTGGTGCGGCCCTCGGACATGCAGACTCCGAAAAGAATCGTCTTCGTGCAGTGCGTGGGCGCCCGTGGTGAGGGGGGGCGCCCCTATTGCAGTCGGTTCTGCTGCATGAACGCGGTCAAGGACTCGATGCTGGTGCGGCAGCACGACCCCGAGGTGGAGGAGGTGACGATCCTCTACACCGACTTGCGGGCGTTCGGCAAGGGTTTCGACGACTTTGTGGCGCGCTCGCGAGCCGAGCGGAGCGCAACTTATGTGCGGGGCCGGCCGGCCAAGATCGACCTCGCCCCGGAGGACGACACACTCGAGGTGTTCGTGGAGGACACGCTGGCCCACGAACAGCGGCGCATCCGGGCCGATCTCGTGGTGCTATCGGTGGCCGCGGCACCCAACGAGGGAGCGCAGGAGCTGGCTCGCACACTCGGCATCGAGACCGAC
>MEKI01000160.1:9096-48476 GCA_001766905.1 Acidobacteria bacterium RBG_13_68_16
CCGGCCCGCCGCGAATCGGCGTCATGGTCTGCCACTGCGGCGTCAACATCGCTGGCGTCCTGGATGTGGAAGAGCTGGCTCGCTACGCAGCAACGATTCCGGACGTGGCCGTGGCCACGCACAACATGTTCGCCTGCTCGGCAACCGGGCAGGAAGAGCTCATGCGGCTCATTCGCGAACACAACCTGAATCGCATCGTCATCGCCGCGTGCACGCCGCGAACGCACGAGCCCATCTTCCGAGAGGCCTGCCTGCGCGTGGGCTTCAACCCGTACCTCCTGGAGATGGCGAACATCCGCGATCAGTGCTCCTGGGTGCACACGCGGCAACGGGGCGAGGCACAGGAGAAAGCACGAGCGCTCGTCCGAATGGCCGTTGCCCGCGCCCGGCACCTGGAGCCCCTGCAGCAGGGTGATGTGCCCATGACCCCGGCGGCCCTGGTCATCGGCGGCGGAATCGCCGGGATCCAGGCGGCCACCGACCTCGCGGTACAGGGCTTTCCCGTCACGCTGGTGGAGAAGACGGACCGCCTCGGCGGCCGCCTGGCCCATCCGAACCTCTGGCGCCTTTACCCGAGCCTCCGACCTGCCGCCGAGGTCCTGCAGGAGAAGCTTGAACGCCTGCACGCGAGTGGCGCGCGGGTGCTGCTCAGAACCGAAGTGAAGCAGATCACCGGCTTCGTCGGCAACTTCCAGGCGACATTGACGGGGCAATCCGAGGAGGCACTGAACGTGGGTGCCATCATCCTGGCCGTGGGCGCCGATCTTCACGATCCCCGGGGGGAGTTCGGCCACGGGCGGCTGCCAAATGTCCTCACCAGCTGGGAGTTGGAGCGCGCATTCTGCGAAAACGATGGCGAGATCAAGGTGGAGAGCCGACGTCCGGCTGCCGCCGCCTTCATCCTCTGCGTCGGATCACGCGAACCGGAAGGGTTCACGGGCTGCTCCCGCTACTGTTGCCCCACCGCCATCAAGCAGGCGATGGAGCTGAGCCGGCAGGGGGCCGACACCACCGTCTTCTACCGCGACATCCGAACGATCTCCACCGGGGCGGAGGAGATGTACCGCGAGGCGCGCGGCATGGGCGTGCTGTTCGTCCGCATCCCGCCCGATCGCAAGCCGGAAGTGGTGGGTGCCGAGCGCGCCGAGGCCGTGCGTTGCTACGACGAACTGCTGGGACGGACCCTGGAGGTTGCAACAGACCTGGTTGTGCTCAGTGTCGGCATGCGGCCGCTGCAGCCGGAGACCGCGCGGTTCCACGACATGCTCAAGGCCAGTCTGGGGCTGGACGGGTTCTTCCTCGAGCGGCACCCGGAGCTCGCGCCGGTGGAGACGGCGGTGGAGGGGGTGCTCCTGGCTGGCACCGTCCAGGGGCCGAAGGACATCGTCGACAGCGTGGCGCAAGCCTCAGCGGCGGCGGCCAAGGCTTCCGTCTTCCTTGCCCACGACCGCGTGAAGCTTGATCCCGCCGTGGCGGTGGTGGATGAGGTCCGCTGCCGCGGCTGCGGCGGCTGCGTCGAGATCTGCCAGTTCCACGCGCCGGAGCTCGTCGAGCTGACCGACGGGAGCGCCGTGTGTCGCATCAACGCCTCCCTGTGCAAGGGATGCGGGACGTGCGCGAGCTGGTGTCCCTCGGGCGCGATCGCGGCCAGGCACTTCACGGACCGGCAGGTGTTTGCAGCCATCGACGCCTTCTTCGGGGAGGAGGCTGTCCTGTGAGCAAGGGGGCGAAGGTCGGGCGCTCCAAGCGTGCCGGAGCGGGGCCTCAGGCCCCGTGGAACCCGAGCATCGTGGTCTTCGCCTGCAACTGGTGCTCCTACGCAGGGGCCGACACCGCCGGTGTGTCGCGCATCCAGCACCAACCACACTTCCGGATGATCCGGGTCATGTGCTCCGGCCGGATCCAGCCAGGCTTCGTGCTGAGAGCGTTCGAGAGGGGGGCGGACGGCGTGCTGGTGTCGGGTTGCCACCTCGGCGACTGTCACTACGTCTTCGGCAACGAGCGCGCCGTCGAGCAGTTCGAGAGAACGATGAACATGGTCAAGCTTCTGGGCCTTGAGTCGGGACGCCTGCGGCTCGAGTGGGTCAGCGCGGCCGAGGGAGCCCGCTTCGCGCAGGTTATCAACGAGTTCACCGACCAGGTCCGGGCACTGGGGCCGAGCCCCTTCGCGCGGCTCGGGGCCCGCGTGGCCCCGAGCCCCGAGCCTGAAGCTTCTGCGCTTGAGCAGGGCGCCACGACGGGAGCCTGAGTGATGGTGGAGCTGGCGGAAGCTGCCAAGAAGGCGCGTACGTGGGCCTGCTACGACTGTGGCAAGTGCACCGCCTCGTGCCCGGTGGCGCGGGTCGGGGGCGACACCACCCCGCGGCGACACGTGTTGGGCACCAACGCGGGCGGCGACGGTGTCCTCTCCGACGGGACGCTGTTTAGCTGCCTGACGTGCGGCCTCTGTGAGACCCGCTGCCCGGTGCAGGTGAGCTACACGGCGCTGGTGCGGACGCTTCGGGAACTCGCGTTCCGGGAGGGAGTGGAGCCTGAATGCCCTCACGGCGGTGCGTTGCAGTCGGTGATGCGGATGATGGCGAGGGGGGGAACGCAACAGGACCGCCTGGGCTGGCTGGGCCAGGAGCTCAAGACGGAGAAGAACAAGGGCGCGGTGTTCTACTGGACCGGTTGCACGATGTACTACGACGCCTTCTTCTCCGACCTACAGGTGACGACCCTCAACGGCAGCCGGGCCGCGGTGCGGCTCCTTAACGCCCTTGGGATCACTCCAGTGGTGTCGCCGGAGGAACGCTGCTGCGGCCACGACTTGCTGTGGAACGGCGACCGCACAAGCTTCGAGATGCTGGCCAGGCATAACGTGCGGCTCGTCGCCGAGAGTGGAGCCGAGCTGCTGGTTACGTCCTGCGCCGAGTGCCTACGCACCTGGAGGCTCGACTACACGCCCTACCTCGAAGGCAAGCCGCCAAGAATCCTGCACATCAGCGAGTTCCTTGCCGAACACCTGGGCGAGCTGAAGCTCCGGGGCGATGGCTCGCGGCGCGTCACTCTCCAGGACCCCTGCCGGCTCGGCCGTCACCTCGGAGTCTTCGACCCCCCACGACAGGTGCTGGCCGGAGTCCCGGGGATCGAGTTGCGCGAGATGCGGCACGCACGACAGGCGGCCTTGTGCTGCGCGGGAGGAACCTGGTCGAACTGCGACCGCTACGCCAAGCGCCTCCAAGTTGAGCGGCTGCACGAGGCGCGCGCCACGGGGGCGGAGCTGCTCGTCACCACCTGCCCCAAGTGCCAGATCCATCTGCGCTGTGCAATGCACGACCCCAGGCGTGGGGACGAGATCGAGATCGCCATGCGCGACCTCGGCGAGGTGGTGGCCGGGGCGCTTGCATGAAGGCCGATGTCAGGAGAAGCAACATGAGGTGGAGGTCAAGATGACGACGACCCATTCGAACGACGGTGAGCTGCGGATCGGGGTGTTTGTGTGCGACTGCGGGCTGAACATTGCCGGCACCGTGGACTGCGCGGCGGTGGCGGCGCACGCGGCCACACTGCCGGATGTGGTCTGCGTCGTGCGCAACAAGTACACGTGCGCCGATCCCGGGCAGAACGAGATCAAGAACGCGGTTCGCGAGCAGCGCCTGAACCGCGTCGTGGTCGCCTCGTGCACCCCGCGGCAGCACGAGCCGACATTTCGGCAGTGCGTGCTTGGGGCCGGCCTCAACCCCTACCTTATGGAGATGGCCAACCTGCGCGAACACTGCTCCTGGGTCCACCCAGGGGACCGCGAAGGCGCCACCCGCAAGGCGAAGGACCTGGTGGCGAGCGCGGTGGCCAGGGCGCGGTTCCTGCAGCCGCAGGAGGAGCTCGCCGTGCCGGTCACCAAGAGGGTGCTGGTCATCGGCGGCGGGGTGACCGGGATCGAGGCCGCCCTGCAGTTGGCCGACGCCGGGCACAAGGTCACGCTCGTGGAGAAGCAGGCGTCTATTGGTGGGATCATGGCACAGCTCGACAAGAACTACCCCACCATGGACTGCTCGATATGAATCCTGGGGCCAAAGGCCATCGATGCCGGTCGGCATCGTAATATCGAGCTCCTCACCTTCAGCGAAGTCGAAGCGGTTTCCGGTTTCATCGGGAACTTCACGGCGACGATTCGCAGGAAGGCGCGCTACGTCGATCCGAGTTTGTGCAACGCGTGTGGCGACTGCGCCAAGGTGTGCCCGGTGGTCAGACCGGACGAGTTCCAGATGGGGCTCTCCTCCCGGAAGGCGATCTACATCCAGTTTCCCCAGGCGGTACCTTGTTCCTACATCCTCAACATGGACGATTGCCTGGGCAACAACCCCATCGCGTGTGGGAAGTGCGCCGACGCCTGCGACAAGCGCGCCATCAACTACGACGATCGCGACCAGATCATCACTCGCGAGGTGGGCGCGGTCGTCGTCGCTATCGGTTTGGACGTCTACGATCCCACCGAGCTGGACGAGTACGGCTACACCCGTTTCGAAAACGTCATCTCCTCGATGGAGTTCGAACGGCTCATCTGCGCCGGTGGCCCGACCGGCGGGCACTTCGTACGTCCCAGCGATCAGGAGCGCCCGACGCGAATCGGCTTCATCCAATGTGTGGGCTCGCGCAACCCGAAAGTTGGTCGGCCTTACTGCTCCAACATTTGCTGCATGAATACGATCAAGGACACGCTGCTGCTTGCCGACCACTACCCCGATGTCGCGAACGTCGTTTTCTATCAGGACATCCGCGCCGTCGGCAAATCGTTCGAGGACATGTTCCAGCGCTCCAAGGAGGCGGGGACACGCTACGTCCGCGGGCTGCCGGGCGAAATCGAGGAGGACCCCGAGACGCGCAACCTCGTAGTCACGGTTGAGAACACGACATCTGGCAAGCTCGAACGGCACGAGCTGGAGATGGTGGTGCTTTCGGTGGGCGTGCAGCCGGCCAAGGACATGTCCAGGATTGCGAGCATGCTTACCCTCTCCAGGACCTCCGACGGGTTCTTCATGGAGTCGCACCCCAAGCTCAAGCCGGTGGACGCGCCGACCCGGGGCGTCTTCCTCGCGGGTTTCTGCGAGTCGCCCAAGGACATCAAGGACTCGGTGTGTCAGGCGGGGGCGGCGGCCTCCCGCGCCGGCGCCCTGCTCAATGCGGGACAGATCACCATCGAGGCGATCACCAGCCGGGTGGACGAGGTGGCCTGCACCAGGTGTGGTGTGTGTGCCAAGGTCTGCCCCTACGGCGCAATCGTGTGGAAGAAGGGCGAGGTGGCGTCGGTGGTGGAGGCTGCCTGTGCGGGGTGCGGGTCATGCAGCGCGTCATGCCAGTTCGGCGCCATCACCATGCGCCACTTCACAGACGAGCAAATCCTCGCTCAGGTGCATGCCGTCCTCGCCGAGGACCCACAGGACAAGGTCTTCGCGTTCGCCTGCAACTGGTGCTCCTACGCTGGTGGCGACATGGCCGGGATCTCGCGCATGACCTACCCGGCTAGCAACCGTGTGGTGCGGACCATGTGCTCGGCACGCGTCTCGGAGGAGATGGTGCTGGAGGCGTTCCGCTGCGGCGCCCCCGTGGTCCTGGTCTCCGGGTGTCATTTTGCCGATTGCCATTACATCAACGCCAACCGCCAGACCGTCCAGCGTGTCCACAAGCTGTGGGACAAGCTTGAAAAAGCGGGGGTGCGACCAGAGCGACTGCAGCTCGAGTGGATCTCGGCCGCGGAAGGGCAGAAGTTCGCCAAGGTCATGCGCCAGTTGGAGGAGTTGCGCGGTACTGTTACCCGGGACGAAATCGAGCACGCGAGGGAGGCGCTCAAGGCAAAGCCGGGGAAGAGACCCGGGGTCCGAGCTGCCGAGCCGGTGGTCGAGGCACCAGCGGCCCAGACGTGAGGCGGCCACACGCATTTCGGTCGCGGCGGTCGCCCTGGAGGGGAGGATGGCGGAGACGACGATCGAAACGTTTCGCTGCATGATGTGCGGGCACGAGTACCAGGAGCCCGTGGTCAAGTGTGAGGACAAGGAGCGCTCCTGCCCCAAGTGCCGCTCGAACAGCATTCGCCACCTCAAGAAGAGGGTGACCAAGGAGGACTAGGTCCAATGGCCGGCCCATCGATGGGGACGGACGGGGTCGTGCGGGTGGATTTCCGCTTCCGGCGGGAGCTCGCCAAGAAGGTCGAGGGGAACCTGGCCAGCTTCTGCTACCAGTGCGGGGCCTGCGTGGGCGACTGTCCGGCGGCAACCTACAGTGATACGTTCAACCCCCGCGAGATCATGCTCAAGGTTCTTTACGGTCTCGGGGATGAGCTGCTTGGGCCTGATTCCGTCCTCTGGCAGTGCACCAACTGCTATAGCTGTCACGAGCGCTGCCCCCAGCAGGTCAAGCCGGTGGAAGTGATCATTTCCCTGAAGAACATGCTGGCGGACCGCGGGATCGTCCCGGCTGCCGTGGACCGGGTCATCAAAACGTTCGAGACCACCGGGCGGACGACGCCGGCCAACCCGGCGGTGGACCGAATGCGCGAGCAGTTCGGGCTCTCGCCCCTCCTGGCCGTTCCAGTGGATGAGATCCAGGCCGTCATAGCGCCCGACTCGAGCACTTCTGACTTCGGGGCGCCGCGTCGCGAGACCGTGCGGCCCCTTGCCGGGAAGAGCGACAAGCGCTTCGGGTTCTTTCCCGGGTGTCTGATCCCCGCGCGTCACCCGGCTATGGAGTTCGCCATCCGCCATGCGCTTACCGCCCTGGGCATCGAGATCGTGGACCTGCCGGGCACCTCGTGCTGCCCGGATCCCATCTACTTCAAATCCAAGGACAAGGTCGCCTGGCTGGCGGTCGCGGCCCGTAACCTTTCCCTTGCGGAGGATCTGGGGGTGGACGTCTTCACCAACTGCTCGGGTTGCACGGCCACCCTGTCCGAGAGCGTTCACCTGCTCGAGGACGAGGCGCTCCGGGCGAGAGTGAACGAACGGTTGCGCCGGATCGGGAGAGAGTACCGCGGGACCGGGAGGGTGAGACACATCGCCACGCTGCTGCGGGACGTGGTGGGGTACGAAGCGGTGCGCGCTTCGGTTGTTCGTCCTCTCACCGGCTTGAAGGTGGCCATTCACTATGGGTGCCACCTGCTCAAACCCAGCCGCATCATGCAGGTCGACGACCCCAACGACCCGACCATCCTGGAGAACCTGGTGACCGCGCTGGGGGCCACCCCGGTGCGCCACCGCAACTGGTACCTGTGCTGCGGCAAAGCTTGCCAGACCGAGGAGATCCCGGCAAACATGATGCACGACCTCCTTCGGGCCGTACACGCCGAGCA
The DNA here is from genome assembly GCA_001766905.1 of Acidobacteria bacterium RBG_13_68_16. Taxonomy (GTDB): domain Bacteria; phylum Acidobacteriota; class Thermoanaerobaculia; order Thermoanaerobaculales; family Thermoanaerobaculaceae; genus RBG-13-68-16. The sequence continues at coordinate 16,421 of MEKI01000160.1, forward strand.
CGCGGACATCCTGTGCCTGATCTGCCCCACCTGCTTCGGCCAGTTCGACCACGGGCAGATGAAGGTCTCCCAGCAGTTCGGTGAGGACTACCACACGCCACCGGTGTACTACTTCCAGCTTCTCGCCTTCGCACAGGGCGTCCCCTACGAGAGACTCGGCTTCGAGCGACAGAGGTTCAAGCCGGAGAGCCTCCTCCGTTTCGAGACGGCTCCGAATCCGTCCGGATAGCCGGTGTAGCCTGCGGTGGGGGCCGACGGGGAAAGAGGGGGTGAGACATGGAGAGGACGGTGACGCTGCAGGATGGGGGCCAGGTCGTCATCCGGCGTATGCGGCCCGATGACGGCGAGCGCTCGTTTGCCTTCTTTGCCGCCCTGCCACCGGAGGACAGAAAATACCTGCGCACCGACGTGACCCGGCACGACGTAGTGGAACGAAGGGTGAAGGAGTTGGACAGCGGTCGGGTTGAGCGGCTTGTGGCGGTCGTGGGCGACCGGATCGTGGCCGATGGCTCCCTCGAGCTTGTGGGCCACGGCTGGGGGGACGGCGTCGCCGAGGTCCGTCTCATCGTGGCGCAACCCTACCAGCGGCGGGGTCTCGGCACCCTCATGGCGCGCGAGCTCTTCTTCCTCGCCGCACACCACAAGGTGGAGCGCGTCGTGGTCAGAATGATGCGGCCACAGAGCGGAGCCATCAGAATCTTCCGCAAGCTCGGCTTCGACGAGGAGTTCCTCATCCCCGAGCACGTGCGGGATCAGTCAGGCTCATGGCAGGACATGATAATCATGCGCTGCAACCTCGAGGCGATGTGGCGAGAGCTCGAGGCCCTTGTCGAGGAAACCGACATGAAACGCCAGATTGAGGAGCGCACAGGCCTCGGCTGATTCGTGGTTGGCATGCCCTGTGGGGCGCCCGCGAGCGACATCCCGGGTGGTGAGCGGACCATCCCCCAGAACGTGGGCGAGTGTGCTGCAACCGGCATTTCCATGGCATCCCTAGGGCAGCATGCGTTGGAGCACGAGATCACGAGTTCGCGCCTGAAAGCGGAGACTTCTCTAAGGTGTCCCTTGCGCAGGGCCCTTGCCCGAGAACCGCCTTCTCGAAGGCGCGTGGCGCAGTTTTTTGTAGTGAACGTGAAGAAAGTGAGCGCTTGCCGAGGGCGGGCGCTGCAGCGAGAAACGGCCGCCCTCCTCCTTAGCCCCCTATGGTCGGTGAGTAGTCGGCCACCAGCTCCGCCATCGCCTCCCAGAGATGGGAAACGTCGTTCGACATGACAAGGAGATTGCGCTTGATCCCGTGAATGTCCTTGACGTGGCCTTTCAGGACGGCCTCGTCGCGGAAACCGAGTTTCTCGAGGGCTCGTTTGGCCGCGATCTGGTTTTCGACCACGTGGACGATCATCTTCTCGAGTCCGAGGCCGATGGCGTGCCTGACGAGCACCCGACCCAGTGCAGTTCCTAGCCCCTTGTGCTGGAAGGGGCGTGCGACCGCGATGCGGATCTCGGCAACGTGCTTCGTCCAGCCGTGGCGGCTCCGGTAGAGCGTGGCGTTGCCTACCACGGTGCCCTCGTGCTCGGCGACCACGGGAATGACCGTGTCGTAATCGATGCTGCGGACAAAACGCTCGAGCCAGTCCCGTGAGGTCACGTCGTTTCGAAGGTACTGCCGGTCCTCCTCGGGGAGAGCGCCGAAGAACTCGAACACGGCCTCACCGTCCTCGAGCTCCATCGGTCGGATCACAACACGAGTGCCCTCCTGCAGCGACACCAACTGGGGAAACCCTTCAAGCTTCATGTCCGCCTCCCATGGGCAGAGCCCCCTAGCACCCTTCGCGGCTGTCGGCCTTCTACTCCTGTTGCCATCCGCCCTGCCAGTCAGTAGGTTGCAGCTCGCGCCTACTCACCCTCGACGCATGGTTGTCGGCGCCTCAAGCTCCGAGGTCGAGAGGATTTGCCGTCCGTACTCGTAGCCTCGGTGCAGCGCGCGCAGGTTGAGGTCCTCGGTGCCCCGGGGGACCGAGCTCTTGACTGCCCTCTCCGCGGCCTCGGAAGAAACCAACCCGGTGACCCCGGCGAAGAAGCCGGTCATCACGATGTTGAGCACCAGCTTGCGGCCGAGCTCCTCGGCGAGGCGGGTGGCCGGGATGCCGAACGCCTTCACTCCCGCGGGGAGCCTGTCGTCCACCTTGATCAGCTCGTTCTCGTAAAGGAGCACCCCACCCGGCTTGAGCTGCGGCGCGAACTGGGTGTAGGCGTCGGGGGACATCACGATGAGCACGTCGGGGTTCTTCACGTAGGGGTAGCCGATCGCCTCGTCGGCCACCGAGACCTGGGCGCTGCAGGCGCTGCCGCGCGCCTCGGGGCCGAAGGCCTGGATCAAGGTCGCGTGCTTGCCGTCGAAGATCGAAGCGGCCTTGCCGATGATCATCCCGCAGAGGATGACGCCCTGGCCGCCGAGGCCCCCCACCCGGATCTCAGTCTTGTCCATGCGACACCCCGTACGGGACGTACTTCTCGCCGAAGTGCTGTGAGTAGTGCTCGTTCATCGCGTCGAGCCAGGTCGGGCGCTCGCGGTCCACGAACCTGCCCACGACGATGTCGCCCTGGAAGGTGAGCCCTACGTCCTTGGTGTCGGCACCGTTGACGATCTTGCTCTTCTCCTTGTAGTACTTGAGCTGGTCCACGCCGTCGCCGAGCCGGTTGCGGCGGGAGTACAGAGTCGGGCAGGGCGCCAGCGCCTCGATAAACACGAAGCCCTTCTTGCGCAGCCCTTCGAGCATCGCCTTGGCGAGCTGCTTGACGTGGTAGACGGTCCAGCGCGCCACGTACACCGCGCCGCAGGCATCCGCTAGGAACGGGAGGTTGAACGGGTTCTCGAAGTTCCCGTACGGCATGGTGGTCTGGGTGGCGCCGATCGGCGTCGTCGGGGCGACCTGGCCCCCCGTCATGCCGTAGGTGAAGTTGTTCACGCAAATGACCGTCAGGTCCATGTTGCGGCGGGCCGCGTGCACGAGGTGGTTGCCGCCGATCGCCGAGAGGTCGCCGTCGCCGGAGTAGACGACCACCTTGAGGTCGGGGTTGCCCAGCTTGAGCCCGGTGGCGAACGGGATCGCGCGGCCGTGGGTGGTGTGAAACGAGTCGAGGTTGAGGTAGCCCGCCACGCGTCCGGTGCAACCGATGCCGGACACGATCGCGACCCTGTCGAGGTCCATCGCCGACTCTGTTAGGGCGCGGGCGAAGCAGTTGACCGTGGTGCCGATTCCGCACCCTGGGCACCAGATGTGCGGCAGGCGTTCCTGCCGCAGGTACGACGCCACGGGGTTCTCGATCTCGAGCTCCAGGAGATCAGTTTCGCTCATTGCGCGGCCTCCATGATCTTCGCCAGGATCACCTCCGGCTCGTGCACGGTGCCGCCGGCGTGGGGGACCGAGATCACCGCCGCCTTGCCGGCGACGGCGCGCTCCACCTCGAGCACCATCTGACCCATGTTCAGCTCCGGGACAACGAACGCCTTGGCGCCCCCGGTCAGCTCCTTGATGCGCTTGGCAGGGAACGGCCAGGTGATGATGAGGCGCAGGTGGCCGACCTTCACGCCCCTGTGGCGCGCCGCCTCGACGGCGGCCGCGGCGACACGGGAGGTGATGCCGAACGACACCACCACCACGTCGGCACCTTCGACGCCGTCCTCCCGCACGTCCACCAGCTTGTCGCGGTTCGCGCGGATCTTGTTCACGAGGCGCCTGACGAGCTTGTCCTGCGCCTGCGGGTTCATCGCCGGGTAGCCCCGGTCGTCGTGGGTGAGGCCGGTGACGTGGATGCGATAGCCGTCGCCGGCCTTGACCATCTCGGGGACCATGTCGCCGTCGGTCTGGTAGGCACGGTACTCGCCGGGTTTCTTCAGTGTCCACTTGCGCTCGACAATCTCGATCGCTTCCGGCGCCGGGATGACGACGCGCTCGGTCATGTGGCCGACCACCTCGTCCATCATGAAGAAGACCGGCACGCGGTACGTCTCGGCGAGGTTGAACGCCTTGACCATGAGGTCGAAGCACTCCTGCGGCGAGTTCGGCGACAGCGCGATGATCTCGTAGTCGCCGTGCGACCCCCACTTCACCTGCATCATGTCCGCTTGAGCCGGGAGCGTCGGCAGCCCCGTGGAGGGGCCGCCCCTCTGCACGTCCACGATCACGCACGGGGTCTCGGTAATCGCGGCGAGGCCTACGTGCTCCATCATCAGCGACAGCCCCGGCCCGGAGGTCACTGTCATCACCTTCTTGCCCGCCCACGCGCCGCCGAGGATCGCGATGGAGGAGGCGATCTCGTCCTCCATCTGGATGAAGACGCCCCCGACCAGCGGGATTCGGGCGGCGAAACGCTCGACCACCTCGGTGGACGGCGTGATCGGGTAGCCGGCCACGAACCGGCATCCGGCCGCGAGGGCCCCTTCACAGGCGGCGTGGTCGCCGTCGATGAAGTGGATCCCTGTCAGTACTCCCTTCGGATCGGCGTGCAAGATCTCCTCCGTGTCGGCCGGGACAGCCCTGTGACGCTGCCCCGGAGCGTCAGCCCCGGGCGGGGATCAGCGGCTCGGGGGCGGGCTGCTTGCGCTTCTCGAGGTCCTTGAAGCGAACCCCGAAGATGGCGAAGTCGGGGCAGTAGAGTCCGCACAGGTCGCAGCCGGTGCAGTCTTCGGGTCTCCCCAACACGGGGTAGTGGTACCCCTTGCGGTTGAAGTCGCGCGAGAACTCGAGGCAGTGGGCGGGGCAGAAGTCGATGCAGTACGAGCACCCCTTGCAGACCTCGGTCTGGACGAAGACCGTGCCCTTCCCCTTCTTGACCTGTTCGCCCTCGCTCATGATCGGGACCCCCTCCCGAAGCCGATCGATGCTACGCCAGCACCGCTTGTCTTTTCAAGCGTGCCGACTCAACACGGTATTCCATGTGTGAGACATCATCTCAAGAGAATCTCCGCGCCACAGGCTCTGGACACGGGCGCGGCGAGGCCACGGTTCGCGTGCTTTTGCGCGCACACCGAGCTACCATCTTGGACGCTCGGCACCGGGTGTGGCAACGGGCAGCGGTCGGACTCCTCGAGCAGCCAACGTTTGAGATGCCGCGGCGGATGTTCGCGCCGCGAGCAGACGACAAAGGAGGTTCCCCCTGTGTTGACACGCGAACAGTGGACAGAGAAGTTCGTCGAGGTCATCGCGCACGCCTCCTCGCAGCTTCCACCCGACGTGCTGGAGGCACTGAAACGAGGGCGCGACGCCGAGGAGCCGGGCTCGCTCGCGGCCAAGGCGCTCGACTCAATCCTCACCAACGTCGAGATGGCGAAGGGGAACTGGCAGCCGATCTGCCAGGACACCGGAACACCGCTGGTGTGGATCCACCACCCCGTGGGAATGTCCACCCGCATGCTGACGGCCGCGTTCGAGGAGGCCGTCCGCCAGGCGACCGCAAAGCAGCTCCTGCGCCCCAACGCGGTGGACACTCTCACCGACAAGAACACCGGCCACGGCCAGGGGCCGGGCATCCCCACCGTCCACTGCGAGGAGTGGGACTCACCGGACGCGGAGGTTCGAGTCATCCTCAAGGGTGGCGGCTGCGAGAACTGCGGCGCGCAGTACTCGCTGCCCAACGCCAAGCTCAAGGCCGACCGCAACCTCGACGGCGTGCGCCGCTGCATCCTGGACGCGATCGCCCAGGCGCAGGGCAAGGGGTGCGCACCGGGGATCATCGGCGCGTGCTTCGGCGGCGACCGCGGCTCTGGCTTCGTGGAGTCCAAGCGGCAGCTTTTGCGCCGGCTCGACGACCACAACCCCGTTCCGGAGTTGGACACGATGGAGCGCGACGTCCTCGATCAGGGCAACCAGCTCGGCATCGGCCCGATGGGGTTCGGCGGCAAGACCACGGTACTGGGCGTCAAGGTCGGCAACCTCGCCCGCCTGCCCGCCTCCTATTTCGTGAGCGTGAGCTACATGTGCTGGGCGAACCGGCGAGCTGGCGCGCGCATCACCCCGAAGGGAGAAGTGCAATGGCTGAACTGAGGGGGGGGCCGGGTTCAGGCGTACGGGGTCAGGGAACGGATCTGGCATCCGTAGGCGTGGAGGTGAGCAATGGCTAAACTGACGCTGCCATGTGACGAGGCCACGATCCGAAAGCTCAAGGTCGGGGACTTCCTCGAGCTCTCGGGACGCGTGATCACGGGCCGCGACTCCGCCCACCACTGGTTGATCCACGACTTCCGCAAGGAGGTCGCGCCGTTCCTCAAGGATTCGGTGATCTACCACGTCGGCCCGGTCGTCAAGAAACACGAGGACGGGCACTACACGTTCGTGGCGGCCGGGCCCACCACGAGCGCTCGTGAGGAGCCCTACCAGGCCGACGTGATCGGCAAGTACGGGCTGCGCGGCGTGATCGGCAAGGGCGGTATGGGCACCAAAACGCTCGAGGGCCTCGAGAAGTACGGGGCCGTCTACCTCCACGCCGTGGGCGGCACCGCGCAGGTTCTGGCGGAGGCGATCAAGGAGGTCCAGCAGGTGTTCCAGCTCGCCGAGTTCGGGGTCCCCGAGGCGCTCTGGGTGATCCGTGTCGAGAACTTTCCCGTGGTCGTGACGATGGATTCCCACGGCAACTCGCTCCACGCCGAGGTCGAGAAGTCCTCCAAGGCTAAGCTCGAACAGCTGCTGGGTTTGACCTCATAGCTCGGTGTCGACCCACGCAACCAACCCGAGGGGCGGCCGTCCCCCCGCCTCTCTCCTCGTACTAGCGGGTTGCCGCAAGCCAGGCCGCGACCTCCGCCGGTAGGGACGATCGATTCGCGCGCGTCACCTGCCAGAGAACGGCGCCTGGGTGGGCCTTGACCTCGGCGATCAGCCCGCGACCGCGTGCGGCGACTGTGGCTACCAGGCGGACCGGCGCGGCGAGCAGCCCCCGCACGGCGGCGACCAGCGCCGTGGAGAGGCACTCCATTCTCCCAATCTCGTCCACGATGTAGGCATCCGCCACGAACTGCGGGTCGAGGACCCCGGCGAGGTTATCGATCGCGCGCACGTCCACACCGTACTTGCCGACTCTCGCCGGGCCCGTGAACGAGACGTGCGCGATGACGGTCTCGAGGCCGTCCAGGGTGGTGCCCCGGAACCCGAGGCGGCGGCCTGCCTCAAGGATCTCCTCGGTCGTGAAGCCGGCCAGGTGCCATCCGGGCAGCAGCGCCGGCACGGCCCGGATCACCGTGGTCTTGCCCACGCCGGGATTCCCGGTGAGTAGCAGCACGCGCGCGAGGGTGGCAGGATCCACGACTTGGTTCGAGACTCCGGCACCAGTGGTACCAGAACGACGAGTCACGGTCCAGCGCGGGTGGCAGCCGACCGGCTCCTGGTCTACGATGGGCCCCACGACCCGGAGGCTTGTCGGATGACGAGGAAGTTCCTGACCCTGGCCCTGATCTCGGCGGTCGCCGGCACCGTGAGCCTCGTGCTGCACACCTGCCTCGGCGACCTCCTGCACGCCGAAGAGCGACTCTTCCTCCTGATCGCGGTCGTCGTGGCGCCGCTGGGGTTGGTGGTCGGACTGGTCGGCGCCGCCGTCTGTGTGGTCGTGATCTGGAGGCGGCGGGCGCACAGGGCGTAACGCCCGGCGCGCGCGGCGGAGGGGCGCCCGTCAGTCGCCCTGGGGCAGGTATTTCTCGGCGGCGAACGCCATCAGCACCTCGCCCAGGAACACCCGGTGGTAGTCCTTCTTGGGGTACAGCTCCTGGATCGCAGGCTCGAGGAAGCGCGACGGGTCGAGGTCGAGCGTAGCGAGCACCCGGCACTCGAGCGCCAGGTCAGCCTCAGCCACCCGCGGGACGGGAACGGTCTCGCCCGGTACCCGCCCAAGGGACGTGGCGCGCCACTTGTCGGTGGTCCGCCCGGAGGTCGAGCCGCACAGGTCGAGCGCCGCGCGGTAGGGCTCGGACAGGAAGTTGAGGGTGAAGAACGGCTGTGCCTCCAGCAACGAGAACGTGAAGCGGGTCGGGCGCACGTACACCGTCGCGACCGGGCGGTCCCAGAGCGTGCCGAGCCCTCCCCACGAGACGGTCATCGGGTTGGGGTGCTCGCTTCCCGCCACCAGCAGGGCCCACTGCTGGTCGAGGATCGTGAACGGTCTCACAAGAAGGTCCTGGGGGGTGGTTCTTCGCACTGTCTCCTCCGCGTCGTGGCTCGTCCGGTGAGCTCCGGCTACGGCCGCGATTCTACGCCGAGGTGGGCAGGTCTGTGGCCAGCGTCGCCTCCTGGACCTCGAAACCCGCCGAGACCCACGCCTGGAAGCCGCCCGCGAGCGGCCGGATGCGCTGGAACCCTTTCTCCTTGAGCTTGGCAGCCACCCGGGCCGCCGTGGCCTCGTTGGGTCACGTGCAGTAGAGGATGATCTCCTGCTCCGTCGGGATGCCCGCGAGCTTCTCGTCGAGCTCGTTGAGGTGAAAGCGTATGGCGCCCGGGATGGTGCGCGGATCGAACCGATAGGACAGGTTTGTCCGCACGTCGAGGATCAGCGGGTTGTGCCCTTCGACCAGCAGTCGCCTGAGATCCTCGACCGAGATGCGTGCCATGCGCAGAACGCGCTGGAACTGCACGAGCCTTGCCCAGCGCATCAGCAGGTAGAGCGCGAGCCCGAGCAGAAGGAGTGCGAGGCCCCAGGCACCCATGTGCTCGAACGCGGCTACCAGGCGGTCCACCTGGCGGTGGAAGAGTACGCCGCCTGCGACGGCGGCCCCCGCCCACACCGCCGCCCCGGCCGTGTTGTAAAGCAGGAACGTCGCCGTCGGCGTGCGCAAGATCCCGGCCAGCGGCGGTGCGACCGTGGAGTACCCGGGGATGAACTTGGCGAGGGCGAGCGACATGAGGCCGTAGCGCTCGAAGATTCCTTCGGTCTGGCGGACGCACGACTCGGGGGAAACGGACACCCGGCACACGGCCCTGAGCGCCCGATACCCGAAGCGCCGTCCGGCGAGGAACCAGGGGAAGTCTGCGATAACCGAAGCTGCAACGGCAACCGCAAGCACCAGGGGTGCCGACAGTTTGCCGTCCGCCGCCAGCGCGCCGGCGAGCACGAGGGTGGGAAGCGCGGGGATCGGCAACCCGCCCTGCTCGAGTAGGACGTTGGCGAAAACGAAGAGCAGTCCGTACCTGGCGATCAGGTCTACTAGCTGGTCCATGCAACGCTCCCTTCGTACGAAAGTTCCGCGCCGAGCCCTGCCTTTGCGTAACGCAGCCAGCGGCCAGAATCATCCGGGTGCGGGCCGGGCCTGTCAACGGCATGAGCCTCCTCGTCGCCGTGTCTGCTATCTTCCGCCGCATGGCCGAGACGCGCAGGCGCTGCTGGCTGGGAGCCCCCGATCCGCTGATGGAGGCGTACCACGACACGGAGTGGGGCGTGCCCGTGCACGACGACCGCCGGCACTTCGAGTTCCTGGTCCTGGAGGGGGCGCAGGCCGGGCTGTCGTGGCGAACGGTGCTTCAGCGGCGCGAAGGGTACCGGCGCGCCTTCGCCGGATTCGATCCGCACAAGGTGGCGCGCTTCACCCCGGCGCGGGTCGAGAGGCTCCTCGCCGACAGCGGGATCATCAGGAACCGTGCCAAGGTCGCTTCGGCGGTCGGGAACGCCCAGGCGTTCCTCAGGGTCCAGGAGGAGTTCGGCTCGTTCGACGCCTTCATCTGGTCGTTCGTGGGTGGCAGAACGCGCGTCAACGCGCAGAGGTTGCTGAAGGACATCCCGGCCCGGACGCCGGAGTCGGAGGCGCTCTCGAAGGAGCTCGTCAGGCGGGGGTTCCGGTTCGTCGGCCCGACCATCGTGTACTCCCACATGCAGGCGTGTGGCCTCGTCAACGATCACCTGGTGAGCTGCTCACGGTACAGGGAGCTGGCGGGGCTCGCCGGGCGGGGTGCCGGCCCCGCAGCGCGCAGGGGACGGAAGAGGTGATCGGAGCTACCGACATCAAGCGCGGTGAGATCCTCGACCTGGACGGCGCGCCGTGGGAGGTCGTCGAGGTCGCGGTACAGACGCCCAGCGCACGAGGAGCCAGCCTGCTCGTGAAGATCAAGGCCCGTAACTTGCGCACCGGACAGACGCTGGCCAGGACCCTCCGGGGCAGCGAGACGGTGCCCACCGCGGACCGCGAGAAGCGGTCCGTTCAGTACCTCTACCGACAGGACGAGGAGTTCGTGTTCATGGACCAGGCGAGCTTCGAGCAGTTCGCGCTCTCGGCGGAGATGCTCGGTGACGCCACGGGGTACCTGACCGACGGGCTCGAGTTGCGCTCGCTCATCTACAACGGCGAGGTGCTCACCGTCGAGTTGCCCGTAACCGTTGAGTTGCGGGTGGTAGACACCGCGCCACCGCTCAAGGGAGCGACCGCACAGGCGCAGCTCAAGCCGGCGCGGCTCGAGACCGGGATCGAGATCCTCGTGCCGCCGTACCTGGAGACGGGGGAGCGCGTCAAGGTGGACACCCGCGACGGCCGTTTCGTCGAGAGGGCGAAGTAGCTGCCGGCTGCGGCCTAACCGGTCATGAGGTTCGCGGCGATCCAGTCCTCGATCTCATCAGACGACGAGAAGCGAAGGGTGGGCTCGTCGGGCTGCGGCGCCTCGAACTCGGCGACGTGGCGCGCAAACACCGCGTCGGTGATGCTAGTGCGCGTCCCCTCGCGGGCGTTGGCTGCGATACGGGCGCGAATCACGTCGAGTGGCACATCCACGAAGATCACGGCGGTCGGAACGTCATAACGGAGGGCGTGTTCGCGGTAGCAGTCACGCAGCCAACGAAAGCAGCCGGTGTCGTCGAGCACGGCGCCTCTGCCCGAGGTGAATGAGGCCGCCAATCGGGACTCGGCGATGGCGCGGGAGCGCTCCCACTCTTCGACGGGCAAACCCTCGCCCCCGGGCCGGAGGCCGCGCTCGACGTTGATGTCGTCGAGGCTGACGTAGGCGAGGGAGAGTCGCTCCGCGACCGACCGCGCGAGGGTCGTCTTCCCGGAGAAGGCGAGGCCACACAGGAGGAAGAATCGCATCTGGCGACCGCCCGGGTCGGTCATGGCTCCACGCGCCGTTGGGGTCCTGGCCGTGCGGAAACGCAACCGGTCGGGCACAGGGCGTCTCCTGGCGGCCTGAACTCCTCGCCGCAGCACGTCAGGGCGCGGTGGTGCAATTGGGTCGACACGGGCACGGCGGAGTCTACCGATGGCCCGCCGCCCGCACAACCATCGTGCCAGCCGGGTAGGATGGGCCTGTGCGGACGGCGGAATTCGAGTACATCCTTCCCGAGCGGCTGATCGCTCAACAGGCACGGCCGCGAGGGACGTCCCGGCTGATGGTGGTGGACCGCGGCACCGGGTACCTGTCCCTCGACCGGATCTCAGCGCTGCCCGGCCTTCTGGCACCCGGGGACCTGATGCTCCTCAACGAGGTGCGGGTCATTCCGGCGCGCCTGCGAGCGCGCCGGCCGGGGGGCGGGGAGGCGGAGCTTCTCCTGGTGCGCCCGCTGGTCGGGTCGGCGTGGGAGGTGATGGCGCGCCCTGCGAAGCGGCTCCGTCCGGGCGCGGCGCTCACCCTGGCGCGCGGGTCCGCCGTCCCGCGTGAGCGGCTCACGGAGGGCACGTGGAGCGTGGAGTTCGACCCGCCGCTCGACGAGACCGCACTAGCCGCGGTCGGAGAGGTGCCGCTTCCGCCGTACATCCGGAGGGAGCACGGGCCCAGCGAAGCTGACCGCCTGCGCTACCAGACCGTTTATGCCCGCACCGGCCGGGCGGTGGCCGCACCCACCGCGGGCCTCCACTTCACCCCGGAGCTGCTGGCGGCGGTTGGGGAGCGCGGGGTCGAGATCGCTCGCCTGATCCTCCACGTGGGGCCGGGGACGTTCAGGCCGGTGCAGGCGGACGATCCGCTCGAGCACACGCTGGAGCCAGAGGACTACGAGATTCGGCCCGAGGCCGCCGTCGCGCTGAACCGGGTGCTCGGATCAGGCCGACGCGTGGTGTGCGTCGGGACGACGACGTGCCGGGCGCTCGAGCACTCGCTCAAGGTCGGGTGCGGGCGCGTGCTGCCTGGGTTCCGCAGCGCCGACCTGTTCGTCCTTCCCGGCTTCCGTTTTCGCGGAACCGGCGCCCTGCTGACCAACTTTCACCTGCCGCGCTCCACGCTGCTCATGCTGGTGGCGGCACTCGCAGGGCGGAAGCCGGTGCTCTCGGCATACGAGCGGGCCGTGCGCGAGGGCTTCTCGTTCTACTCGTTCGGCGACGCCATGCTGGTGCTCTGAACGTCCGCATCAATCGGGTACACTCTCCGGTCGTGAGTGCCTTAGGGGAGGCGACGATGATGAGAATAGTCGTGTCGGCGATGCTGTTGGTCGGTGTCATGAGCGGATCGGTCGCGTTGGCGGCGGACGTCAAGGTGACGGAGAAGTACCTCTGGAACCTGGGCGACCTTTACCCGACGATGCAGGCGTTCGACCAGGCGCGCAAGCAGTTCGCCCAGCGGCTGCCGGAGGTCGATGCACAGAAGGGCAAGATCGGGACCTCGGCGGCGACGATGAAGCTAGCCCTCGATGCCTATTTCGGGATGGCCAAGGAGCTGGGTCGGATAGGGTCGTACGCGTCGATGTGGTCGGACGAAGACACCAGGATCTCGGAAGCACTCGGGGCGCGGCAGGAGATCCAGCAGCTCGGGGCGGAGTTCGCCGCGCGCTCGTCGTGGATCGCCCCCGAGGTACTGGCATTGCCCGCCGGGACGGTCGCCCGATTCCTGAAGGAGGAACCGGCCCTGGCGCCGTACCGTTTCTACCTGGAGGACATCGAGCGGACACGGGCGCATACCCTCACCCAGGGCGAGGAGAAGCTGTTGGCCCAGGCAGGGCTCGTCACGCCCGCTCCCGGCAGCATCTACGGCATCTTCTCGAACGCAGACATGCCGTTCCCCGAAGTGACGCTGTCCGACGGGAAGAAGGTCCGCCTCGACCAGGCTGCTTACTCCAAGTACCGCGCCCTCCCGGACAGGGCGGACCGCATCGTTGTCTTTCGCGAGTTCTGGAAGACGTACAACGAGTTCGAGCGCACGCTCGGGGTGACCCTGGATTCGCAGGTCAAGCGGGACTTCTTCTACGCGCAGGCCCGCAAATACCCCTCGTGCCTCGCGGCGGCGTTGGACGGGAGCAACGTTCCTGAGGCGGTCTACCGCACGCTGATCGCCGAGACGAACAAGGCCCTGCCCACGCTGCACCGCGCGTTCCGCCTCCGCGCCAAGCTGCTGGGGATCACCGACCTCGCGTACCACGACATCTACCCGCCGCTAGTCAAACACGTGGACTTCAACTTCCCGATCGAGAAGGGAGAGGGTCTAGTGCTCGAGGCGCTTGCGCCGCTGGGGCCCGACTACGTCGGTGCTGTGAAGAAAGGCTTCGAGTCGCGCTGGATGGACGTCTACCCCCACACCGGGAAACGCTCGGGTGCGTACTCCAACGGCTCCGCATACGACGTCCACCCCTACGTGCTGATGAACTACAACGACGACTACGAGAGCGTCTCCACCGTGGCACACGAGTGGGGGCACGCCTTGCACTCGTACCTCGCCAACAAGGCGCAGCCGTTCCCGACGGCCGACTACTCGATTTTCATGGCCGAGGTGGCATCAACCTTCAACGAGGCGCTGCTGCTCCGGCGGATGCTCGATCAGGCTGGGAGCGACGACGAGCGCCTGTTCCTGCTCGGCAACTACCTCGAGGACCTGCGCGGCACGTTCTTCCGTCAGACGATGTTCGCGGAGTTCGAGCTCGCTATCCACGAGGCGGTGGAGAAGGGCGAGGCGCTCACCGGCGCCAAGCTCACCAAGATGTACGGCGAGCTGCTGCGGCGCTACCACGGGAGCGCCCAGGGCGTGGTCCGCATCCCCGATGAGTACACCGTGGAGTGGGCGTACATCCCGCACTTCTACCTCAACTTCTACGTCTACCAGTACGCCACCTCGCTGGCGGCCTCCACGCAGCTCGCACGCGAGGTCATAGACGGAAAGCCGGGCGCGCGGGATCGCTACCTCGGTCTCTTGAAGGCGGGGGGCTCCCGGTACCCGTACGAGCTGCTCAAGGAGGCCGGCGTGGATCTGGCCACGTCGGCGCCGTACCAGGCCCTCGAGGCGCAGATGAACTGGGCGATGGACGAGATCGACAAGATCGTCGCTCGCCGCGAGGCGAAGAAGTAGCAAGACACACGCGGGCTTTCGGCGTGAAGGTCTCTGTGGGGCCGGCGCAGCACGCCGGCCCGTTTCTTCTCCCGGGAGGCCGGCCTCGGGTCCCCGGTTCGCCGGTCACCGCGCCTGAGGCCATCGAACCGCGCTGCTCGAGCCGCGTATGATTGGCCAGCAGGAATGCTGGGAGGAAGCCATGACGTCTCGATCGAAGGCGTGGGTGGCGGTGGGCGCGGTCCTCATGGTTCTGGGCCTCGGCTTGCTGGCGATCATCCTGGGAACGCGGTACGCGACCCGGCACGTCCCGGGGAACACGCTGCTGACCGTGGGGATCTCGGGCCCGATCCCGGAGATGACGGCGGATTCGCCGTTCGGAGATTTCTTGGGCCCGCGGTTGGTCTCGCGGCAGGACCTCCGCGACGGCCTGGTGCAGGCCGCCTCCGACCCCCGGGTCCAGAAGGTGTTCGTCAAGGTGGGGGACCTGGAGGCCGGGTTCGCCACCATCCAGGAGATCCACGCGCTCCTCCAGAAGGTGCGGGAGGCGGGCAAGGAAACCTACGCGTACCTGGACACGGCCGGAGAGTTCTCGCCCGGCAACACACCGTACTTCGTCGCGAGCGCCTGCCAGAAGGTGGTGCTCAACCCCCTGGGTGACATAAACCTGACCGGCGTAGCCGTGCGCAGCCCGTTCATCCGGGGCACGCTCGACAAGCTCGAGATCGAGCCCGACTTCCCCGGCATCGGTGACTACAAGACGGCTCGATTCCTGTACACGCAGAAGGAATTCACCCCCGCCCACAGAGAAATGATGCAATGGCTGCTGGACTCCATCACTCGGCAGATGGTCGCCGGCATAGCCAGTGGCCGGCGGATGGATCCGAAGCAGGTGGAACGCCTCGTGCAGGGCGGGCCCTACCTCGGCCCCGACGCGCTCAGGGCCAAGCTGGTCGACGAGCTGAACGACTGGGAGACGTTCGTCGAGGAGAACGGCACGAACCAGGCCAGGAAGCTGGAGCGGGTATCGCTCCGACGGTACCTCAGGGCCGGTCGGCCCGACCGCAGCGGGACCGAGATCGCAGTCGTGGTCGCCGAGGGCACGATCCTGCGCGGCGAGAGCGGCTTCTCGCCGGCGCCGATCTTCGGCGGCGACGTCATGGGCGCCGACACCATCTCCCGCGCCTTTCAGCAGGTGCGGGACTCGGGCGCGAAGGCATTGATCTTCCGGATCAACTCGCCGGGCGGCAGCGCAGTGGCCTCGGAGATCATCCGCGCCGAGATGGTGCGGACCGCTAAAGAGATCCCGGTGGTGGTCTCGATGGGCGACGTGGCGGCCTCGGGCGGGTACTGGATCACCTGCGGTGCCAAGCGCATCGTCGCCGACCCGGGCACCATCACCGCGTCCATCGGCGTCTTCGGCGGGCACCTGGCAATGGCGCGATTCTGGGAGGACAAGCTGGGGATCACCTGGGGCAAGCTCGACGGTGCACCGAATGCGGCGATCTATGGCTCCCTCGACCCCTGGACCCCGGAGCAGAAGGCGGCCGTCCAGAAGTTCCTAGACCGCATCTACGATCGCTTCCTGCAAAACGTGTCCGCCTCGCGAAACATGTCCCGCGACGCCGTGGACGCAATCGGGCGGGGACGAGTGTTCACCGGGGAGCAGGCGAAAGAGCGCGGCTTGGTGGATGCGGTGGGCGGGTTCGACGCGGCGCTTGTCGCAGCCCGTGAGCTGGCTGGCCTGAAACCCGATGCCCCGGTGGAGCTGACCTTCTACCCACAGGCCCGCTCAATCTGGCAGCGACTGCTGGAGCGCAGCGACGACGCGGACGCCCGCATCGAGGCGATGCTGCGCGAGGTGCTGGCGGGCCGAGTCGTAACCCCGGGCCCGGTGTGGCTGGCGCCGATCAGGATCCAGTAGCGACCGCCGGCTCTCGAGCGCTAAACGGAGGGAATCGAAATGACCGGAGGACCGACTACAGGTTCGCGGAACCGGCCGACGCGGAAGCGGCGCGATCACGAACCGCCCGCCGCGGTCGCGGAGTGGGGCTGGCGGTATCACCACCTGGGCATCCCGCGTGAGAACCCTAGGCCCGGCGAAAGGAACCTCGAGCACCTGAGGATTCACGTTGCCGGCTTCGAAACGAGCCCCTACGGGATCGAGTGGATACAGTTCGGGCCCGACTGCGCGGTGTCCGAGCTCGCCAGGACAGTACCCCACATCGCCTTCGAGGTTGACGACCTAGAGGAGGCGCTCCGGGGCAAGGAGATCCTGAGCCCGCCCAGCTCCCCCTCCGAAGGTGTCAGGGTGGCGATGATCGTCCACGACGGCGCGCCCATCGAGCTGCTCGAGTTCCGCAAACCGTCCCGGTAGCGGACGGCTCCGAGCGTGCTGAGCCTGCCGGTGCCGGTGTGTCGTCCGTCGGGGCCATTGAAATACCGATCGGCACCTCACCGTTCTGTCCCGAGGAGGAGGCTCGCAATGGCGAAGAAGATCATCGCGGTGGTTGGTGCAACCGGCGCTCAGGGCGGCGGCCTGGTCCGCGCAATCCTGAGCGACAAGGGCGGCCCGTTCGCGGCACGCGCAATCACGAGGGACATCAACTCCGACAAGGCGAGGGACCTGACGAGGCTGGGCGCCGAGGTCGTCGCAGCCGATGTGGACGACGCCGAGAGCCTGAAGAAAGCGTTCAAAGGGGCGTACGGGGCGTACTGCGTCACGTTTTTCTGGGCGCACCTCTCCGCCGAAAGAGAAAAGGCCAACGCTCGCGCAATGGCGGAAGCGGCGAAGCACGCCGGTATTCAACACGCGATCTGGTCCACATTCGAAGACACGCGCAAGTCGATCCCGTTGAGCGACACCCGCATGCCCACGCTGCAGGGCAAGTACAAGGTCGCACACTTCGACGGCAAGGCCGAGGCGGACCACTACTTCACCGACCTGGGTGTACCGACGACCTTCCTGCTGACATCTTTCTACTGGGAGAACCTGATCTACTTCGGCGCGGGCCCCAAGAGGGGGCCGGACGGGAAGCTGGCGATCACGCTTCCGATGGGCGACAAGAAGCTCGCCTCGATGGCTGCAGAGGACATCGGCAAGTGCGCCTATGGGATCTTCAAGAAGGGCCATGAGTTCATCGGCAAGACCGTCGGGATCGCCGGCGAGCACCTCACCGGCGCGCAAATGGCGGCCGCCCTCACCAAGGCGCTAGGCCGGGAGGTGCGCTACAACGACGTTTCGCCCGACGTGTACCGCAGCTTCGGTTTCCCAGGTGCCGAGGATATGGGCAACATGTTCCAGTTCAAGCGCGACTTCCAGGGGCTCTACAACGGGGCGCGCGACATCGCCTTTTCCCGATCCCTCAACCCTTCACTGCAGACGTTCGACGATTGGCTCGCCAAGAACAAGGGGCGCATCCCGCTCGAGTAGCCTTACACGCAGACGGAAACGAATCCTTGGTGGAAGCCCGTGTGGTGGCGGGCCGCAGCGAGAGGTGGCAGGCGATGAGCAAGGTCGTCAACATCGAGCACTGTTTCGGGAGGTTCAACGACACCTTTTCTCCGAAGATCGTCGGGGAGCTGAACGGCCAGCACGTCAAGCTTGCGCGGTTGGAGGGGGACAAGGTCCCGTGGCACACGCACGACAACGAGGACGAACTGTTCCTCGTGATCGAGGGCGTCCTTGACGTCTTGGAGCGAGATGGAGCGGTGACGCTGCATCCCGGCGAGTTCACCGTCGTTGCGCGGCGTCGGGAGCATCGGGTGGTTCCCCACGGCCACGTCAAGCTGATCCTGTTCGAGCCGGCCGGGATCGCGCACACGGGGAAAGTCCGAGCTGAGATCACCAAGGATTACTACGACCGCCTCGATACCTGACCCTAGGCTCCGGCCAGCGGTCCGCACCGCAAGGTGATCAGATCGACCTCTGGAGGCACTCCGAAACGGAGCGGCACTGCACCGACGCCGATCCCCCTCGAGACGTAGAGCAGTTGCCCGGCCTTCTGGTAGGCACCCGCGATGTAGGGGGTGGAGAGGCGCACGAGGTTGAGCCCGCGCGACGGCACCGCAATCTGCCCACCATGGGTGTGGCCGGCAAGCGTGATGTTGGCTCCTGCGGCACGTCCAGCGCGCCAGCCGTTGGGCTGGTGGCAGAGGAGGATCCGGAACTCGGCCTCGCCCCGGTGGGCAGCGGCGAAATCGGGTCCCCAGCCGGGGACCGCGTCGAGGTCGTCGACCCCGGCGAGCAGAATGCACGAGGCGCCTCGCTCCAGTGTCGCGGACTGGTTGACCAGCGGCATCACGCCCACCGCCTCCATGGCGGCCACGGCTAGCCGGGGACCGGCGAGGTGGTCGTGGTTTCCGAGGATTCCGAACGCCCCAAGGGGCGCTTCGATCCCTGCGAAGCCGTGAACGAAGAAATCGGCGTCCACCTGACGCCGGTCGAGCTGATCGCCCGTGAACACGACCAGGTCGGGCGAGAGCGCCTCGACCAGGGAACGCACCCGAGCCAGGCGCTCCGGGGGCATGAACACCCCGGCGTGCACGTCGGCGACCTGGGCGATGCGCAGCCCGTCGAAGGCGCTCGGGAGGCGAGGGTGCACGAGAGTGACGCGCCGAACCATAGGCAGATCGGTGGCCTCGACCCAGCCCGAGCGCGCGAGGATGCCGCCGGCCACGAGCGCCATCGAGCCCTTCTTGAGCATGTTCCTGCGGGTAAGGTAGGTGACGGTCTTCATCCGGCGCCAGCAGCGCGCCGCGGAGAATAGCACGAGGCGTCAAGCGCGCCGGTCTCGATGTGACAGAACCTCCTCAGGGGGAGGATGTTACGAGGCATGGCGGTTTCCGGCGGCGGGCAAAACGGACGAAGTGCGGAGCCGTCGATCAACGGAGCCTGAGAAGCAGTCCTTTGCTAGACTTCCTTCATGCCGCGCAAGGGAAAGAGTGAATGGAGCGCGCCCCCGGTCCTGGCGCCCCGCGAGCCCGGCCAGCCGGGGGCGAGGGTCCGGATTGCCCAACCCATCGTTCGGCTCGGTCGTGATCCCGGATGTGACGTGGTCATCTCGGAGGCCACGGTGTCGCGCCGGCACGCCGAGGTGAAGTGGGACGGCCACGAGCTGGTGGTGGAGGACCTGGGGTCATCGGGAGGAACCTTCGTCAACGACGTGAGGGTTCAGCACGCGGTCGTGCAACCCGGTGACGTCTTGCGCCTGGGCCCGCGAACGGAGTTCCAGGTCGGCACAGAGGTCGTGAGCACCCCGCTGGAGATCGCAGCCGAGAAGACGGGCGGCGAGGAAGGCGTCAAGCACCTGCAGATGCTGCTGGACGTGGCACGCGCGCTCAACGCCGCCACGGTGCTCGAGGAGGTTGTCCAGATCGTGCTGCAATCGGCCGTCCGGCTGGTGCGCGCGGACCGAGGCTGCGTGATCCTGATCGAGAACGACGGGTCCAGGCGGACGGTCGGTTGGCATCCACCGGACCTGGGCAAGACCGCGTGGGCGGAGCGCAGCTCGCTGTTCGAGAAGGCGATCAAGGAGCGTCACGTGGTGTCCGCCGGCCTCGAGCTCTCCCCCTCCACGACGATGGTGGCACGGGGAGCCGCGATGGCGGTTGCCGCGCCCCTCGTCGTGACCCGCCGGCCGATGGGGCGCGCCGAGGACGCGTCCTTCGTGGCTTCGGTGGACGTCATCGGCGGCATTGTGGTGGAGAGGGCGCAGGCCGGGAAGCCTTTTGGACGTGAGGATCTGGCCGTCCTCGAGTCCGTCACCGCCGAGGCCGCCATCGCCATCGACAGCGCGAGGCTGTACCGCGAAGCACGCGAGAAGGCCAAGATCGACTACGAGATGTCCCTTGCCCGGACGATCCAGATCGCGCTGCAGCTCACACCACCGGACACGCCGTTCGGTGACGTCTTCGCCTTTTCGCAGCCAGCGCGCAGCGTCGGAGGCGACCTCTACCACGGCATCCTGCGCGACGACGGCGCCTTGGCGGTGGCACTCGGGGACGTCTCGGGCAAGGGGGTCGGGGCGGCGCTGATCATGGCAATGGCTCAAGGCCTCATCGGCCTCCTGCACGAGCTTGGCCAGCCCATCGAAGCGCTGATGCCCGCGCTCAACCGCAGCCTCCTCAAGCACAACCCGGGAAACCGGTTTCTCACCCTCGCCCTCGGCTTGCTGCGAAGCGACGGGAGCCTGAGCCTCACGAACGCCGGCCACTGCCCGCTGGCAGTTCTGCGAGCCAGCGGCTCGGTGGAGCTCGTGCCGCCCCAGGGACCAATCCTCGGCCTGCTGCCGATGGCCAAGTGGGCGGTCGCCGAGGTGAAGCTGTCGGCCGGTGACTCGATTGTCTTCTACAGCGATGGCATCTCCGAGTCGTTCTCGCCGGAGAGCGAGGAGTTCGGCGTGGATGGTGTTCAGCGCACGCTGGCCGGGCTTGGGGGCAGGGACGCCGAGGTTGTCGGGCGGGCGCTCCTCGACGCCGCGGCCAAGCACCGTGCCGGTCGTGAGGCCGACGACGACGTCACCCTGCTGGTGCTCCGCTATCGCGGCTGACTGCGACCCGCAGTGGTGCGGGTCGCAGTCAGCCTGAGCGGAGCGAAGGGTCCCACCACGTTGGGTTGGCGTTTCGTGCGCCTCGCGCAACATCCAGGACACATGCAGACTCTGGCGATCACGCAAAGATTATTGGGGAAGGGCTACAATCCGTGCGTCGCGCATTCGCGTCGGGGGGCCCGATGCACCGCTTCGCACTTGTCCTTGGTGCGCTTGTGCTGGTGGCAGGGATCGCCGTGGCGGCGAGCGCCCCGGGTCCCGCGCCGTACGATCCATCCCTGGACGGATGGACGCAACTGCAGACGGCGGGCCGGAAGGCCGTCGCAGAGAACAGGCGGGTTCTGGTTATCGTCGGTGGCAACTGGTGCAAGTGGTGTCGGGCGCTTGGCCGCCTCATGGCCGGAGACGCCGCGCTGGAGGCCAAGTTCGGGCGGTACGACGTCGTGCACCTGAACTACTCCAAGGAGAACAAGAACCCCGAGGCGATGGCCCACCTTGGCAACCCCGATAAGTTGGGCTTCCCTTCGCTGCTGGTGCTCTCACCGCAGCTCAAGGTTCTGCACACCCAATCCAGCGAGGTTTTCGAAACCGGGAACTCTGCCAAGCCGGGCCACGACCCCGCGAAGCTGTTGGGGTTCCTCAAGCGGTGGGACGGAACCAAATAGCGCCGTCCTGCGGGGTCATCCGGGGGGCGATCTGCTCAGCTTGTGGCGGTCCGGAGCGTAATCCTCACGATCTCGCAGGGGAGCCAGAGCCGCATGCGCGGGGCCCAGGTGCCGGTGCCGCGGCCGGGCGAGTTCCGCCTCCGGCGGAACGAGCGGGGGGCACGGGGGGTCTAGAGCGGCCGGTCGGGTGGGGGAGCGGACGCGGGACCCCCCGCACGTAGAGTTATGCGCACGATCTCGCTGGGCAGCCAAAGGCGCATGCGCGGTCCCCAGGTGCCGGTGCCGCGACAAACGATCACGGACATCCCACCGACCTCGTAGCGCCCGCCGAGCAACGGGTAGGCGAACCGCACGAGGTAGCCGAACGGCCAGATCTGGCCGTCGTGGGTGTGGCCCGAGAGCATGAGACCGGCCCCGGACGTTGCGGCCGCGTCGGCCTTCAGGGGCGAATGCGAGAGCAGCACGGTTGCACCGGCCGGGCGACCCGCGAGCGCCTTCTCGACCGGGTGGTCAACTTGGCCGAACTGGCGGCGCGCGGTGAGGTCGTCCACACCGGCCAGGACGAGACCGGGACCGGCCTCGGCCCAGCGGTCACGCAGAACGGTGTACCCCGCGTCCTCGAGGAGTTGCACGCTGCGGTCGATCCCGGCGTACCACTCATGGTTGCCGGTGACCGCCCAAACCCCGAGCGGGGCGTGCAGGCCCTTGAGAACAGGCAGCAGCGGCGCGACTTCGTGGACGTTGCCATCCACGAGGTCGCCGTCCACGACCACCAGGTCCGGTTTCATCGCGTTGACGCGATCCACGAGGCGGGCCATCCAGCGCTCGCCGATGAGCGTGCCGAGGTGAATGTCCGAGATCTCGACCAGCACGGTACCGTCTCGCTCGGCCGGCAACCCGGCAAGGCGGACCTCGTAGTCGCACACCACCGGCCCTCGAAGCCCCTGCACCAGCGCGACAACCGACAGCACCAGAGCGCCAGCGACCGCCCAGCCCCTCAGTGCCGACCCGGTGCCGCGCAAAAGCAAGCCACCCGCCGTTACCACGTCCACGGCCAGCAGGGCGGCGAAGAGGAGGAACAGCACTCCCATCCAGGTCGTGCCTGTGTACTCCAAGGGGCGAGCGACCGGGCTCAGCCTCCAGTGGTAGAGGAAACGAGAGAGGGGATAGCTCATCCAGAGGAACACCGCGGCCACCACGAGCACCCTGTGCGCAAACGGCGTGTTCACCGCCGGCAAGCGCCATACCCGCCACAGCACGTAGGCGTGGACTGACGTCCACACGCTCAGGACGGTGATCACGAACACGGCCATCCTCCATGCGCTCACGCGCCAATGCTACTCGATCCTTTGTCCTTGCGTGATCCGCGGGGAATCGCGGCACCCTTTTCCGTGTACGATACCGGACGGCCCGCGGCTGCGGGCGGGAGGACGCCATGTTTCGGTTGCTATCCCTGACTGTTTTCCTTGGGCTACTCGCGGGAACGGTGCACGCGGCGGAGACGCACCCGTTCTCGGTTCACGACATGCTTGCCATGGACCGAATTTCAGATCCGCGGGTCTCGCCCGACGGCAAGGTTGTAGCGTTCTCTGTGAGCGTCACCGATCTCGAGAAGAACAAGCGGCGCAGCGACCTTTACCTGGCCGCCCTGGACGGTTCCTGGGTGCGCCGCCTGACCGCCCACGACGCCAGCGACACACTGCCACGCTGGAGTCGCGACGGAAAGAGCGTCTACTTCGTGTCCACGCGCTCCGGATCGTCCCAGGTCTGGCGCATTCCCGTTGACGGCGGCGAGGCGGAGCAGGTGACGAGCCTGCCGCTCGACGTGGACGCCCTTGAGGTCGCACCCGCCGGTGACTTCCTGGTGTTCTCGATGGCGGTCTTTCCCGGCAGGGCCCCCGAGCAGACCAAAGAAGCCCTCGACGAGAAGGAGAAGACGAAGGCGTCGGGCATGGTTTTCGACCGGCTGCTCGTGCGCCACTGGGACACGTGGGAAAACGGCACGCGCAACCACCTCTTTGTGTATCCGTTGCCGTCCGGCCCCGCCCGTGACCTGATGCTTCCGATGGACGCAGACTGCCCGAGCAAACCGTTCGGCGACAGCAACGACTACTCGATATCCCCCGACGGGAAGACGGTTGTGTTCTCGGCCAAGGACGTGGGGCGCGAGGAGGCTTGGTCCACGAACTTCGACCTCTTCGCGGGGCCTACCGACGGTTCCGTGCCGCCCCGCAAGTTGACCACCAGCCCTGCCACCGACAGCGCACCCAGGTTCTCCCCGTTTGGGAAGACCCTGGCCTATCTGGCGATGAGCCGTGCCGGGTACGAGGCGGACCGCTACGAGATCGTGTTGCGCGACGTGGCCACCGGCGTCGAGCGCAAAATCACGCTTCGCGCCGACGACTCCGCGCGCGGGGATCGGTCGCCGGGCGGTCTGGCGTGGTCGCCCGACGGCAAGGAGCTCTTCTGCGCGGCCGAGCACCTCGGGCAGAGCGCGATCTTCGCTGTGGACGCGGCCTCAGGTAAGGCGCACATCGTGGTGGGCGAGGGGACGTGCACCGAGCCGCAGGCGTACGGCGGCAGGGTCCTCTACGGGATGAACTCGCTGCTCGGCCCCGCCGAGCTGTACACGGTTGCACGGGACGGCCGCGACGTGAGGCGCCTGACGCACCTCAACGATGCCAAAGTCGCGGCGACCCGCCTTGGCAAGCCGGAGCGGTTCTCCTTCAAGGGGGCCAAGGGCGACACGGTGTACGGCTACATCATCCACCCGGTTGACTTCGACTCGGCGAAAAAGTACCCGGTGGCGTTTCTGATCCACGGTGGCCCTCAGGGCAGTTTCGGCAACGATTTCCACTATCGCTGGAACCCGCAGGTCTATGCGGGCGCGGGATACTCCGTGGTGATGGTGGACTTTCACGGCTCCACCGGCTACGGACAGGCGTTCACCGACGCCATCAACAACGACTGGGGCGGCTCACCGTTCGAGGACCTGATGAAGGGGCTCGACTTCGCCCTTGCGAGGTACCCTTTCATGGACAGGAACCGCGTGGGGGCACTCGGCGCCTCGTTCGGCGGGTACATGATCACGTGGATCGAGGGCCAGACCGACCGGTTCAAGTGTCTGGTCTGCCACGACGGAAACCTCGACGAACGCGTCGCCTACTTCGACACGGAGGAGCTCTGGTTCCCGGAGTGGGACCACCGCGGCCTGCCTTGGGTCGACTCCGAGAACTACGCCAAGCAGAACCCCATCGAGTTCGTGAAGAACTGGAAGACGCCCATGCTGGTGATCCATGGGATGAAGGACTTCCGCGTTGTCTACACGCAGGGGATCTCGACGTTCACCGCGCTGCAGCGGAAGGGTATCCCGTCGAAGCTGCTGGTGTTCCCGGATGAGAACCACTTCGTGCTCAAGCCGGCGAACTCGATCCAGTGGCACGAGACCGTGATCGGCTGGCTGGACCAGTGGCTGAAGAAGTAGGCATGTGGCAAGAGGCAAGAGGGGGAGGGGAAGCCCTCCCCCGAATTCTTCCTCCGGCTCAAAGGGCTGTGGCGGGCATCCTCAACCGTTACTCCTTGGGGGCCGGAGCCGACGGCGAGCACCCCGGAAAGGCCATCGCAAGGCAGGGCGGAGGCCGCAAGCGAGCTTGACAGAAGGTCGCTCCTCGCGGTAGGATCTCCCCCCTTCGCGAGTCGAGGTATGCCTCGCGGGGCTTTCGTCAAGCGAGCGGAGAGCGAGATGAGGACGTACGTACCGAAAAAGGGCGAAATCCGCCACGACTGGTTTGTCGTGGACGCAGCCGATGTCGTGCTGGGACGGCTTTCAACTGCCGTTGCCTCCCTGCTTCGTGGGAAGCGCAAGCCGACGTTTACGCCGGGAGTGGACACCGGCGACTTCGTGATCGTGGTCAACGCCGGCCGCGTCAAGCTGACCGGCAACAAGTGGGACGACAAGCGCTACTACCGCCACTCCGGTGACCCTGGCCATCTCAAGCAGGAGACCGCCCGGGAGCTGCGTGATAGGGCGCCGGAGCGCATCGTGCGCTACGCGGTCTGGGGCATGCTGCCGAAGAACCGCCTGGGCCGGGCGTTGCTCAAGAAACTCAAGGTGTATGCGGGTCCCGAGCACCCGCACCAGGCCCAGCAGCCCCAGGCCATGAAGGTCGAAGGGTAAGGAGAGGAACAGTGGTGAGCATCCAGTACTACGGGACCGGCCGGCGCAAGACCGCCGTGGCGCGCGTCTACCTGCGTCCGGGAACCGGCAAGATCACTGTAAACAAGCGTGACTTCGAGGTTTACTTCCCCAACCGCGTGCTCAAGATGATCATCCGACAGCCACTACTGATCACCGAGAACGCTGAGAAGTTCGACATCCTCATCAACGTCGCGGGCGGAGGAATGAGCGGCCAGGCCGGCGCGATCCGGCACGGCCTCTCTCGCGCGCTGCTCGAGTTCAACCCGGAGCTGCGGCCGAAGCTGAAGAGCGCGGGCTTCCTGAGGCGCGACGCCCGCGAGGTCGAGCGCAAGAAGTACGGTCAGCCCAAGGCCCGCCGCCGGTTCCAGTTCTCGAAGCGCTAGAGACCAGAGAGTCGAAAGGAGAAGGTCTTGGCTTCCATCTCAATGAAAGAGCTGCTCGAGGCTGGCGTCCACTTTGGTCACCAGACCCGGCGCTGGAACCCGAAGATGCGTCCGTACATCTTCGGCAAGCGCAACGGGATCTACATCGTTGACCTGCAAAAGACGCTGCAGCTCTTCGAAGAAGCCTCCAACTTCGTCCGGGACGTCGTGGCCTCGGGCGGAACCGTGCTGTTCGTCGGCACCAAGCGTCAGGCACAGGACGTGGTCAAGGAAGAGGGCGGCCGGTGCGGCATGTTCTACGTCGCGAACCGGTGGCTCGGCGGCACGCTCACGAACTTCGTGACCCTGCGCCGGTCGGTGGACCGGTTCAAGGACGTGGAGCGCCAGCTCTCCAACGCGGACGCCCAGATCACCAAGAAGGAGCGCGTCCGCCTCGAGCGCGAGCGCATCAAGATGGAAAAGAACCTCGGCGGTATCCGCGACATGGAGTCCCTGCCGGACGCGCTGTACGTGATCGACACCAACCACGAGCACAACGCGGTTCACGAAGCCAACCGCCTCGGCATCCCGGTGGTGGCGGTGGTGGACACGAACTGCGATCCCGACGTCGTGGACTACCCGATCCCCGGCAACGACGACGCCATCCGCGCGATCAAGCTCTTCACCGCGCGGGTTGCGGACTCCGTGCTGGAGGGTCTGGCCATGGTTGAGGGCCGTAGCCAGGCTGAGGTCGAGCTCGTGCGTGCGCCCGCCCCGCCAGTCGAGGTGGCCGCCCCCGAGAAGCCCGAGAAGCCCGAGAAGGTCGAGGAGGTCGAAGAGGCGGCGCTGCCCTCGCTCGAAGAGACGTTCGAGGAGTACGACGAGGAAACGGAGCAGTACGAGAAGCGTTGAGAGGTTTTCCCTAGCCACAGCGAACAAAGGGCCAGGGGCGATGCGCTTCCTGGCCATTTTCATGGAGGGTCCAGATGGCGATTTCTGCTGCCAGCGTGAAGGAGCTTCGCGAAAAGACGGGCGCCGGGATGATGGACTGCCAGCGCGCGCTGCAGGAGGCGAACGGGGACATGGAGGAGGCGGTCAAGCTCCTACGCAAGAAGGGCCTGACTGCCGCCGCCAGGAAGGCCGGCCGCGCCGCCAAGGAAGGCGTCGTCGCGCTCGCAGTGATCGAGGGTAACCTGCGCGGGGGCATGGTTGAGCTCAACTGCGAAACCGACTTCGTTGCCCGTACCGAACAGTACCAGGCCTTCGCCCAGGCAATTGCGGACCAAGTCGCAGCCGACGGCGCCAGCGACGTGGAGAAGGTCAAAGGAACCCGTTACGTCGGGGACCCGCTGCACACCGTGGCCGACGCGATCTCCTCGCAGGTCGCCACCATCGGCGAGAACATCCTGCTCTCGCGGGTTGGTTTCCTGGCCGCGAGCCACGGGATGCAAATAGCCTCCTATCTCCACATGGGTGGCAAGATCGGCGTGCTGGTGGAACTTTCCGCCTCAGCGGACGGCGAGACCGCCAAGGACGTGGCGATGCAGGTGGCGGCTGCAGAGCCGAGCTTCGTGTCGCGCGAGGCCGTGCCGGGCGAGGTCGTCAAAGAGGAACTCGACATCGCAAAGGCGCAGGCCGCGGTTTCGGGCAAGCCCGCCCACGTGATCGCGAAGATCGCCGAGGGAAAGCTCGGCAAGTTCTACGAGCAGGTCTGCCTGGTCGATCAGCCGTTCGTGAAGAACCCCGAACAGAAGGTCTCCGACATGCTGGCGGCGCGCGGTGGGGTCGCCGTTAAGAGCTTCCTCCGATTCAAGCTCGGCGAGGGGCCGGGGGTCGCCGAAAAGTGAGCGTGCCCACCGCGTACCGACGCATCGTGCTCAAGCTCTCGGGCGAGGTCCTGATGGGAAACCAGCCCTTCGGGATCGCGCCCGAGGTTCTCCCCCAACTTGCCTCCGAGATCGCGGAGGTCCGGGCCCTGGGCGTCGAGGTGGCTGTTGTGATCGGCGGTGGGAACATCATCCGTGGAATCGCCGCAACCGAGCAGGGGCTGGACCGCGTTACCGGCGACTACATGGGGATGCTTGCAACAATCATCAACGCGCTGGCGCTACAGGATGCGCTCGAGAAGCGTGGGTGCTTCACCCGCGTGCTCACCGCAGTGGAGATGCGCGAGGTGGCCGAGCCGTTCATCCGCCGCCGCGCCATCAGGCACCTCGAGAAGAACCGGGTCGTGATCTTTGCGGCGGGCACCGGCAACCCCTTCTTCACCACCGACTCCGCAGCCGCATTGCGGGCCAGCGAGATCCGTGCGGACGCCCTCCTCAAGGGCACCAAGGTTGACGGCCTGTACACGGCGGACCCGGCGCGGGACGCAGGTGCCCGTCTGCTCAAGCGCGCGAGTTACCAGTACCTCCTGGAGCACACCCTGCAGATCATGGACGCGGCCGCGGTTTCGCTCTGCCAGAACGCAGCCATACCCATCCGGATCTTCAACATCCGCGTCCCCGGCAACATCCGCCGCGTGGTCCTTGGCGAGGATGTTGGTTCCACCGTCTCTGACGCCTGAAGGACAGATCACGGCTGACAGCGCACAGCTAGCGGCAAACAGCACCTGTCTTAAGGGCGCGTCCCTTCGGCTGGGAGGGGGAACGGTCCGCCGTGAGCTGCGTGGCGGGGTGGGGGATGGCTGTCGGCTCCTCCACAACCGGATACAATAGGGCGCGTTGAAATCTCGACGCGGTCCCTTCCACGGCGGGACCGCCAGGGGGTGGCGATGCACGACACGGTCAAGAGAACCAAGGCGCACATGGACAAGGCGGTCGAGGTCCTGCGGGACGAGCTCAAGACCCTGCGCACCGGCCGCGCCTCGCTGGGGATACTCGACGCGGTGCGGGTGGACTACTACGGCACCCCGACACCGCTCAACCAGGTAGCCAACCTCTCCGTGCCCGACCCGACGCTGATCGTGATCCAGCCCTGGGACCAGACCCTGATCTCCGCGATCGAGCACGCAATCCAGAAGGCCAACCTCGGCCTCAACCCCATGAACGACGGAAAGGTGATCAAGCTCCCAGTCCCCTCGCCGACGCAAGAACGGCGCAAGGAACTGGTCAAGGTCGCACACGAGTACACCGAACGCGCCCGCACCGCCGCGCGGAACGTGCGCCGCGACGGCAACGACGAGCTTCGCAAGCTCGAGAAGAACAAGGCCATCTCGGAGGACGAAATGCACCGCGGCTTGGACGAGGTGCAAAAGCTCACCGACGAGCACATTAAGCTCATCGGGGACGTGCTGGCCTCCAAGGAGAAGGAGATCATGGAGGTGTGAAATGTGCCCGCCTTGGCGGGTGCATTTCACATTCCGAGCGGAGCGAGGGATCCCATGGACCGGCGATCGGGCGATTCACAACCTGGGTCCCGCGCAGGCGGGGCGAAGGGTCTCGCTGACATCGCCATGACCGATCACCCCATCGTAATCATCGTCGTCGCCGCCGGCTCGTCCGCTCGCTTTGGAAAGGACAAGCTCGGTGTCCAGATCGCCGGGCAGTCGGTGCTCGAGCGCGCGGTCGGAGCGGTGCGGGCTGCGTTCCCGGATGCCCCGACGGTTCTGGTCGTGCGTGCGGACCAGGTGGACGCGGCGCAGCACCACTGGCAGCCGCTGGGGGTGAAGGTCGTGGCGGGGGGTGTTCATCGCCAGGACTCGGTTAAAAGCGGGTTCTCTGTGCTCCACCCGCCTGACGATGCGGTAGTCCTGATCCACGATGCCGCGCGGCCTTTCGTCCCGGTGGAGGACGTGCGGCGCGTAGCGTCGGTGGCCTCCGAGACGGGCGCCGCCTTACTGGCTGCACCGGTAGTGGACACCGTAAAGAGGCTGCGGAGCGACGGCAGCGTCGAATCGACCGTGCCACGGGACAGGCTGGCTCGGGCGCTGACCCCGCAGGCGTTCCGTGCCGGTGTGCTCCGGAGAGCGTGGGAGGTCGCCGGCGAGGCGGTGTGGAGCGACGAGGCGGCCCTGGTGGAGCGCGTTGGCGGGGAGGTGATGGCCGTGGCCGGGGATCCCAGGAACGTGAAGGTCACCCACCCTGAGGACCTGGAGACCGTGTCCGGCGTCCTCCCGAGCCGGGTGCGGGTCGGGCAGGGGATCGACGTGCACCCCTTCGCGCCCGGTCGGGCGCTCTGGCTCTGCGGCGTCGAACTGTCCGGGGAGACCGGCCTCGCCGGTCACTCGGACGCCGACGTGGCCCTGCACGCAGTGACCGACGCCGTTCTCGGCGCGTGCGGCGCGGGGGACATCGGCGAGCACTTCCCCCCGAGCGACGAGCGCTGGCGGAACGCACCCTCGGAGGTCTTCGTGCGACACGCCCTGGAGCTGGCCGCGGCGCGCGGCTGGCGGGTCGTGTGCTGCGACCTCACGCTGCTCGCGGAGGCGCCACGGATAGCCCCCCACCGTCAGGCTATGCGGGCGAGGCTGGCGCAGCTCCTCTGCCTCGCGGCGGACCAGGTTAACCTCAAGGCCACGACCTGCGAGGGAATGGGTTTCGTTGGACGGGGCGAGGGCATCGTGGCCCTAGCCATCATCACGCTCGACTCGGCCGCCCACTCCTGATGCGCGACCAGCACTCGTCTCGGACCCCGGACTCCGGGCCCCGGACCCCTGGTGGGGGTTCGGAATGGGTGGTCGGCTTCCACGCGGTGCTCGCGGCCCTCGAGCGTGAGCGCGCCCGGGTCGAGGTCGTGTGGCTGGCAGAAGGGCTCTCGGGGACGCGGGCCAGGCAGATCTTGGAAGCCGTGCGCGCGGCCGGGGTGCGCTACGCCTCGGTCCAGAGGCGCAAACTCGACCTGGTCGCGGCGGGCGTGGCCCACAACGGGACCGCCGCCCGCCTCGCGCCGGCACCCTTTGCCGATCCGGGGACTCTCCTCGAGCCCGCTGGTCCGCTGTGCCTGGTGGGTCTGGACGGCGTGGAGGATGCGCACAACCTCGGGGCCGTGGTGCGGACGGCGGCCGCGCTGGCCCTTGGGGGCGTGGTGGTGGCCGGCCCCCACCCGCCGCCCCTGGGTGGCGCCGCCGCCAAGGTGGCCGCCGGCACCTTGTCGCTGGTGAGGGTGGCCCACGTGGGGTCGCTGGGTGACTTCGCCGTGGCGGCTAAGCGCTCGGGGTTCTGGGTGCTCGGCGGGGACAGCCGGGGAACGCCGGTGGACGAACTGGAGCTGCCGGAGAGGCTTCTGCTCTGCCTGGGCGGCGAGGCTGCTGGCCTGCGGGCCAAGACCCGCAAGGCGCTCGACGGCACCGTGTCGATCCCGCTGGCACCCGGCGTTGAGTCAATGAATCTCTCGGTGGCCGCCGGGGTGCTGGCCTGGGAGTGGCGGCGGCGTTTCGCCCGTCTGCCCCCGGGGTCTTGATTTTTACTTGAGTAGTGGTATCATCTCCGTTCCCCTTCCGGGGTAGGTGTGCGCCGGGGGGAGATCTTTGGCAGAGGGGAACGACGGGTGCTCCTTCCCGCGCAGGCTGGCGTAGCTCAACTGGTAGAGCAGCGGATTTGTAATCCGCAGGTTACGGGTTCGAGTCCCATCGCCAGCTCCAGGGCGCTGCGGCAGCCTGTTTTCCATGCGTCGTGCGACGCCGACGAGGTCCAGCGTGCGGGTGTGGCCGAGCGGTCAATGGCAGCAGACTGTAAATCTGCCGGGCAATGCCCTACGGTGGTTCAAATCCATCCGCCCGCACCACTTTTCTGCATCTGCGGGAGTAACTCAGGGGTAGAGTCACAGCCTTCCAAGCTGTTGGTCGCGGGTTCGAATCCCGTCTCCCGCTCCAGAGCATCGCAGGCTATGTCGTGGGCCCAGGTAGCTCAGGCGGTAGAGCACGTCCTTGGTAAGGACGGGGTCACCAGTTCAAATCTGGTCCTGGGCTCCACCGTGTGCACTTTGACCAAGGACTTGAACCAGGCCTGTTGACCTCGCAGGCCGGGGCCGCTTCGGCGGTCCGGAAAACTAAATCGGGAGAGAGGGAGGCGAAGGGAACATGGCCAAGCAGAAGTTTGATCGGACGAAGCCGCACGTGAATGTTGGGACGATTGGG
>MEKI01000161.1 GCA_001766905.1 Acidobacteria bacterium RBG_13_68_16
ATCAAGGGCACGCGGGCACGCCCGGCCGGCACTATCCTCGTCCCGTTCGACGACGCCGATCGCACGCCGGTTACCCAGGCGCTCGCCTCGCTCAGCCTGAAGGTCGAGGCCCTCGAATCCCTGCCCGCGGTGAAGACCCACGAGCTCGCGCTCCCAAGGGTGGCGCTGCTTCACACCTGGCTGTCGACCCAGGACGAGGGCTGGTACCGCCTCGCCCTCGAGGACGTCAAGCTGCCCTACTCCTACATCTCCACCCAGACGGTGGCGAAGAACGCAGAGCTGCGAGCCTCTTACGACGTCATCATCTTCCCGCCGGTGGGACGGAGCAGCTCGCAGGACATCGTCAACGGACTTCCCCCCGGGCCCCCGCTCCCATGGAAGAAGACACCCCTCACCCCGAACCTCGGCGTGGACCAGACCGACGACATGCGCCAGGGCCTCGG
Organism: Acidobacteria bacterium RBG_13_68_16; assembly: GCA_001766905.1. GTDB lineage: Bacteria > Acidobacteriota > Thermoanaerobaculia > Thermoanaerobaculales > Thermoanaerobaculaceae > RBG-13-68-16. The sequence goes on from MEKI01000161.1 coordinate 444, forward strand.
CGTGGCCGGGCTCGCGAACATTACGCGCTTCGTGGAGGAGGGTGGCCTCCTGATCACCGTGCAGGACACCGCGCGCTGGGCAGTGGACTACGGTCTCGCACGCTGGGTCAGGGTGCTCGAGACACCGAGACTGAAGGCCGCCGGTTCGATCCTGCGGGCGGCGTTCGTGGATCGCACCAGCCCGGTGGCGTACGGATACGACGAGACGCTCCCCGTCTACTTCGACGGGTCGCCGGTGTTCAAGGTGGGTGTCTTCGACCGGCCAGAGCGAGACTCCCAGCGCCCCAGCGGCCGGGGTGGGAAGGACGACCCGGACGTGCCACAGGGGCGGGCTTTCGCTGCGCCACCCGAGAGGCCCACCCCGGGCCCGGGCGAGGAGGGGTTCCAGCTCCCCGAGGACCTCCGAATCTTCTACGAGCCCTATCTCCCCCGCATCGAGGACCGCCCTCGGGTGATTCTGGCTTTCCCCAAGGAGGCGGAGGGGATCCTGCTCTCCGGGATGCTCGAGGGCGCCGAGGAGATCGCCGGCAAACCGCTGGTGATCGACGCACCGCTCGGCAAGGGTCACGTGCTGCTGTTCGCCAACAACCCGATGTGGCGGGTCAACACCCAGGGCTCCTACGCGCTGGTCACCAACGCGATCCTCAACTTCGACCACCTCGGGCTCGGCTGGCCGCCGGCCAAGAGGTAGCGGGAACCGCGCGGGCTCCGATCACGGCCGAACGAGCACCTTCTGCGCCTCGAGGGCGAGCGCGATCGGAGCGCCCTCGCCGGCAGACGTGTACGTACCCTCCCCCACCCGCGTGAGGCGACCCCCCGGGTCGGAGAGCTCGAACCTGCTGCTCACCACCAGCGGGCGGGCCGGGAAAGGCCCGGCGAGGACGATCTGCCCGTCCCGGGTCCTCAATTCCAGGCCTTGCGCCAACTCCTCGCGCAGGCTCACGTCGAAACTCCCGTGCTTCTCCGCGAACAGCCCCGAGAGGCGCTGCCGGTAGAAGATCCCCCCGTCTTCCTCCAGGTACCCCGCCGCGATTCGGCTGGCGGCCCCCGGAAAAGCGAAGCCGGTGACCTGGGAGCGGATCAGCATCGGCTCCGGCTGCTGCCGGAACGCGATCGAGATGTCCCCCACCTCCACCTCAACCAGCACCTTGGCGGGATTCGGGGCGTCATGCCCGGCGCGCCACGAGAGAACGGCCTCGCCCGCCGCTGCGCTTGCCTGCCCGGGCTCCAACCACACGTGCACCCTCTCCTCGCGCACCGGCATCGAGAAAAGGAACCCTCCGACCATCAGAACGATCAGAAGCCCCGTGGCACCCGCGACTTTGAGACGGTGGCGCCTTTCGGCACCGGCCTGCGGCTGCCAGGCGGCCACAGGAGCGAGAGCCGCCGCGAGGGTGAACATCACGGAAGCACCGAGCAGTGCGTCCGAGGCGAAGTGCGCGCCCTGGACCATGCGCCCCACGCCTTGGAGCAGGCCGAAGAGCAGGCCCCCGAGCAGGCATGCCCAGCGTTTCCACCCGCGCAGCAGGAAGAAAAGGCCCATGAACATGAAGCCCATCGAGCAGTGGCCGCACAGGAAGGAGAAACCCTTGTGGGGAAGTCCGGGCTGGAGCGGGTAGCGGAACTGCAGCAGCCCCCCGAACTCGAGGATCTGATCGGGGCGTGGTCGACCCCCGAAGCCCTTCGCCACGAGGTTGATCAGGAGCCCCGGCCCGAGGGCCAGGAGCAGCACGAGGAACAGGCACGGGTACCGCCAGCGCACGAACTCGGTCCTCACAAAGGAGAGGCCGAGGCCCACCGCGGCCAGCACGCTCAGCATCAGGCCAGGAAGCGTTCCGAGGTGGTAGACGAGCACCCACCCCAGAAGCCGACCGTGGGGCCAGTGTGGTTCGATCGGCGAGTAGGCGAGCGCCTGCCAGCGCAGGTCAAGCTCGGTTACCCGGAAGAGCACGGTCAGGGCGGCGGTCACACTGACGCCGATGAGGGCGTTCCTCAGCCACCCCGTGCGCGGGTACGTCCCGGGTGGGGCGCTCGGAGGGCGGAGCGAGTGAGAGGTTGGTCCAGGCGACATCCCGCTGTGCTCTCTGCCAGACCGAGGCTACCAGCCTGCCTGAGGCGGTCAAGTCGCGCCGGTCCTGGTGGAGGGGTTCCTTCTGCCGTAAGCTGGGCGCCGCGACCAGGGAGCGAGCAGCCATGATCAGGAAAATCCAACTCGGAGCAACCACCCGCCACGAGGTTCTCGCGGAGCCGACCCCGTTAGGTCTGATCGGATTGTCGATCGGGTGCGCCGCGCTGACGCCCATCGCCTTCGGCTTCCGGCTGACCCCCGCCGGATTTCGGACTGCGGCGATCCTCTGCCTGCTCTTCGGCGCCGGCTGCCAGTTCCTCTCCGGCATGATGAGCTTCGTGAACAAGAACCTCTACGGGGGCACGCTCTTCACCGCGTTCGCGTTCAACTGGACGCTGAACTGGTGGGTGCTCGACTCGCTGGGAAAGGGCTTCGTGCCGGACCACGTGATCATTCAGGCCACCGAAGTGGCGTCGCTCGTGATCTTCCTGGTCCTCACCTACGGCTTCGGGTTCTTCAGCAAGCTGCTGTTTGCCTTTCTCGTCGACATCGACCTGCTGTACGTCTGCAAGACGGCCAACGCCCTCGCCGGCACCCGCGCCTTCGACCTGCCGATTGCGTTTTTCACGGTAGGCCTGGGGGTCCTCTCGCTCTGGATCGCATTTGCCCTGCTCATCAACCCGACCGCCGGCAGGCCGCTGTTCCCGATTGCCGGACCGATGTTTGTGGCGCAGAGAAAGCCGGGGTTCGATGCCTCCCTCCGGCAGGCGATCTTCGCAGTCCTGTACGAGCACTGGGGGCAACACGCGCTCCGGCCGATGACGTACGAGGACCTCGAACGGGCGCTCGAACCGAGGGTGGCTGGAGGCAGCATCCTGCCCGACGTTGAATACCTCGCAGAGTCTGGCTGTCTGGTCCTCACGAAGCGGGGGGGCGAGCCGGGCGGGCCCCAGACCGTGCGCCTCTCCGCCGAAGGCATCGACTTCTACGAGCAGGTGGTCCTCAGGAAGGATCATTTCGTCTGAGGCAGCGGCGTTGGGAAGGCTGCTGCGTGCCCTGGCGGCGGTGCTCGCGGGAAACGCGCTCTACTTCCTGCTGCTTGGCCCGCGCCTCCCGGGGTGGGCGCGGCACAAGCCGTTTGCCCTGGACGCCGGCCTGATCTTCGACTTCGTCATCTGCGTCGCGCTTTACTTTGCGCTGGGGCCGCTGGTGCGCCCGGGGCGTCACTCAGGGTAGCTCCCGAGCGGGTTGCTCCGACGCTTACGGGGCGTCCAGCGGTCGTGAAACCAGAACCAGAGCTCCGGCCGGGCGAGGATCGCCCGCGAGAGGGCGTCGTTGTACCTCTGCGTCAGGGTGGTGATGGTGTCGCCCGGCCCGGCGAGGATGCAGGGCTCGATCGTGAACTTGTATCCGACGCCGCGTGGGTAGGAGAACAGCGGGGTCACAGCCGCACCCGTTGCCAGGACGAACGTGGCCAGCAAAGGCGTCGTCGGGGTCGGGATCCCGAGAAAATCCACGATCGCGCTGTGCTCGAGGTCCGCCTTCTGGTCAATGAGGATATCGACGATTCCGCCCCCCCTGAGGGTCTTCATGATCCCGCGGGTGGCGCCGGCCTTCGGGATCAGCGAGCTTCCGAAGCGCGTCCTGGATGCGGCGAGCTCCGCCTCCATGAGCGGGTTCTCGAGCGGCCGGTACACGAGGGCCTGCGGGAAGCCGTGCACGGCCAGCCACTGCGCGGCCACCTCCCAGTGCCCGAAGTGCGCCGAGAGGAGGAAGACACCCTTGCCTCTGGCGCGCGCCTCCTCCAGGTTCTCAAGACCCTTGCAGTTCACCATCGAGCTGAGGGTCTCGGCCGCCACCTGCCCCCATTTGATGTAGTCGAACCCGATTCGCCCGAAGTGTGCCGCGCAGCGCACACCAAGGCCGAACCTGGCAACCCCGGAGCGCCCGGGGAAGACTCGCTTCAGGTTCGCGGTAACCGTCCGCCTGCGCGAAGAGACCAGCAAGAAGACCACACCCAGGACCGCCCCAACGCTCTGCAGGAACCAGAAAGGGCTCACCCGGCCGAGCGCCTTGGCCAGGCGGTAGAGCCGGAATTCGCGCTGGTTCGTCCGCTCGCTTCTCACGGGAGCTCAGCGTACCCGCCACCGCACCCTGCAGCAACAGATGGTACCAGGTACGACATTATTGCACTTCAGTCCACAAAGGAACCCGGAACGCCGCTGACAAAATCGCTCTCCTCTGCGGCCGTAGCGGTGGTGAATGCCCTGACCTCGGCCACAAGTTGCTCCATGCGCTCGCGAAAGACGTCATCGTGCGACCGTCGCTCCCCGGCCCTGTTGGCCCACCGGCTCACCACGCCGGGGTTTCTCCCGAGGAGCTGCGCGAGATCCTTTACCCGGACGCCGTACGTCTCGACCGCGACCAGTGCAAGGGTCTCCCGGAAGCGCGTAAGTTCTCGCCCGGAGCGTGATCCTGCCAAAGCCGGGAGGCCCACGCCAAGGGCGTTCGCCGCCGCAACGAGGTAATCGTCTGGACGCAGGGTACGACGTTCGGACGCGGTGCTGGCCCCAAGGGCGTCAAGCCGAGGTGTCCCCTGTGGAAGTGACAGCTCCTCGTCGCTGCCTCCACCCCTCCACCAGGGGAGGCGACCGGGTTCCCTTCCGAGCCAGGATGACCCTGCGCCAGCCTCGAGGGCGTGAACGTAACTCCGCCGAGCGGCCTCTCGAGCTCCACCGAAAACAAGTAGGGTCTCGTTGGCGTCAACAAGGCCTTGGCCATTGCCGGCAAGGATCTCCTTGTGGCCACTCCATCGGTACCTAGCAGGATCCCTAGCCGCACCAGCACTCACCGGATTGAGGTGGATATAGACAATGAGCTGCTGAAGGTCGTGCTCTCCCACCACGAGCTTTGCTTTGTAGCGACCCTGCCAAAGTGCGCCATACACATTTCGGCGGCGGTTGAACCCCTTGCTGTACCGCCCCTGAACCAGCCGCATGCTCCGCCACAGCGGCACGCCTCCGCAGCGAACCGCCAGGTGGTAGTGATTCGACATCACACACCATGCAAGGACGGCGAGCCCGTCGCGACGTTTGACATCTCCGAGGACTTTCACGAGAGCGTCGGCCTCGGCGTCGTCCTGAAAAACCGGCTCTCCCCGACCAACGCGGCAATAGACGTGGTAATGCGCCCCATCCACAAACACCCTCGGCGGGCGTGGCATCGCGGTTCCTCCGTTCTCGGCCCAGCTGCCAAGCCCAATCTTACACTATCGACAATTGTGTGGTACCTGGTACCAGGTTTACTCCACGATGCGGACGCTGTCCACGAAGTATGGGGTTTCGGCGAACCAGGTGGTGGGCACGCCAAGGTGCTCGGTGTAGTGCAAGACGACCCGCTTGCCGAGCGCGGCGCTCAAGCTCTCTCCCACGCGCCGGTCGCGCACGCTGAAGTCCCAGATCGTGGGCGTCACGCCCGGCACGATGGACATCGCGAGCTCCCCCTCGTAGGTCTTGAACACCCACCCCTTCCGCGAGAACTTCTGGAGGATGCCCGCGCGCTCCCCCTCAGAATAGCTCCAGTGCAGGGTGAAGAGCGTGTACAGGGCAACGAGCAACGCCAGAAGACCGAGCACGAGGAGGAGGGCGAGGATGACGCCACCCCGAGATGGTGGCAGGGTTCCCTGTGATTTGTTGGTCTTCCCTCTCATGGCCAGGTGATTCTACAGCGCCCTCAGATTGACTACTAGCGGGCTCCGAGCACGGAAACCGCCTGGGGCAGGATCATCCCGGTCGCCCTCTGCGTCCGGGAGGCACGCAGCGGGCGCACGAGCGGCGCGAAGGTGAGAGGCAGCGCGTGCCGCCACAAACACGGGAGCCTCTCCCTGCCACGCGTGGCGCTCACCGACGCCTGGCCCGAACCGGCGCCGGGGACCTCTCGTGGACGCGCCGCGCAACCGGGTCCTGGGGCTATGCTCTCCCTACATGGACCCGTCGCGCTTGCCTGCCCGGGCCCGGCCGGGGCTCGCAATCCTGGTGATCGGGGCGGCTCTCGCGGCCGGTCTCGGCACGCCGTGGTTCCTGGACTACGACGAGGCCGTCTACGCCGAGGTTGCCCACCAGATGTGGGCCTCCGGCGACTGGCTCCGCCCGGTGTCGAACTGCGCGCCCTTTTACGAGAAGCCGGTTCTCTTCTACTGGCTCGCCGCCGCTCTCTACAAGCTACTCGGCCTCACGCCGGTGGCCCCCCGCCTGGTGAGCGCCCTGGCGCTCCTGCTCGGGCTCGCCTGCCTCGCCCGCGAGGTGGCGCGGCGGGCGACCCCGGAGGCCGCCGAGGCGGTTGTGTGGGTCGCGGGGGCCTCGCTGCTCCCCTTCAGCCTCGGAAGAGTCGGGCTCCTCGACGCCTTCCTGACCACGGCGATGCTCGCCGCCCTGCTGGCTTTTCTCCGAGGCCTGGGAGAGGAGGATTCCCGTCGTAGGCGAGGCGCTCTCGCCCTGGGCTACGCCGCGACCGGCGTGAGCCTGGCCGTCAAAGGCCCCGTGTTCCCGCTGATCGTCGCCGGCGTCCTCCTCGGCGACGCCGTGGCACGGTGCGACGTGCGCCGCACGCTGCGGCGTTCCGGGATCCTCTGGGGGGTTCCGCTCGTGCTGGTAGTCGGGCTGCCCGGATACGTTCTCACGGCAGGCGCCGCGGGAGCGGCGTTCCTCACCGAGTTCCTCGGCGAGCACAACCTCGGTCGCGCGCTGACTCCCATGCAGGGGCATCAGGGATCGCCTCTCTACTACCTGGTCGTCCTCGCCGCAGGCTTTC
>MEKI01000162.1 GCA_001766905.1 Acidobacteria bacterium RBG_13_68_16
GGTATCGCCGGCCTCGGTCAGTGCGGGCTTGACGACGCCCCAGCCGCGCTTGCAAGCGGGGCACTGAAAGTCGGAGAACTCCACCACCTTGACCGTGGCCTTCTCATGGCCTGGGTCCCACTGGACGTCGGCGCTCTGCAGGATCTCGCGCCGCACGGCCCGCGGGTCGCGGTCGAGGGGCCAGCTGCCGCCCAGCGCGACGTACCTGCCGTCGGTGCTGATCGCGAGCGCCATCTGCATCGGGCCGTAGCCGGTCTCGACCTTGGCCGTGAGCGGGAGCACACCGCTGGGCCGGAACGGACTCATGGGCCACGGAACCCTCACGCGGCTGCCGAGGTAGCTGGAGAGCGCCTGCGGCAAGATCTCTTGGACGAAGCGGGGCAACGTCTCCCCCGTCACCGGTGGGTCGGTGGGAGGCATGGGGAACAGGAGGCCCGCCACAGCGGTCCTGGTCGTGGGGTCCACCAACATTGCGAGTTGCTCCTTGCCCTCGCCCATGGTCGTCGTGCGCTCGGCCCGCACCGTCTGGTAGGGCCCGGCAGGGGCGGTGTGAAGCGTGCTCTCCGTGAGCGTCACCACGGCGCCCGGCGCGTAGCCGATGTAGGCCTTGGCGAAACGCTTGAGCTCGTGTTCCCCAACCTGGCCCGCACAGGCCGTTGCCACCAGCAGCGCCGCCACTGCAATCGTCCAACGCAGCATCAGGACCTCCCCTCCGCCAACCCGAGAGCATAACAAAGTCGGGTGTGTCGCCCGCGGGGACGGGAGGCCCTCCGGTGCGGCCCGACGGGTCAAGCTCGAGGTTTAGGTCGCGAGGCGCTTGGAGGCTCGCGGGGCTGTCCTGTACAGTGGTAGCGTGCTGGAACAGCGTCTCGAGGAGGTCTGGCGGCGGGGACGCCCCGGAGTGATGGGTATTCTCAATGTGACCCCGGACTCCTTCGCGGATGGCGGGCGGTTCGTCCTCCCCGAGCAGGCCGTCCGACACGGCCTCGCGCTCCTCGACGCCGGCGCGGACGTCGTGGACGTGGGTGGGGAGTCCACCAGGCCCGGGGCGGAACCGGTCTCGGCCAAGGTCGAGCTCGGGCGGGTCGTACCCGTGGTCGCGGAGCTGGTGCGGCACCGGCCGGGTGCCGTCATCTCGGTCGATACGGCAAAGGCGGAGGTCGCCGAGGCGGCGCTCGGGGCGGGGGCAGCCGTCGTCAACGACGTGACGGCGGGCCGCGACCCGGCGATGCTCACGACCGTAGCCCGGCACTCGGCCGGCATCGTGCTGATGCACATGCGGGGCTCACCATCCACGATGCAGCGCGATACCTCGTACAGAGATGTCGTGGCGGAGGTGCACGAGTTTCTTGCGGCGCGCGCCGGCGAGGCCCGGGCGGCGGGAATCCCGGCTGACCGCATCCTGCTCGACCCCGGTATCGGGTTCGGAAAGGACACGGTCGGCAACGTGCGGCTGCTCGCGGCGTTGCCCGACCTCTCATCGCTCGGTCACGCCCTGGTGATCGGGGCCTCGCGCAAGTCGTTCATTGGAGCGCTGGCCGGGGGCGGCGTGGAGGAGCGTCTGGCCGGGTCGTTGGCCGCTATCGCCGAAACAGTGGGCCTGTCGGGTGTGCTGGTGCGGGTCCACGACGTGGCGGCGACGGTCCAGTTCCTCACCGTCCTTTCCGCGGTGCGGGGGGCGGCGTGAGCACGCTATTCGCCTTTCTCCGGGAGCTCACGCGCCTGGAGGTGGGGGTCCGGGACCTCGTGGACATCGCGCTGGTCGCGGTGGTGTTCTACCTGTTGCTCATGGCGGTGAGGGGCACGCGCGCGGTGTCGATGCTGTGGGGGATCTTCATTCTCACCGGCGCCTACCTGGCGGCGCAGGCGCTCGATCTGATCACGCTTGCAGCCGTGCTGCGGGAGATGCTGTTCTACCTGCCGTTTGTGATCATCGTCCTTTTCCAGAGCGAGATTCGAAGGATCCTGGCGGCGCTCGGCCGCACGCCGCTGCTCCGTTGGACCTCTGTGCTCTCCCCTCGGCAGGTCCTCATCAACGACATCGTGCTCGCGTGCGAGACGCTCGTCTTCCATCGCTACGGGGCGCTCATCGTAGTCGAGCGCGACGAGGGGCTGCGGACGTTCGTCGAGACCGGAATCCCAATCGATGCGCGGCTCTCCTACGACCTGCTGGTGAATCTCTTCACCCCTGGGACCCCGCTGCACGACGGCGCTGCGGTGGTCCAGGGGAACCGCATTGCGGCCGCCGGCTGCTTTCTGCCGCTGTCGGTGCGGGCGGATCTCTCGACGGCCTACGGCTCGCGCCACCGCGCTGCGCTCGGCATCAGTGAAGAGACCGACGCCGTCGCGGTCGTCGTCTCGGAGGAGCGCGGAGCGCTGACCGTGGCGGAAAGGGGCCGGCTTCACAGCGACCTCGACCGGAGGGAGTTGCGGGATCTCCTGCTGGACCTCCTGCTCCTCGGGCGCGCGAGGGGGTCGCGGTGAGGCTCCTGCCCCGCAGCCCGGTGAACGTGCTGCTGGCGGTGCTGCTGGCGTGCCTTGTCTGGTACGCGAGCGCACTCGACCGTCGGGAGCGCATCTCAGAGCGGCAGCTCGACACCGCGGTCACCCTGGTCAACGTTCCCCCCGACATGGTGATCACCTCGGAAGTGCCGCGCTTCGTGTCCCTCCGGGTGCGTGGCCCGCTGTCCCGCCTGCGCTCCCTCGACCCAGTCCAGACCGGCGTGGTGATCGACCTGCGCGGGTCCGGCGAGGGTCAGCGTGACTTCCCGGTGGAGACCCGCAACGTGGTCGTTCCGCCCGGCGTCGAGGTGCTGGCCATTTCACCCTCGCAGGTCCCGTTGCGGCTCGAGCTTCTCGGTCGTCGCCGGCTGCCGATACGAGCGCGAGTCGTCGGGCAACCCGCAGCCGGTCTCGGCGTGGGCAGCGTTGCCTCGGACCCAGCCACCGCGATGCTCACGGGGCCTCGGTTCCAGCTTGAGGCACTCCAGTCCGTCACCACGGAACCGGTGAACGTAGACGGCACGGACGGACCCGTTGAGGCGCAGGTGGCGGTTCGCTCGCCCAACCCCTTGATGCGAGTCGTCGAGCCGCTCACCGTACGCGTGTCGGTCGACATCGTAGCCGTTCGCGGCGACACGCGGGGGACCAAGCACCGGTGAGAGGTCGGCTGTTCGGCACCGATGGAATCCGAGGGGTGGCCTTCGAGCCCCCGTTGGACAGGCCGACGTTGACACGACTGGGGGCGGCGCTGGCCGCACACCTACGCGGGGCGGGGCTGGCGCCGAGGGTGCTGCTGGCCGGAGATACCCGTGCCTCGACGCCGATCCTCGCCGAGTGGGTGGGTGGTGGGTTCGCCGCCGCGGGCGGCGAGATCCACTGGGCCGGTGTGCTGCCAACCCCGGCAGTGTCGCACCTGCTCCACGATCGTGGCGGCTACGGCGCCGGCGTGGTGGTCTCGGCCTCCCACAACCCCGCCTTGGACAACGGCGTCAAGTTGGTGGGCGAGATGGGCAGCAAGCTTCCGGTCGAGGAGGAGGTGCGTCTCGAGGAGAGGCTGGCCTCCACACCCGCGGAGGTCGCGGTGCTGCCGCTGCCCGAGGCGGAGGGAAGCTGGCGGCTGCGCTACCTCGAGCTGCTACTCGCGTCCCTGCCCCCCAGACCCCTGAGCGGCGTACGCCTCGTAGTGGACGTGGCCAACGGGGCTGCGGCGCCGGTGGCGCGGGAGTTCTTCACGGCACTCGGAGCCGAGGTCCTGCTCATTCACGCCGAACCCGACGGAACCAACATCAACGCCCGCTGCGGTGCACTGTTCCCCGAGATCCTCGCGCGCGAGGTGCGCCGCGTGCGCGCCGATGCAGGCGCGGCCCTTGACGGCGATGGCGACCGCGCCATCCTCGTGACCGGCGCGGGCCGGGTGCTCGACGGTGACGACGCGCTGCTGCTGTGGGCCCGAGCGCTCGCCGGCCGTGACAGGCTGCCTGGCCGGAAGGTCGTCGCCACCGTCATGTCGAACCTGGGGTTGGAGGTCGCACTCAGTCGCGAGGCGATCGCGCTGGTGCGGTGTCCGGTCGGGGACCGAGAGGTGTGGGAGACGATGCAGCGCGAGGGTGCGGTGCTGGGGGGCGAGCAGTCGGGGCACGTGATCTGCAGTCACCATGCGGTGACGGGGGATGGCCTGCTGACCGCGGCGCACCTCCTCACCGTGGTGCGCCAGTCCGGGAGCACGCTCGAGGCGCTCGCCGATCTGGAGCGCTTCCCCCAGGTCATGCTCAACGTGAGGGTGGCAACCAGGCGAGCGGTAGACGAAATCCCCCGGCTTGCGGAGGCGGTTCGGGCGGCCGAGGCCCGCTTGGCGGGAAGCGGGCGCGTCTTCGTGCGCTACTCGGGTACCGAGCCGCTGTTGCGCATCATGGTCGAGGCGTCCGGCGAGGAGCAGGCCCGCGAGACCGCCGAGCAACTGGCGGCGGTGGCGCGTGAGCAGCTTGGCGTGGCCTAAGCGGTCTCGAGAAGACGCCTGGCACTCCACGTGCGACGGGATCCCTCGTCGCTGCGCTCCTCGGGATGATCGAGACCCGCCCCAGTCGGGGCTCGATCAGCCTCCGAAGAGGCTCCACTTCTTGCGCTTGAGCTTGAGAGGATTCTGGGCGCTGCCTAGTTGGGTCGTGTGGTCGGAGTGATCGGAGGCCACGACGTAGAATTCGAGCGTCTGATTCTGGTGGAAGCTCGCGGAGATCTGGGCGACGTAGTCGGAGCCTGAGGTCGGCCGCAGCGGCAGCTCGGCGTACTGGACGCTCCCCTCGACCCGGGCGAACAGCCGAGCGTTCTTCACGCCGTGGTCGTCCTGGATGCGAAGGGAGATCGTTCCTGGTTCCCCCTTCTTGTACTCGAGCTTGACCTCAGGCGTGAGGACCACCGTGGGGGACGCCCCGTCGAGCCGCTCGAGCTGCTTGGTGAGCCGCTCGCGCGCCTGGCGGAAGCGCGCCTCCCACCGCGGTCCTGGCGTCACGGCTGCAAGCGCTGCGAGTCCCTTTTCGGGGGTTTGGTCCCGCTCGGCCTGTTCAGCGCCTGCCAGCACCTGGCCGAGCTGCTTGTCGGCAGCCTGGTCGGCTTTGATGCGCTCGATGCGGTCGGCAAGCCCTCTCCGGTCGGGGAAGTTCCGGCGGAGCGTCTCCAGACGCGCCAGCGCCACCTCGTAGTTGCCACCGGCCGCGAGCGTGTCGGCCTCGTGCTCGAGGCTTGAAGCCGCCTTCTCGCGCAGCTCGGCCCCCTGCGTGTACTTGGGGACCAGGGAAGCCAGCACCGTGGACTGGTCCAGCACCTCTCCCCAGTCACCCCGACGCTGCGCCTTCAACATGAGCCCCTGGACGTTCAAGACGCGCCTGGCGTCCTCAAGGGCGGCGGCAAGATCTTTGTTGTGGGCGAACGCCGCCTCGTCCTGCCTGGAGATCCCCTTTACGGTCTCGGCGAGCGCCCGGAGGTTGCCGGTCTTCAACGAGTCGTTGAGTTCCCTGGCGAGGGTCTGTTCGACGCGTGCGTTGTAGGTCTCGCGCAGGCTTGCGTGTCGGTCCTTCTCGGCCGCCGACAGCATCTCAAGCTCTGCCGGTGTGATCGCGTCGAGCGCCTGTCGGGCGGCGACCAGGTCCCCCAGCGCGATGGCGGCCTCGGCGTTCTGCAGCTGGATGACAGCGTTCGGCTGCGCCACCGGCTGCGGAGCCGACGTGGGCAGCGCGGCGGCCCGCGTCGGTGCCGCGGCAAGGCGTGGCGCGGCGCGTTGACGTTGGCTCTGCACCACCAGAAACGCAGCGCCTGCGACCCCCAGCACGAGCGCACCCAGACCCGCCCACAGCGCGACCCGCCGGCCCGGGCCCCGCTTTGGAGCGGGCCGCTGGGCTTTGACCGGCGGCGGCGCGGGCGTCCCTTCGGCCCGCGGCTCGGGCTCCGCTGGCATCTGCACCGTGGGGCCGGTCGTCTCTTCGGGCCAGGCACCGGGGGACGGCTCTGGGGGTGTCACCCGGGCGCCGGGTGATTGTGTGGGGATCTCGGGGCGCCGGTGGATGGGTACCGGCCCGGTCCGCTCCTTCTCCTTCCTGGGCTGGGCCGGTACGTCTTCGGAGGCGGGCGCGGCGGCCACGGGAGGAGGCGGCACAAAAGTCGCGGGCGGCACGGGAGCCGGGCTGACGACGGGACCGAAAGGCTCCTCGAGGTCCGATGCCACGAGCCCTGCCTGCTGGCTGTTCACGCCGAAGAGTGCGAGCTCGAGGGCCTGCCGGAACTCGTCGAGGGAACCGGGTCGCGCCGCCGGGTTGCGCCGCAGCGACTGCTCCAGGATTGCGCGCAGCACCACCGGGTCCACGAGGCGCTGGTGGACCTGAGAGGGGAGGGTGACGGACGGAGCCGGGGCGTCCAGCGGCGCGACCTCCGCGCCGAGCAACTCACAGGTCGTGAGGGCGAGGGAGTAGAGATCACCGCGCCAGTCAGGCTCCTGTGCGGCGGTGGCCGGCTCCAGGCGCTCCGGGGCAGCGTATTGGGCCCCCTCGACCAGGCTCAACCCGGTCCCTGCCAGTGTTCCCACCTGGAATGCGGCGGTTCCGAACCCGAGGATCTTGACGCCCTCCCCGTCACCGCGCCGAATAGCGAGCAGGTTGTCGGGGGCAAGGTTTCCGTGGGCGATTCCCCTCTCCGCGAGTTTCTCGAGGCTCTCGATCGCTTCTAGGATCAGGCGGATAACGCGCGTGGGCGAGGTGCCGGTCGACGCATCGATGCGGGCCCCCGCTATGAACTCCATCACCAGGAACGCACTGCCGTCGGGTGTGAACCCGTGGTCGAGCAGCGTCGGAAAACCGGGCGGGTGCAGCGAGGCGAGCGCGTCCATCGCGGCGAGGAAGCGGACCTGACAAACCTTCATGTCGGCCGGAGCCCCGGGGGGTATGAGCTTGATGGCGACCACGTTGCCGGCGCGTGGATCCACGGCCTGAAACACGATGGCGGATTTGCTCGACTTGAGGACACGCTCCAGGCGGAAGGTTTCGGTAATCTCCCGTGGCTGGCTCATGCGCTGACCCCGGTGCTGGCCACACTGCCGGTTGGAAGCGTGCCGAGGCGACACCGGCGTACCCGGCGTCTCCCCGTGTTACGGCTTGTCACTTCTACAGTTTAGCAAAGAAACGGCCAGCACTGCGCGCACAGAGGTGGCGCGCACGTGTGGTGTGCCAGAGGCGAGAAGAGCGAAGGCGAATTCACTTCGCCGGAGCGTGGGGGGCTCGGGGGGTCATGAGGCGACGGAAGGTTGGGTGGGGGGTCGCCGGACCCCCCGTAACATGAGTTGGCGGGGTGGACGAGACTCGACCGCGCGGGTGGGGGTAGGAGGGCGCGACGCGGGCTGCAGGATGAACGATCGGAGCCGCCGGCCGTCGGGTGGGCGGTGTGCGATCCGGTCAGTCGCTGCATGACGCCGCCCCCGCCACTCGCGACCTCCGGCGTGACACACACGAAGCCCCGCGCTGAACGCAGTGCCTCGATTATGAAATGGCGGGGTGGACGAGACTCGAACTCGCGACCTCCGGCGTGACAGGCCGGCGTTCTAACCAACTGAACTACCACCCCGCATCGTCCCCAGATCGGCTTGGCGGGTGGTGGGAGGTGTGGGGTTTGAACCCGCGACCCCCTGCGTGTAAGGCAGGTGCTCTCCCGCTGAGCTAACCTCCCGCGGACGCCTATGATCCGGGGACCGGCATCCTAGAGACACCCGGCATTTGTGTCAAGCCACAATGGCGCATACATTGTGTCTGGAACCAACCAGCGGGGAGGTCGGACATGTTTCGCAAGATCCTGGTCCCGGTGGATTTCACGGACGTGACCGCGCGCCCCTTGACGCTCGCGCTGGACCTGGCCAGGGCCGCGAACGGCACGGTGATGCTCCTGACCGTCGTGGACGACTCCTTCCCGAACCCAGACATCCTCTCGTTCCAGCTTCCCTGGGCGGACTATCACCGTCACCTGCGCGACGAAGCACATCGGCGGCTGGAGCAGTTCACTCGGGAGGTGAACGGCGCCGGCGGTGTGGAGATCTGCGTGGTGCGCGGCCACCCGGCGCGGACGATCATCCGCTTCGCCACCGACGAGGCGTGCGACCTGATTGTCATGGCCACCCACGGCGCGCGGGGTCTCCAGCACGCCCTGCTGGGCTCGGTCACCGACAAGGTGATCCGCCAGGTGCACTGCCCGGTTCTCGTGGTGCGTCTTCACGATCCCGAGCACCCCGACCTGTCTGCACCGCAGTGAACGGCGGTTAAGCCTCCTCGAGCCAGTCGGGGAACGTTCTCTTCGCGAGGAACTCCATCACGCCGCGCCGGCACTCGGGGTGGACACGCTGGCGGGCGTTCGCGCGGGCGGCTTCGGCGAGATGCTGGTCGAGCCCGGGAAGCGCGAAGGCGAGCAGCAGCCGCTTGCTCTCCGCGATTGCACTGGGCGAGGCCTTGCGGCACACCTCCTTGGCCCACGCCTCGGCCGTACCGAGCGGATCGTCCGTCACCCGGTCGACGAGTCCCACCGCCAGGGCAGCCTGGGCGTCGAGCGGGTGCGGATCCAGCACCAAGCGGGCCAGCGTCGCGGGGGAGACCCTGCGGGGCAGAAACGCTGCAACGAGAGCCGGCACGAACCCGAGCCGCACCTCTGAGAACTGGAGACGGGCCTCGGGCGAGGCCACGACCAGGTCGCAGGCGGCGGCAAGACCGGCACCTCCGCCGAACGCGGCGCCCTGCACCGCGGCCACGGTGAGCAGGGGGCAGCGCAGCAGGGCGGCGTAGAGCGCCGCGAGGCGGTCGGCGTCGGCGGCACGCTCCTCCTCCGGTGCGTCCGCTCCGGCCGAGAGCTCCCGAAGGTCAGCACCCGTGCAGAAGTGCCTGCCGCTTCCGGCCAGCACCAGCGCGCGTGTCTCGCCCTCGTGAGCCGCTGCAAGCGCCGAGGTGAGGTCTGCGACCAGCCTGGACGCAAGGGCGTTGCCGGTTTCGGGGCGGGAAAGCTCGAGCACCGTCACCACACCCCGCCGGTGCACCCTCACGAGAGGCATGACCGGCATGCTACCACTCGAGCTCGATGCGCCCGCCCTGCGGGAGCAGGCGCCAGCGCACGAGCCGGAGCGCCTCGAGGACCGGCGCCGCGCGCCGCAGGCCAGCGCTGTACCGTGCGCCCCCAGGGACGCCGTCGGCGACCTCGGCAACCCGCCTCAAGAGGTGGGCCAGGTCGACGCCTCGCACGACCCCCGACTCACCCGTGATCGCCTCCCGCGGCAGCCTATCGAGGAGGTCCGGCCGAGAGGCGACGGCGAGGCCGGGCTCAGGGCGCACCCACAGGTCGCCGAGCAGCCCGCGCCAGTGCCGTGCGCCGGGGGGCGCCTCGGCCGCAACGTCGCCACCGAGGGTGAGAAGCCTCCGCACATCGCGGGGGAGAGCCGTCGCGGGCAGTGCCACTCCCCACCCGCCGCCGTCGACGATCAGGCACGCCGGGACGCTGGGCACCCACGCGGCCGGTTCAACCGCCGCCACCAGGGCCGCGAGGTCAGAGGTGGTCACCAGCCCGCCGCTCATCGGCTCCGGGGCGTTCGGGGGATCCCCTGCCACGAGCTCGAGGGTGGAGCGGCCGGCCTGGATTCGCCACCATCGCTCGCCGCAGCGGGCGAGGGCGGCCAGCCTCCCGCGCTCGGTCCCTGGTACCGAGTCGTTCTCCCCCCGGCCAAGAAGCTCGATGGCGGAGCCAACCCTCACCGTGACCGCATCCCCGACCGCGGGGTACACGTCGAAGGGGAGCCCCTCGAGGGCGGCGAGGCGTTGCAGCGCCGAGGCGGCCCTGGGTTCCGCCTCTGCGCCGGCCGCGAGCTCGGCGCCGCGCCACCACAGCGACAGCGGGCCGCGCGCCTCGGATGCCAGCGCGAGGAGGAACCCTCGGAAACGGGTCAGCGACCGATCGGCTGCCGGCGCCGCGAGCTTCAACAGGATCGCGGCCTGGGGGTGGGAGGCGAGCCACCGGGCGGCGCGCGCCGGTTGGGCGAGCGTCACGGCCCCATCGGCGTCGGCCGGAGTGGAGGCCAGCGCTGCGGCAAGAACATTGGAATCCTCCCGCGGGGGGGCGGTCCACCACCGCCAGCCGAGCACGGCGGCGACGGCAAGAACGCCGACGGTCGCGAGCAGAAGGGTGAGCCGCCGCATGATCGAGTACCGTAGTGTAACCTTTCACGAACATGGGCCGACGGCTCCGGGTGACCGTGCTGTTCTTCCTGCACCTGCTGCGGGACCTCGCCGGCACGCTGGTGGCGCGGCTGCGCCGCAGCTACCGCAGGGTGGTGCTAGGGGAGGAGTCGCTCGCCGTCGGGGTGGACATCTTCCCGTTCTTTGAGCGCATGACGGGCGTGGGTTGGTACGAGTGGAACCTGCTCGCCCGCCTCCCGGAGGTGGACCCACAGGTCGAGCTGCGCTTCTACGCGCACACCTTCGGCGCCCCGGACGAGCCCCCGCCTCCCCTGCTGCCGACCACCCTACGGAGCCGTTTTCGTTTTCACCACATGCCGCAAGGGTTCCTGCTGCCGGTTCGGCCCACCATGAGCCTCCTGCGCCTGATCGCGGAGCCGGTCCTGCTGTTCCTGGACGGCAACGACGTGTTCTTCGCCCCCAACTTCTTCGTACCTCGGCGCCATCTGGCCGCGGTGCGTTCGCTGGTTCCGACCGTTCACGACCTGGCGTTCCTCCGCCTGCCGCACACGGTCCAGCGTGAGACCCTCGACAACCTCCACCGCCACCTGCCTGGCGTGCTGTTCGCAGCCGACGCGCTGATCGCGGTCTCGGCGGCCACCGCCGGCGACCTCGAGGGGGTCGCCGGCGTCAGCCCGCGTCGCGTGCACGTCATCCACGAGGGGGTGGATCCCTCGTTTTTCGCCGCCAGCTCGAGCCCTCCGTACGGCTTGCCGTCGCGCTACCTGCTCTTCGTGTCCACCCTGGAACCGCGCAAGAACGTGGTTAACCTCCTGGACGGCTTTGCCCGGGCAGCCGCGGGAGGGTACCCCGGGGAGCTACTGCTCGTGGGCCGGTGGGGGTGGAATACGGAGGCGGCTCAGGGGGCCCTTGAGCGTTCACCGGTCCGCGGGCGCATCCACCACCTCGACTACCTGGACCGGGCGGCACTGTCCAGCGTGATGCGGGGGGCGGAGGCGCTGGTCTTCCCCTCGTTGCTGGAGGGGTTCGGGCTCCCGGTCGTCGAGGCGATGGCCTGCGGCGTACCGGTGATCGTCTCGACGGCGTCGTCGTTGCCGGAGGTCGCCGGAGAGGCAGGACTGTACGTGGATCCGGCCAGCCCCGCAGAGATCGCCTCGGCCATCATGCGGGTGGCAACGGACGGGCAGTTGCGTGACTGTCTGTCGAGGGCCGGGCGGGAACGTGCCCGGCGGTTCCGCTGGGAGGAGACGGCGCGCGCCACCGCTGCGGTGCTTCGCCGGGCAGGAGGCCTGCCGGAACGGTTTGCCGATGCGTATCGCGTTTGACGCCCGCTCGCTAATCGGACCCCGTACCGGGGTGGGGGTCTGGCTGGAGGGGCTGCTGCGTGGTCTGGTAGCCACGACGGACTGGCGCTTCCTGCTCTGTCTCCCGCGCCGGGTGGCGCGGCTCGGTGTTGACGACCTGGGGCACAGGGTGACCGTGTTCGCTCCCCCGGTCCCGCTCCCCGGCACCCTCTGGCTGCAGACCGTGGCCGGGCCGACGCTCGCCGGGCGGGCGGACGCGTACGTCGCGACGTTGGGGGTGCTCCCTCGCCGTCTGGTCACCCCAAACGTTCTGGTGATCCACGACCTGACGCCGCGTTCTCACCCTGGCCGGCACACACTCGCCAACCGTTTCTGCTTCAACGCGTACTTCGAGGAGTCGCTCGGCCGGGCGGGGACACTGGTGTGCGTCTCGGAAGCAACCCGATCGGCGATCGCCGACGTCCAACCCCGGGCGGCGCGTCGCGCTCTGGTGATTCCCGTGGGTGTGGGCCCGATGTTCTCCACAGCGGCTGGTGACAGTGGGAGGGACGCCACGCGTCGGCGTTTCGCGCGCGGTAGACCGTACCTCGTGCAGCTCGGGACTCTCGAACCCCGCAAAGGAGTCGCGACCTTGCTCGCGGCGCACGGGGACCTGGTCACGCACAGCCCCGACGCCCCGGAGCTGGTGCTCGCCGGCGGCCGCGGCTGGGGCGGAAGGTGGCTGGAGCGGGCACTTGCCCGCCACCCCGACCCCACTCGCGTCCACCTGCCCGGCTACGTTGGGCGGGACGAGGCCCGCGACCTGCTTCGCCATGCCGAGGTGGCTGTGCTGGCGTCCGACGAGGAGGGGTTCGGGTTGCCGTTGGCGGAGGCACTGGCGTGCGGGGCCGCGTGCGTCGCATCGGACGCGCCGGCCCTGGTGGAGGTCGCCGGCGGTGCCGCCCGCCACTTCCCACGGGGGGACGCCGCTGCGCTGTCGGCGACGCTGTGCTCGGCGCTCGAACCCTCGGCACGGCAGGAGCTCCGCGAGGCGGCAAAGGTTCGGGCTGCGGCACTAGGCTGGGAGAGGCCGCTTTCCGCATGGCGCGAGCTGCTTTCCCGGGTGGCCGGTGGGCAGTCCGGGCCCGGCCAGCTTAGAATGCCGGGCAATGGGGCGGCTCGGAATTGACGCTCGCAAGCTCGACGACTACGGGATCGGGTCGTACCTGCAGGGACTCCTCGGGGAGCTGGCCCTCCTCGACCCCCCGGAGGGGATCGTCCTGCTGGTCGCGGGTGAGAGCCGCGATCTCCTTCCCGAGGTACCCGATACCTGGCGCCTGGTCGAGGTGGACGCTCCCGGCTACTCACTCCGCGAACAGGCAGTCGTGCTGGCTGCGGCAATTCGGGCACGCGTCGACCTGCTCCACGTCCCCCACTATGTGTTGCCGTGGCTCTTCCCCGGCCGCATGGTGGCGACCGTCCACGACATCATCCACGTGCTCTTCCCTGAGTTCCTCCGAAGCTCCCTGGGGTTCGCCTACGCGCGGATGTCGATTCGCGCCGCGGTCAGACGAGCCAGGCGCGTGATCACTGGCTCGCGCACCACCGCCGACGACCTCAGGCGCCTGTTTGGGGCGAGCGAAAGCCGACTGTGTGTCATTCCCCATGGTGTGCACTGCGAGTTTCTCGCCGCCGGCGACCCTGTCGCGGACGAGCAGGCACGCGCGCGGCTTGGGGTCAGCGGGCCGTACCTGCTGCACGTGGGCAACCACAAGCCCCACAAGAACGCCGAAGGACTGCTGAAGGCGTACCAACTGCTCGTGCACGACGGGCGCGGACCGGTGCCGACCCTCCTCATGGTGGGCGGCTTTGCGCCGGACGGGGAGCTGGCCGCACGCGCCCGCGCCATGGGGCTCGCGGAGCAGGTGCGCTGCCTCGGGCACGTGGAGCGAGCAGAGCTGGCCGCGCTCTTCCGCGGTGCCTCAGCCTTCGTCTACCCCACGCTATACGAGGGGTTCGGCCTCCCGGTGCTGGAGGCGATGGCGTGCGGGGTACCGGTGGTGGCCGGGGACATCCCCGCCATCCATGAAGTGGCGGGGGACGCGGTGTTGCGGGTGAATCCACGTGACGTGGTCGAGTTGGTCGCTGCGGTGCGGCACGTCCTCGAACAACCCGAGCTGCAGCGCCAGCTGCGGGAGCGCGGGCGCGCTCGGGCTCTCGGCTTTCAGTGGCGACGGGCGGCGGAGGCCACGCTTGATGTGTACCGCACGGTCCGGGAGGAGTCGTGATGCGGGTGGCGCTGGTGCATGATTGGCTCACCGGGATGCGAGGCGGCGAGGCCGTGCTCGCCGAGATCGCCAGCTTCTTCCCCGGTGCCCCGGTCTTCACGCTGTTCCACCGGAAAGGGGCGATCGAGGGGGACCTGGCGGGCCACCCGATCCGCACCTCCGGACTCCAGCGCTTCTCACTCGGCGGCAGGTTCTACCGCCCGCTTCTGCCCCTCATGCCCGAGGCGGTTTCCGGCTTCAAGCTTTCCGGCTACGACCTGATCATCTCGTCAAGCCACTGCGTGGCAAAAGGCGTGATCCCTCCACCAGGCGCGGTACACGTCTGCTACTGCCACACACCGATGCGGTACCTGTGGGACCAGCGCGACGACTACATCCGTCACGTCCCGGCGCTCCTGCGCCCGATGCTGCGGTCGCAACTGGAGCACCTGCGGACGTGGGACGTCGTCTCATCCGCCCGAGTCGACCACTTCGTCGCCAACTCCCGGCTGGTCGCCCGCAGGATCGAACGCTACTGGCGCCGTGAGGCGGAGGTGATACCGCCGCCCGTGGACACCGAGTTCTTCCGCCCGGGAGGGGAGCGCGGTTCGCACCTCCTGATGGTGGCGGCTCTGGTTCCGTACAAGAGGGTGGACGTCGGAATCGCCGTGGCCAAGGAGCTGGGGTTGCCGCTGCACATCGTGGGCGAGGGCCCTCTGCGCCCAACGCTGGGGTGGACCGCGAAGGGGGCGGTGGAGTTCCTCGGGCGCGTCAGCCGCGAGCGCCTGCGCGAGGAGTTCCGCTCGGCGGCTTTCCTGCTGGTGCCCAACGTCGAGGACTTCGGCATGGTGACGGTCGAGGCGCTGGCCTGTGGGACGCCAGTGGTCGGCCTCGAAGAGTCGGGGACGGCGGACATCGTGATCAGCGGCGAGCATGGAGAGCTCGCCCCCGAGGGTTCGGTGGCCGCACTCGCCACGGCCTGCCGGACTGTGGCGGCCAAGAGCTACGACCGGACGAGGCTGCGCTCGCGTGCGGAGAGCTTCTCCCGCGAACGGTTCAGACGTCGCTTCGCCTACCTGCTGGAGCGCGTGCTTCCCGCGCGCGGCACGCCATGATCGGCGAGAAGCTCCGCATCAACCGTTCCGGACTGGTGGCCGTGGATCTGGTGGCCACTTACCTGGCGCTCTTCCTCGCTTACCACCTTCGCTTCAACGTCGAGGTGTATCCGGTCACCAAGGGCATACCTCCCTTTGAGCCCTACGTCGCGCTCTTCCCGATCATTACCCTGATCTGGCCGGTGGTCTTCTACTTTCGCGGCCTCCTGCAGGGCCGCCCCCAGCGCTCCCGCGTCGAGGAGGCTTTCGCCGTTATGGTGGCCGTGGCGGTGGCGATGCTGGTGCTCAACGCGGGCCTCGCCTTCTACCGGGAGTTCACGTACTCCCGCCTTGTCCTCGCCATGTTCGCCGTGCTCGACGTGACCTTCGTCGTGATCGCGCGGATCGTGTTCTGGAGCGTGATGGCGCGCATCTGGGCCTCGTCGCGGCACCGCCGGCGGGCTCTCGTGGCGGGCGCCGGGGAGCTCGGCCGAACGGTGGCCGAGAAGCTCGTGGAGCACCGCGAGTTGGGCCTGGATGTGGTCGGGTTCCTGGACGATGATCCGGGCAAGGCCAACGCTCGTTTCGCCGACCTTCCGGTGCTCGGGACCCTCGAGCGGCTGGAGGAGGTGGCGCGCGCTCACAAGGTCGACCTGCTGTACATTGCGCTGCCCATGGGGTCCCAGCACAAGACCGTGCGCGTGCTCAAGAGCGCCGAGCCGCTTCTGCTTGCGGTGAGGGTCGTGCCGGACCTCCTCCAGTACTACGCCCTGCGCGCCGGGGTGGAGGACCTCGACGGCATCCCCGTCATCAACCTGACCCAGATCCCGCTGGCCGGGTGGAACACCCTCCTGAAGCGGGTGATGGATCTCCTCCTCTCCGCGCTCGCTCTTCTCGTGCTCTGGCCGCTGATGACGGTGATCGCGGCACTGGTCTACCTGGAGGATCGCGCACCGGTTTTCTACCGGCAGCTACGCATGGGGCTCGACGGCAAGCCTTTCCGGATCATTAAGTTTCGCACCATGATCCCGAACGCCGAGGAGTCCACGGGACCACGTTTCGCGGTCCCCAACGACCCCCGCACGACGCGGGCAGGTATCTGGCTGCGACGCACCTCGCTCGACGAGCTGCCGCAGCTTCTCAACGTGGTGCGCGGAGACATGTCGCTGGTGGGGCCGCGGCCGGAGCGGCCCGAGTTCGTGGAGCGCTTCCGCCAGCGCTTCCCGGAGTACATGTCGCGCCACCGCGTGCGCGCCGGCATCACGGGGTGGGCACAGGTCCACGACCTGCGCGGGCAGACCTCAATCCGCAAGCGCATCGCCTACGACCTCTACTACATCGACAACTGGTCGCTGGCGCTCGACGTCAAGATCATGTGGCTGACGATGGTGCGGGTCCTGCGCCACCGCCACGCCTACTAGGCGCCGCCGGCGTCGGACCTCTCGCTGTGTTGCGCTCGCCGGCTCGAATCCTCGTGTAGCCTCTGGCTACAGTCCGGTTCGGCCGGTTCGCGCGCCTTGCGATAGGCCCAACGGCGGCGGCGCAGCTACACGCGTTTCGCCGCGGCCCTGCGTAGGCGGCGCGAGCCGCGAACCTGGCCGCAGCCCGGGTGGCAACGGGAAAACCAGCTACCATTCACACACTTGGGAGGAACTCACGTGGACCAGGCTCCTCCGGAGTGGACGGAGAGCTTCAGGGTGCGGGCATACGAGGTAGATGTCTCGGGAAAAGCCTCGGTAGCTACGGTGTGTAACTGGCTGCAGGAGACCGCGGGCAACCACGTCACCGCGCTCGGCTGGGCGGTCGATGACCTGGCACCAAGGGGGCTCACCTGGGTGCTGTCGCGCCTCCACCTCCGCCTGCATCGCCTGCCTGGGTGGCGCGACGATGTGCGTATCGTGACGTGGCACGCCGGAGTCCTCAGGCTGTACGGGGTGCGCGAGTTCCGCATCACCGACTCGAGTGAAGGGGAGCTCGGGATCGCGACCACGGGATGGGTGCTGCTGGACCTTGTCGCGCGGCGACCGATCCGACCGCCGAACGCGCTGGAGGAAATGGCGCGCAGCACGCCGGAGCGCGTCCTCGCGGACCCGTTCGCCAAGCTTCCCGAGGTGAGCGACGCCAAGGGCGCAAGGACGTTCGAGGTGCGGTTCTCCGACCTCGATATGAACCGCCACGCCAACAACGTGAGCGTGATCGGCTGGGCGCTCGATGCGCTCCCCGATGAAGTCGTGCTCGGTAGCTCGCTTGCAGGGCTCGAGATCGAGTTTCGCACCGAGGCCGTTCGCGGCGACCGCATCGCCGTCGAGGTGCAACGGACCTCGGGCAAGTCTGCGACGTTTCTGCACCGCCTGGTGCGCGAGCGCGATGGTCGCGAAGTTGCCCGGGCGCGCACCGTGTGGCGTTCCGGCTGACCCGAATCGGGTGCGCGTCGGCGCGGCGATCAGCCGCGGGCTCCTGCGGTGCGGCACTCCTCGCAGGGGCACGTTGCCCGGAGCCCGTCGAGGGCGTAGATCCCGTGATCGTGGCCGTCGCCCCAGGTGACCTTCAGGCCGTAGTTGCCGATGAGCTGGGTCGCGACAGGGATGAAGGCTTCTGGCCTGAGAGGCTTGAGGGTCGGAAGCGTCGCGCGGCCGAAGAGGTGCTGCTCGCCCTTGCAGGCGGCGCAGCTGCACGCCTTTCGCAGCGTCGCGCCCGGGTAGTAGGACTCATGGCCGTCGCCCCATATCACGACGACCTCGTTGCCCACCAGAAGGGCCTGCACCACCCTGGTCCGTCCGCTAGAAGACGTCACCGGCCTCCAGTTCGGAGAAGCTCTGGAGGAGGCGGTTCATTTCCACGAGCAGGACCTCGGCGCTGGGGTAACGCGCGGCGGGATCCTTCTCGCACAGGCGCTGCACCACCGCCCACATCCTCGCGGGGACCGGGTGTGGGAGCGCCTCCCGCGCCGGGAGCGGTGTTCTCATGTGCATCTCGAGGACGCGGTACGGGGAGTCCGCGTTGAACGGCACGACGCCCTCGAGCATCTCGTAGAGGATGATCCCAAGCGCGTAGAGGTCCACGCGATGGTCGATACTCTTGGGGTCCACCATCTCCGGCGCGGCGTAGAGCGGCGTGCCGAGGAACAGGTTGGAGGAGGTCAGACCAGGCTGGTCGGAGAGGCGCGCAATGCCGAAATCCATCACCTTCAACGTCCCGTCAGGCAACACCATCACGTTTTCGGGCTTGAGGTCACGGTGGATGACGCCCTTGGCGTGGGCGTAGTCGAGGGCTTCGGCGATGTCGCGCGCGATCTCGAGGGCGCGGCGCGGGGGCAGAGGGCCGTGCTGGCGCAGCAGCTCCTTGAGCGTGCGGCCGCTGACAAGCTCCATCGCGAGAAAAGGCCGCCCCTTCTCCTCCCCCGCGGCGTAGATACGGACGATGTTGGGGTGGTGGAGCTGCTCGCCCAGCTTGCCCTCGCGTAGGAAGCGGGCGATGAACCTCTCCTCGGCGAGGCACCCGTCGTGGGGGACCTTGACGGCCACCGTCTGCCCGTCCCCGGTGCGACGGGCACGGTAGGTGGTCGCCATCCCGCCCCGGCCGAGCACGCTTTGCAGCTCGTACCCGCCAAGCTTGGCCCCGGTCTCGATCAGCGTGGTGGCGTGCTCCAGGACACGCGTCGGAGAGGTCTGCGCGGGCCGGAGTGCCTGTCGCTTCCGAACACCTCGCAGCCAGAGCGCGCCCGTCAGCGCCAGGAGCACCAGGGCCGCCAGCCCAATCGGCGCCTTCGGGAACCCCATCCCCTCCGGGATCTCGATGGTGCGCACCGCGACCGGTGAGGCGGGCGGCGGGGCAACCGGCTGCAGGAACGCCGCCGTGGGCTCGGCGATGACCGCCGCGGGCAGGAGCGATTCCGCCGCCCTGGCCGGAACCGGTGTCGCCGGTTGGGTCTGGAGCGCCGGTTGCCGCGTCGGCAACGGCACCGGGCTAGCGGCCGCTACGGGCACTGGTGGGCTCGCCACCAGGGTGATCACCAGCGTCGCGCTCTCCCCCACCGTGACCGTGACGCGTTGCTCGACCGCCCTGAACCCTGGCGCCTCGGCACGGACCACGTGCAGACCCGCCGCGAGAGGCAACGGTCCGAGCGGCGTCGTGCCCTGGGCGATCCCGTCCACGAGGATGCGGGCCCCGGGCGGGTCGCTCTGCACCAGAAGGTTGCCGGTCGTTGGGCGGGCGGTTCGAGTCGATGGCGTCCCCCTCTCCTCCGCCATGCCCTCGATGCGCCGCCACAACTCCTGGACCCGCTCGGGCGGCGTCACCCGTGCGTTCGCGGACTTCCTGAGCTGCGCCGCAGCCAGGCGCGGGCGGCCCAGCTCGACCAAACAGAGCGCCATGTGGTAGTGGGGGTCGTAATCGAAGATAAAGTTGCGGCCGTAGGTGAGGACACGCCTGGCGGGGATCGGCATGACCTGGGCCGCGGCCTGGAACTCCTCGAAGGCCTCGCCCCAGGCGCCTTTCTTCTCGAGTTGCAGCCCGCGCTCGTAGCGCTCGTACCACTGCAACGCCGCCGCGGCGTGCGCCGTCGCGAGCAGGAAGACGAGGGAGCAGGCAAGAGTGGCCGGCCGGGCCCTAGGGCGCATCCTGCCCCTTGTTCTCGTTGGGCCCGACGAACAGGAAGTGCAGCACCTTGTTGACCCCCTCGCTGGAGGGAAACTGGTAGAGCAGGGCCAGGTAAAGGCGTTGGTCGGTGGTTCTCACCTCGCCCTTGGCGGTGGCCTGCAACTTTCCGGAGGCGATCTGGCGTGGATCGATGAACTGGGCTCGCAGCTCGGTCCCTTGCCGCCGCTGGTAGGCGAGGTCCACGGAAAAGCGCCCGACCTTGATGCCGAACCCCCCCGAGTATCCGTCCACCGTGCTCTGGTGCCCAGAGAACGCGAGCCGCTGCGGCTGCCCCTCGCGGAAGTAGCCGCCGCGCAGCGCCATCAGCGTGCGCCCCGCGAAGAACGTGAACTCGCTGCCGAACCGCCACTGGCCGATGTCAGGGGTCGTGGTCTGGTCCGAGAGCCGGAAGTCGAAGAAGTTGTAACGGTCCGTTCCGCTCTCGCCGAGGTTCTTGATCTCCATCTTGGACCAGTCGTAGCGCGCATAGTCGGCGGTGATGTGCCAGGTGTCGGTGGGCTTGACGGCGATCCCTACCGTCCACGAGCGCGGCCAGTGCAGCGGGCGGCGCAGCCTGGGCTCGCCGGTGAGCGGGGTCGAAATGTTGGTGGCCAGAGCCGAATCGAAGGCGTAGTCCGCGTCGAAGTCGAAGCGATACATTGCACCGACGTTGAGGTAGCGGTACCGGAGCAGCGCACCCGCGTTCCAGTTCCAACCCTCGAGGTGGTTGTTCTGCTGGTAGGCGAAGTAGCTGTCGCTGCCGGACGCGACATCGTGCTGGACGTCGAGAGTGGCGAAGGTCCAGCTCCCCTCCCAACGCGACAGGCTCACGCCCAGGGAGAGGCGCTGGGTGAGCTCGTAGGCCAACGCCAGGCTGTAGGTGTGGATGTCGCCCGACTGCTCGACGAACTGCCGGTAGTACGCATCGACAACTCCGGTTGTGAGGCTGGCCGCCCCGAAGCTCCGGTCGCCGCTGTAGGTGAAATCGATGGCCTTGTGGTACGAGAGCTGGACGCACAGGTTCCGCCTGGCCACCTCGAACGGAACCGTGAAAGCGGCAAAGTTGAGGTCGGTGGTGTCAAAGGCCACCTGCGAGTCGCCGTAGCCCTCCCTGCGCTGGGCGTCGATGGCGATGAAACCTCGATAGAGGTCCGTCCGCCGTGTCCCCACCCCCACGACCGTGACCTCCGGTTTGACGAGCAAGGCAAGCCCGGCCGGGTTGAAGGAGGCCGCGGCGGCGTCGTCCGCGAGCGCGGTGAACGCACCACCCATGCCGGCGCTGCGCGCGCCGGCACCCACGACCGAGAACGAGGGGCGCGACTGTTCCGCGATGATGATGCCGAAGGGGAGCGGGTTGATCTGGGCGATGGCGGAAGAGCCGGAGAGGATGAGGAAGAGCGCGACGAGGCTCATCCCGGCGACCTTTCTGGTCATCGTGACCTCCCCAAGATCTCCAAAAAGTGTAGCATGCGCCTATGCGAGCGACGGTCGTGGTGGCCAACGCGCCGTGGCGCTGGTGCGCGCCGTTCGTCAAGATCGTGCGAGCAGCGGAGTGCGTGCTCGCCGCCGACGGCGGCGCCAACCACCTCGCCAGAATCGGCGTGCGACCCGGCGCCGTCGTGGGGGATCTCGACTCGATTGTCCCCGGGGTGCGGAGCTGGGTCGGCGAGGACCGCATGGTGCTGCGCGCCGACCAGGGTTTCACCGACCTCCACAAGACGCTCGAATTTGCCTTTGACGAGCGCCGCGCCCGGCAGGTGATCGTGCTCGCCGCCACCGGCGGGAGGCTCGACCACGACCTCGAGAACCTGGCGTTGCTGGTACGCTGGGCCGCGCGAGGCTCGCTCGAGCTTCGCGACGAGCGGCATCGAGTCGTGCCGGTCGTCGATAAAACGGAGCTCGCGACCACCACTGGGCAGGGGATCTCGCTCATGCCGGTCGGACGGTGCGAGAGGGTGTTTACGAGAGGCCTGCACTGGGAGCTGCACGGCGAGCCCCTCGACCTGGCTGGAAGGACAGGCGTCTCAAACCTCTCGGAGGGCGACCGCACGGAAATCCGCGTGGAGGGCGGCGCGCTCCTGGTGTTCCTCTCCGAGCCCGTCACGCGCTGATAGAATCGCCGGCGTGCAGTTCAAGATGGCGGGTTCCCCCCGCATCCTCCAGGCGTTCTACCGCCTCTACTTCGGCTTCTGGATCCCGACCCTGGTGTGGGCGTCCATCCGCTGGCCGCTCAGCCTGATGTACTGGATGGCACGCAACCTTGTCATGCTCCCGTTCAACATCGTGCGCCCAAAGTACTTACGGGCGGTCAAGGGCAACTTCAGTCAAATCCTCGGCCTCCCCGCGGATCACGCGAAGGTGCGGCGGGTCGCCTGGGAGATGGGGTACCAGCACGCCTACCACTGGATCGACTTCTTCCGCTGGTCGCAGCTGTCCCCCGAGCGGTTTCAGGCGAACGTCGAGGCAGTCGAAGGTGAACAGCACTTCCAGGCGGTGCGCGCATCCGGGCGCGGCACGCTGCTGCTGACCGCCCACATGGGCAACCCAGAGGTGGGTGCGGTCGGTCTCGGCACCCACTTCGAGCCGGTGCACGTTCTCTACTGGCGCGACCGGTTCGCGACCGCCGAGGAGTTCCGCACGCGCATGCGGCTGCGCGGCAACGTCCACGGCATCCCGGTGGATGCGTCCCCATTTTCGGCGGTTCCCGCGCTGCGCATCCTCGAGGACGGAGGCATCGTCGCAGCGCACGGCGACCGCGACTTTTCCGGCCACGGCTGGCCGGTTCGGTTCTTCGGCGCAACCGCAAAGTTCCCACCGGGACCGTTCATGCTCGCGGCGCGAACGGGCGCCCTGGTGCTGCCGACGTTCTTCCTCCTCGCCCCGGACCGGCGCTTCCGCGTAATCTACGAGGAACCGTTCTCGGTCGGAGGAAACGGTGATGTGGAGGCGCATGCGCTCGCAGCGATGCAGGCGTGGACGGCGATCCTGGAGCGCCGCATCCGCGAGTTCCCCGCGCAGTGGTACTGCTTCTACCCTTTCTGGGGTGGGGAGGGCGTGAAGGCCTGAAGGCCTGGAGCGAAAGCCTCACGATCTCGAGATCGTGCTTTGGGGTTGGGTGGCCGGGCTGAGCGCGGACCCCCGCAATGGGACGAGCGAGCTGCAATTCACTTGCAGCGAGCGTGGGGGTTCGGGGGTCTAGAGCGCGCGGGTGGGTGGTTGGGTT
>MEKI01000163.1 GCA_001766905.1 Acidobacteria bacterium RBG_13_68_16
GTGCTCCGGGTGGTCGCGCACGAGCGCCCCGAAAAGGGCGCCGACCGTGTCGCCGCACTTCCTGATGTTCTCGATGACCTCGGTCGCGGTTACGGTGAGCTGCATCCCGGCAGCGAAGTTGCTGACGATGCCGACCGTGGCGTAGCAGATCGCCAGCTCCCTGGCGAGGACGCACTCGGGGTAGTTGGTCTGCCCAAGGAGGTGCCCGCCCAGCCGGCGGACCATCTCGACCTCCGCCCGGGTCTCGAAACGCGGGCCGTTCATGCAGACGTACGTCGCACCGCTCTCGAGAGGAATCCGAAGCTGTTCGGCGGTGGCGACGAGCTGTTCATGAAGCGTCCGGCAGTACGGGTCGGTGACGTCCACGTGGGCCAGCTTCCCGTTCATCGGATAGAACGTCTCGGCGCGCCCGTCGGTGAAGTTGAGGAACTGGTTGACGAGGACCAGCGTGCCCGGCCCCCACGCCGACACCAAAGAGCCGGAGACGCTCGTCGCCAGGATGCGCTCAACCCCCAGTTCCTTCATAGCCCAGAGGTTGCCGCGGAAGTTGATCTCCCGGGGCGAGATGGTGTGCCGCTTGCCGTGGCGCGGGATGAACACGACATCGTGGTCGCCCAGGGAGGCGAGCTCGACGTAGACGTCGCCGAACGGAGTGGCTACCTCTTGCGGGCGGACATCGGTCGCCCCCGGCAGGGTGTACAGCCCCGTTCCCGTAATGAACCCGGTTTTGGTCGCCATGCGCGCCTCCGGACTAACGGTTGAAGAGAGACCGAAACGCCTGCCGGTACGGCGGGCGCGCGATCCCGAACTCGGTGACGATCGCCGTGATCAGCTCGTTCGGTGTGACGTCGAAAGCGTAGTTCAACACGTTTGCGTCCGGCATGGTGATCCAGGTGTCGTTGACCCTGCGCACCTCGTCCGGATCGCGCTCCTCGATCGGAATCTGCGCCCCGCTCTCGATCGCCATGTCGATCGTTGATGTGGGGGAGACCGCGTAGAGCGGGATTCCGTGGTGGTGCGCCAGCACTGCCAGGCCGTACACGCCGATCTTCGCGGCGGTATCGCCGTTGGCGGCCACCCGGTCCACCCCGATCATCACCATGTCCACCATCTTCCGCCTCATCAGCCAGCCTGCCGTGCTGTCGGTAATCAGGGTGTAGGGAACTCCGGCCCGGGCCAGCTCCCAGGCGTTGAGCTTCGCGCCCTGCAGCCGTGGCCGGGTCTCGTCCGTGAACACGTGGACCTTTTTCCCCTGCTGGTGGGCGTAGATCACCGGCGCCATCGCGGTTCCCAGGTCAACCGCGCACAGCGGCCCGCAGTTGCAGTGCGTCTGGATGCGCGCCCCATCCGGGATCAGCTCCGCGCCGATCTCCGCCAGCCGGCGATTGACCGCGACGTCGTCATTGGCCATGCGCTGCGCCTCCGCCAGCATGGCCTCGGGCAGGTCCTCCATTCCGGCTGCGATCTGCTCGTTTGCGAACGCCATCATGTGGTCCAGCGCCCAGAACAGGTTCGTGGCCGTCGGCCGCGTGGCGGCCAGCAGCGCTCGCGCCCTCTCCAGATCGGCGAGTATCTCCTCGGCGTCTTTCGCACGCGATTGGAGCGCGGCCAACGCCATTGCGTACGCCGCGGTGACCCCGATCGCCGGTGCGCCGCGGACCTCCAGCCGGCGGATGGCGAGCGCGATCCTCTCGAGATCGTCGGTCTCGATCAGATCGAACCGCTGCGGCAGCCGGGTCTGATCGACCAGTACCACCCGTCCGTCATTCCAGGAGACCGTTCTCATCCCGTGCTCCTCGCCTGCGTGTCGCGGGGATCACTATGCCACGCTCCCGCCGCTCAAGCACCATCGCGCCGGAGAGGTGTGCGCAGGAGCCGCGCGATCGGCAGCGCCGTGCAGCGGGTCCCGTTCAGTCCTCCCAAGCGAATACGATCATCTGGTCGTCGTCTCGGGTCAGCGGCCGGCGGTCAAATCCGCCGTAGATCTGCCATCGGGGGTAGCCCGCAGCGCCCAGTAGCAGGTCCATCTCGGGTTTAAACGTCCAGCGCGTGTCGTTCTCGGAGCGGTGCACAACCATTACGTGCCCCTCGGCGTCCAGCTCCTGGATCTCGATCTGGGAGTGCTGAATCTGCGCTACACGGTCAAAGGTGCGCGTGTCGTAGATGCGCACCGGGAGCCCGGTTGCGGGGTGGCGGGTCTCGAGCTCGAGCACGGGCGTGCCCTCGGGGCCGGTGAGGTACTCCCGCCCCGGGTAGAAGACGTTGAACACGAGCGTCCCGCCGGGAGCGAGGTGGCCGCGCCAGGTACGCAGGGCGTCGAGCTGGTCCTTGGTGGTCAGGCAGTGGACGAAGCCGTTGAAGGCGACGAAGATCAGGGCGTATTGCCGCGGCAGGGCGAAGGTGCGCATGTCGGCGTGGTGAACGGTCGGGTGCAGTCCGAGCACCGCCGCCTTGTTGCGCAGCGTCTGGAGCATTGACGGGAAAAGGTCAAGGCCCTCGATGTCCACGCCGGTCTGGAGGCACGGAAGCAAGATCCGCCCGGTTCCGCAGGCGACCTCGAGCACTGGGCCGCGCGCCTGCGTGGCAAGGTCCAGGTAGAAGTCGAGGTCGAAGCCGAAGCCACTGAACACCGCGTCGTAGAGATCGCCATCGTCGAACGGGGTCCGGCCCTCGCTCCCCCTCCCCGGCACGGTTGGATCTCCCATGATCGCTCCTCGGTCCCCTGGGTCGTGGCAGCCTAGCACCTCGGGGCGGAATCGGCTTGAGCCTGTTTGGCCGCGGGCATGACGGGCGAATAGCCGGGCGGCCGCCCCCGTTATCCGCACCGAGAGGAGTGCCATGCGGGACGAGATGAATTGGGGGCAGGTGCAGCGGCATTGCGCCGCCCTTGTTCCGGAGCGGGACGCGGAGATGCGCACGATGGAGACGCACGCCAAGGAGACCTCGTTTCCGATCGTGGGACCGGCGGCCGGGCAGCTCTGCTACCAGATCGCTCGGATGGTCAGGGCGCGGCGTGTGTTCGAGCTGGGCTCGGGGTACGGGTACTCGACGGCGTGGTTCGCCCGTGCGGTGCGAGAGAACGGCGGCGGCGAGGTGCACCACGTTGTCTGGGACGAGGATCTGTCCGCCCGCGCCCGCAAGCACGTCGCCCGGCTCGGCTTCAACGGGATCGTGCGCTTCCAGGTCAGCGAGGCTGTTGAGGCGCTCGCCCGGGCGGAGGGCCTGTTCGACCTGATCTTCAACGACATCGAGAAGGAGCGATACCCGGACTCCCTGGCGGTGATCGAGGGCAAGCTGCGGCCGGGCGGCGTGCTGATCGTGGACAATGCGCTGTGGCACGGGCGGGTGTTCGAGCGCGCCGACAGGTCGGAGGCCACGCGTGGCGTCAGGGAGTTGACGCGGCGCCTCGCCGAGGACCCCGCCTGGATCACCTCGCTGGTCCCGATCCGCGACGGCCTACTGGTGGCGATGCGGAGGTAGGAGCGGCCAGTCTGGACAATCAAAGTGGGGCACGCACTCCATGCACACCGGTCTATACCGCTGGTGTCGGAGAGCACGCGCGGGGCGCGCTTGAAGGAAACAAGGCCCGCGAACGACCGCGAGCGGCTACTGGCCGCTGGCCATCTTCCTGGCGAACTCCTCGCCGGCGAGTCGCATCTCCTCTTTCGTCATGTCCTTGATGTGGGTGGCGAGGGTCCACTCATAACCGAACGGATCCTTCACGGCGCCGCAACGGTCACCCCAGAACATGTCCTCCGCCTTCTTCGTCGCCTTGGCGCCGGCGTCCACGGCGCGCTTGAGCGCTACATCACAGTCGTTCACGTACAGCCACATGCGCACCGGCGACGGGCGGCCCGGACCCGGCGACGGAGGAGACATCCCTGCCATCTCGTCGGCCATGAAGATCACCGAGTCGCCGATCTTGAGCATCGCGTGCCAGACGGATTTCCCATCCGGCGCCATCATCCGGTCGAGTTCCTCCGCGCCGAGCGCGCGTTTGTAGAACTCGATCGCCTTCGCGCAGTCGGTGATCGTCATGTTCGGCGTGACGGTGCGCATGCCGTGGGGAATTGGTTCCACCTTGCTCGCCTTGCTGGCCATGATTCTCTCCCCTGGGTTCGGAGCCGTTTGGCTCGCCCTGGGATCAAGAAACGATCCACGAGTACCCGAATTCCCGTGCCGGTTTCCCCGCCCCTTAAAGGTTCTGTGGGGCACGCCCTCAGTACAGCAACCTCGTTGTATTCAGTGCAGCGGTGGTCGCTACTTCGTGAAGACGTTGCGACGCCGGAACAGCACAACGGTGAATGTCATGACGAGCACGGCCAGAGCTGCCGCCCCGGCAGCCCGGAGAACAGCGCTCTGCCAGGGCCCCAACTGGATCACGGCCATGACGGCGACCGCGGTGACCAGCAAGGCCTTCGAACCAAGGGCGCCCTGCCAGCTCACACGATGGCGGAGCTCGATGACCTCCCGGACGGCAAGGCCCACCTGGACCCAGAACAGGAGCTGCATGCCGATGAAGTCCACGTTGCCGTGGCGCGGGGACAGGACCGGCGAGCCCTCAATCGCGAGCAGAAGGGCGAAAAGGACGTGCGACGCGACCAGGCCAAGGATCATGAGCGCCGTCGGAAGCAGGACGCGGGCG
Organism: Acidobacteria bacterium RBG_13_68_16; assembly: GCA_001766905.1. GTDB lineage: Bacteria > Acidobacteriota > Thermoanaerobaculia > Thermoanaerobaculales > Thermoanaerobaculaceae > RBG-13-68-16. The sequence goes on from MEKI01000163.1 coordinate 4,646, forward strand.
ACCGCGACCTGGTTGATCGGCACCGGAAGCATCAGGTGCATGCGGACCCTGTTCTCGCTTCTCTCGGTTCCGATCGCGATGAAGCCGGCGACCACCGAGGCAACGAGGATGGCAAGCGGAAGCTGCACCCCGGCCCTTGCCATTGCGTTGAGATCGCGGACAGATCCAACTACCGCAATGAGGGCGAGGACGAGGAAAAAGATTCCGGCGCCGAACCCCCACGAGGTCAGCAGGACCGGCCGGTAGAAGCGAACCCCTTCCCTAAGGAGCCGCCACATGGTTGCCTCCCTTGAGGATCGCCACCGCGATCTCGTCGATGGTCATGCGGGACTGCTCGATCGCCTCCGCTCCAAGCTCTCGCAGGTGGGCAAGCGTCGCCTCGCCGTCGTCGGTCACGACCTGGTGCTCCGCGCGAACCCGGCGGTACTCGACCGCGGAGGCGACCGTGACGTCGGAGACGGCGAGCCGGAACGAGATGCGGCGCCAGCGCTCGGTGAGGTCGTCCTTTGCGCTTCGCAGGAGCACCCGCCCCTCGCGCAGGAACACGAGCTCGTCGGCGAGTCGGCTGATGTCGGAGAGCACGTGGGTGGAGTAGAAGATCGCGTGCTCCCCGTCCTCCAGCACCTCCCAGAGGACGTCGAGGACTTCGGCGCGCACAACCGGGTCGAGGCCCGCGGTCGGCTCGTCGAGCAGGAGCAGGCGTGGTCCGTGGCCCAGCGCCGCCACAATCGCGAGCTTGGCGAGATGGCCCTTCGAGAGCTGCTCCACCTTTTTGTCGAGCGGCAGGCCGAGGCGATCGGCCAGGCGCTTGACGCGCTGGTCCGACCAGCCACGGTGGAAACCGGACAGGAAGCGCAGGTTCTCATTTGCCGTCCAGCCCTGGTAGAACCCGTGCGCTTCCCCGACCACGCCGATGTCGGCTTTCCACGCCGGCGCGCGGTGATCCGCGGGGTGTCCGAAAACGTCCACGGACCCTGCCTCCGGGACCACGAGACCCGCGATACAGTTAAGCGTGGTCGTCTTGCCGGAGCCATTGGGACCCACAAATCCCACCACGGTCCCCGGGTCGAGCGTCAGGTCGAGCGGCCCGAGTGTGAACCCGGGGTACCGCTTCACGACCCCCGTGAGGGCGAACGCTGGCACGCTGCTCATCGCGCGCCTCCCTTCGTGCGCAGCACCTGCTCGAACACCTCGCGGATCTGCGCCTCATCGAGCCCCTCGGCGGCGCTCTCCGTGACGAGCCGCGCGAGGGCCTCTTCGAACCTTTCCTCGGCCATGTCCTGCTTCCTTTCCTCGGGAATCGAAGCCACGAAGAACCCCTTGCCGGGGCGGGACCGAATCAGGCCTTCCCGCTCCAGGTCCTCGTACGCCCGCTGCACCGTGATCACGCTGACCCGTTGATCGCGCGCCAGAGCTCGGATCGACGGCAGCGGCTCGTCGCCGGCGAGCGTCACCGCCAGGATCCGCGCGCGGATCTGCCGCGAGATCTGGCCGTGAAGCGGCTCGGGCGACAGCTCGGACAGGTGCAGGAGCAGGTCCATTACCCCTCCCCACCCCCGTCGCACTCGACCACGACCGCGGTCCAGTCGTCATCGAGGGCAGGGCCCGTTGCGCGCTGCGCCTCGTCGAGTATGTCGTCGAGCCACTGTTCCGCCGGGAGCGGGCCCGCGGGGTGCACGACCGAGCGCACGAGAATCCCGGCCAGGCCGTCGTATCCGAGGGGCTCGCCCGACGGCCGCAGCGCCTCCGGGATGCCATCCGAGAAGAGGAGCAGTCGCGAGTCTCGGTCCAGTTGGTAAGTGACGGACTCGTGGCGGAGCTCCGTGCGGATCCCGAGCGGGAGTCGCGGACCGGGGACCTCGAGTGCAGTCACGGGCCCGCCGCGCCGGACGACGAACGGGTCGGGCATGCCTGCGTTGGCCAGTTCCACCACCCCGGACGTTGGGGTGATGCGGGCGTACGCCAGCGCAACGAACTGCCCCCTGCCCAGCTCCGCACACAGGCGGCGGTTCAGCTCGGCGAGGGTTTCCGCCACACCCCGCTCGGCGGCGATGAACGGGGTCATCGCCTTCACCGAGGCCATGACAAGGCTCGCGCCGAACCCTTTGCCGGCAACGTCCGCTACAACGACACCGATGGTGCCGTCCGCATGGCGCAGCACGTCGTAGAAGTCCCCCCCCACGAAACGTGCCGGGAAGCTGCGCGAGATCACAGTGTGGCCTTTGCCCTCGATGCGTGGCGGCGGCAGGAGCCGGCGCTGGATGTCGCGCGCGAGCTCCAGCTCCCGCAATGACAGCTCTTGCGCCCGCAGGTCGTCGAGGAGGCGGCGCTCCGCGAGCGCGCGACGCCGCTCCGAGGTCATCGCGGCGACGCGATAAGCCGCCTCGCCGTCGCGCTGCAGCAGCCCCTCTTCCGCAAGCTCATCGAGGGCCTGCCGCACCTCACGCGGG